>CAZBYX010000007.1:0-18430 GCA_964496055.1 uncultured Saprospiraceae bacterium
AATTCCGCCGAGGAATCGAAGATTTGAGGAATCGAGGATTTGAATAAATCATTGATAACCAAAGAAATAAACTTTAAATTTCAGACCCACAACCCTTTTTGCAGTGGACTCATTCCTCAAATCCTCGCATCCTCAAATACCCAAATCCTCGCATCCTCAAATCCTCAACCCCCCAAATCCTCCTCACCGGATGATGATTTTTTGCGTCACCGACTGTTCGCCCACAGAGAGGCGGACGAGGTAGGTGCCCGACGAGAGGTTGCCCGTTTGGAAGGACTGGTGGTGGGTGCCGGGGGGGAGGAGGGAAGAAGAGGTTTGGGTGAGGATTTTCCCATCGAGGGTCAGCAGTTCCAGCCGGACGCTCGCCCCTTCATCGAGGAGGAGGTGGAGGGTCAGGTTGCCGTTCGAAGCGGGATTGGGGCCGATGCTCCACTGGAAGTGGGGAGCTTCCGCTTCGGTGGTGGAGGAGATGACGAGGGGGGGCGGGTCGAGGGGTTGGTCGGTGTAGAGGCGGTACTCGCCGGGGGCGAGGGTGAAGGTTTCGTTGCCGTTGAAGACGGTGAAGCTCTCCCCGCTGAAGTACTCGTACCAGGTGCCGTCGTGCTGGAAATCGAGGGAGGCGGTGTGCGGTACGACATCGAAGTTGCCGATGATGGCGGCGTTCATCTGGGGGCTGTTCAGGTGGATGGATTTGAGGTAGCCCGTGCCGATGTCGAGCTCGAAGTCGGTGGTGTGGAACAGCTCGTAGCGGTTTCGCAGGTGGATGAGGGCGGCGGTGACGGCCAGCAAGCGGCGGCGATTGGGGTGCTGCAGGTAGTCCCAGCGGATGGGCTTGTTGCAGACGCGGCAGTTGAAATCGATGCTGAAGTCGTAGCCCAGCTCGCCGAATTGCCAGAGCATTTTGGGCCCGGGAATGGGGTAGAAGAAGACGCTGCCCAGCTCCACCCGTCGCAGGGCGGTGTTGAAATCCTTCACGTCGTAGGTGCCGGCGCTGTTGCCGTATTGCAGGTTCTTGAACATGAGCCGCTCCTCGTCGTGGCTCTCCATGTAGGCGATGAGGGCGGGGATGTCCCAGCCCCGGCTGGTGTAGGCCGCGCCGCTCAGGTCGTTTTGGGGCCAGCCCATGGTGGCTTCGTTGTAGTGGTAATTCATGTTCCCCCAAACCATCATCCCCTTCTCGACGAGCTCCGTTTCCTCCGAATTGACGGCGAAGTGCTCCAGGATGACATAGGCGCCGGGCGCGGTGTTCCACACCTCCTGGGCGTAATCCTCGAGGATGGCGATGCGGCTGGCGTCGTATTGGCTCCAGGCATTGACGTCGTTGGGGGTGTTGCGCTGCGTGAAGCCCTTGGACAGGTCGAAGCGGAAGCCGTCCACTTTGAACTCCGTCAGCCAATAGCGCAGGATTTTCTTGACGTAGAAGCGGGTGAAGGGGCTTTCGTGGTTGAAGTCGAAGCCCACGTTGAAGGGGTGTTTGGCCTCGCGGTTGAGCCAGGGGTTTTCGGGGGTGGGTTTGCCGTCGAAGTACAGTTGCACGAGGGGGTTTTGACTGAAGGCGTGGTTGAACACCACATCGAGGATGACGGCGATGCCGCGGGCGTGGCAGGAGTCCACGAAGCGTTTGAATTCGTTGGGCGTGCCGTAGTATTTGTCCAGGGCCATGTGGTAGGAGGGGTTGTAGCCCCAGCTTTCGTTGCCCTCGAATTCGTTGACGGGCATCAGCTCGATGGCATTGATGCCCAGGCGGCTGAAGTAGTCCAGCGTATCGATGAGAGTGGGGTAGTCGTGTCGGTGGATGAAGTCCCGCACCAGCAATTCGTAGATGACGAGGCGCTCTTTGGGGGGGCGTTGGAAGTTTTCCACTGCCCAGTCGTATTCGGGGGCGCCGGGTTGGACCAGGGAGACGATGCCTTCGGTTTTGCCGCTGGGGTAGGGGGGCAGGTCGGGGAAGGTGAGGTCGGGAATCCAGGGGTCGTTGAAGGGGTCGAGGATGAGGGGGCTGTAGGGGTCGCCGATGCGGAGGGTGCCGTCCACGAGGTATTGGAAGCGGAAGAAATCGCCGGGCTGGAGGCCGCCGATGCGAATCCACCAGGTTTGGCCGTCGGGGGTGCGGTGGAGGAGGAAATCGTTGTCGATGGCGAAGTCCGTCAGGTCACTGAGCAAGAAGACGTGCCGTTTGTTGGGCGCCAGCAGGGCCAGGGTGAGGGCCGTGTCGCCTTCGAAGTTGAGGCCCCATTCCACCCCGGGCGGCAGGGCTTGCGTCTGAACGGGGCGGGCGCTGAAGTATTCGAAGGTGTGGGTGAGGGTGGTGCTGCCGTTGTCGGCTTCGATGCGCACTTCGTGGGCACCGAGGGCGCCGGCGCTGAGCTCATAGGCAAAGCTCGTTCCCTGCGTTTGGTGCAGCAGGCTGCCGTTGTCGAAAACCCGGAAGGTGGCGCTTTGCGAAGCGGACACCTCGATGCTCAGCCCCTCCCCCTGAAAGAGCACCTGAAAAGGCTGGGCGGGGCTGAGCACATTGATGGCGAAGGCATTGCCCGAAACCACGGGGTAAAAGATGTCCGCTCCGCCGACGTCTTTGCCTTCCAGCGAGCCGTCGGCATTGCGGAAGACGAAGGCCAGCTTCTCCACCTCCTCCCCGGGTTGGATGCCGTAAAATTCGCGGATGGAGGGCCCGATGGTGTAGGTGTAGAGATTGGCTTCGCCGGCCACGCGCGTCATTTTCCAGGCGGGGTCGGCCACGCCCCAGGTGGTCACCACGTGCTTCCAGTCGCCCGGGTTGCTGCTTTCGGAGGTGATGACGCCCGTGTGCAGATAGACGTCGCAATTGCAGTTCATGAGGCCCGCCGTGCCCTGCGTGGCGTCGTAGTAGAGCTGCACCTGGTCGTCCACGGTGGGGAATTCGGGTTCCGTCCACACGATTTGCGCCGGGAGCCCGAAACCGAGTCCGAACAGGAAAAGGTACAGGGGAAGGAGTCTTCGTAGAAAGGTCATGTCAGTGGTTTAGAAAGGCATACACGGAAATGGGGGGGCGATGCCGATTGGCTTCCGGGGGCGCAAAGTTAAGGCTCCCCGGAAGGAATCTTCTCGAAAGAAAGGGCTTTGTCACAGGCCAGGCGAAGGAACCGATCATCGAGTCCTCTTCGAATAGGGGTCGGGCGGGCACGAGGGGGATTGTTCACCGGAGAAACGCAAAATTTTGGAAGGAGGAAAGAAATGCGGTGGGTTGGTGTTTTCAGGGGGATGGATAACTTCGCCCCCTGAACTTCGCAGCGGGGGAGTGTGAGAGGGAGGGGTGTTTGGAGCATTCTGCGACGAAAGCATTAACCCTGTACGAATGAACAACATTCTCGTTATCGGAGCGGGTCGTTCGGCGACCGCCCTCATCCAATACCTGCTGGACCAGGCCCGGGAGCATGGCTGGCACGTAACCGTGGCGGACGCCGATGTGCAGCTGGCTGCCCGGAAAGTCGGCAACCACCCGGCGGGCAAGGCCGTCTGGCTGGACGTCAACAAAGTGAACGACCGCCGGGAGCTCATCGGCCGCGCCGACGTGGTCGTCTCCCTCCTCCCCGCACACCTCCACCTCGAAGTCGGCCACGATTGCATTCGCTTGAAAAAGCACCTGCTCACCGCCTCCTACGTCAGCCAGGAAATGTTCCGACTGGGCGACGAAGCCCGCGACCGCGAGCTCATCTTCATGGGCGAAATGGGCCTCGACCCCGGCATTGACCACATGAGCGCCACCCAGAAAATCCACGAAATCCAGGAGCAGGGCGGGGTCATCAAAGCCTTCCGCTCCTTCACGGGCGGGCTGGTGGCCCCGGAAAGCGCCGACAATCCCTGGCGCTACAAATTCACCTGGAACCCCCGCAATGTGGTCTTGGCCGGGCAGGGCACGGCACAGTACCTCGAAGAAGGCAAGCTCAAGTACATCCCCTACAGCCGCCTGTTCAAGGAATATCGGCTGGTGCACATTCCGGGTTTCGACGAACCCTTCGAAGCCTACGCCAACCGCGACTCCCTGCTCTACCGCGATGTGTACGGTCTGAGTGGCATCCCTACCATTTTGCGGGGCACCCTGCGCTACCGCGGCTTCTGCGATGCCTGGCATGCTCTGGTGAAAATCGGGCTGACCGACGGCTCCTATCCCATCCTGCACAGTGGGGAAATCACCTATCACGAGTGGATGGAAGCCTACGTCGGGAAGGGGCAGCGCGGGCAATCCGTACGCGATCGGGTCGCCGAGCTGTTGGGCGAAACCCCCTTTTCCCCCGTCATGAAAAAGCTGGATTGGCTGGGGCTGTTCCGCAAAAAGCGCATCAACCTGCCCAATGCCACCCCGGCCTTCATCCTGGAAAACCTCCTGCTCCAGAAATGGGAGCTCCAGCCCCAGGACAAAGACATGATCATCATGCAACACGAGTTCGAATACGAGCTCGGCGGGAAGCCCCGCACCCTGGTTTCCACCCTGGTCATGAAGGGAGAAAACGCACAGGACACGGCCATGGCCAAACTGGTAGGCTTGCCGCTGGGCATCTTCACCAAGCTGGTCATGGAGGGGCGCATTCAGTCGCGCGGCGTCCACATACCCGTGATGCGGGAGGTTTACGAACCCGTTTTGGAAGAGCTGAAAACTTACGGGGTGATCTTCCAGGAGAGGCTTCAGGAAGTCAGCGCCGAAAAAAGCTGAGCACCCGGGAAAGCGAAACCTTGGGTTGGAGCAAGGGGTTGAGGGCTCAGCTCTGATTGGCGGCGAAGAGTTCGAGCAGGTCGCTGAGGCGGTCTTTCAGTTCGGCGCGGTTGACGATGAAGTCCAGGAATCCGTTTTCCAGCAAGGACTCGGCGCTTTGGAAACCTTCGGGCAGCTCGCGTTTGATGGTCTCTTTGATGACGCGGGGCCCGGCAAAGCCGATGAGGGCTTTGGGTTCGGCGAAGTTGATGTCGCCCAGCATGGCGAAGGAGGCGGTGACCCCGCCGGTGGTGGGGTCGGTCATGAGGCTGAAGTAGGGGATGCCCGCCTTGGCCAGGAGGGTGAGTTTGGCAGCCGTTTTGGCCATCTGCATCAGGGAGAAGGCCGATTCCATCATGCGGGCGCCGCCGGATTTGCTGATGCACAGCAGGGGCGTTCGCTGTTCGAGGCAGTGGTCTACCGCGCGGGCGAATTTTTCCCCCACCACGGAGCCCATGGAGCCCCCGATGAAGCTGAAGTCCATGGCAGCGACCACCAACGGACGCCGATTGACCTTACCTTCCGCCACACTCAGCGCTTCGTTCAGGCCCGTTTTCTTGCGCGCACTCTCCAGCCGTTCGGAATAAGGTTTCAGGTCGGTGAACTGGAGAAAGTCCTTGGACGTCAGCTCGCCGAAGAGCTCCCGATAGCGCTGGTTGTCGAACAGCAGGTCGAAATAGTCGTGCGAGCCGATGCGGACGTGGTAATCGCATTTGGGGCACTTGAAGAAATTTTCGCGCATCTCCTTGGAGGTGCTGGTTTCCCCACAGTCATTGCATTTGTACCACAGCCCGTCGGGGGCTTCCTTTTTGTATTTGGTGGCGGTTTGAATGCCGTCTTTGAGTCGTTTGAACCAGCCCATGCTGAGGTGATTGTTGTGGCTCGAAAGTATTTGGCGGGTTTGGAAAAAGGGCTCGAGGGGGTGCGTAGATGGGGTGATTTTTCATTTGGGGGTACAAAGTAAGCCACTTTTTCCCAGACGGTCTAAATCGAATCGGCATAGCGAAAGCGCTGGACGGTGCGCACGAAGGTTTTCACCCCCTCGAGGGGGGTGTCGGGATAGACGCCGTGGCCGAGGTTGGCGATGTGATGGGGCCCGAAGGCTTTCAGCATTTCGCGGGTTTGGCGTTCGATGGTGGCGGGGGCGGCGTAGAGGAGGCAGGGGTCGAGGTTGCCCTGTAAGACGCGCTCTTTCCCGAGGATGCTGCGGGCATGGGCCGGCGGGACGTGCCAGTCGAGGCCCACGGCGCAGGGCAGCTCGGCGAAGTCTTCCAGGGCGAACCAGGCACCTTTGGCAAAGAGGATGAGGGGCACTTCGGGTACGGCGGCGCAAATCCGCTTCAGGCCGGGCAGGCAAAAGCGCCGATAGGCTTCGGGGCTGAGCATGCCCGCCCAGGAATCGAAGAGTTGCAAAGCCTGCACTCCGGCTGCCACTTGGTGGCGCAAGTAGGCGATGATCGTCTCGGTGATTTTGTCCAGCAGGGCTTGGGCCAGGGTGGGTTCGCGCCAGAGCAGGGCCCGGGCTTTTGAGAAGGTCTTGCTTCCCTGGCCCTCCACCATGTAGGCCAGCAGCGTCCAGGGGGCCCCGCTGAATCCGATGAGGGGGACGCGCCCTTCGAGCCGCTGCCGGATTTGCCGGATGGCGGCGTAGACGTACTCGAGGCGCCGGGCGGCTTCTTCCCCGCTGCGCAGGTTCTCGACGTCACGGGGGTGCTGGACGGTGCGGGGGAACCGGGGGCCCTGTTTTTCCACCAACTCGTAATCCAGTCCCATGGCTTCGGGCACGACGAGGATGTCGCTGAAAAGAATGGCGGCATCCACGCCGAGTTCGTCCACGGGCTGCAGGGTGACTTCAGCGGCCAAATCGGGGGTCTGGACCAGTTCCTTGAAGCCGCTGAGCCGCTCGCGCACGGCGCGGTACTGGGGCAGGATGCGGCCCGCCTGGCGCATCAGCCACACCGGCGGGCGCTCCACGGCCTCCCCGCGCAAGGCTCTCAAAAACAGGGGTGCTTCGCTCATGGGCGCAAGTATAAGACCTCAGGAGGGTACGCAAGCAGGCGGCGGGCAAAAAAAAAACCGCTGCGCTCACGAAGAGCGCCGCGGCTTAACACAAATGCTACGTTCAACTAAGTTTTCACTTCTTCTCTTCCGTCGGGCAGCTTTTTGCGGATGACGTTGATTTTGCCGTTCTCGCCGTAAAGCTCCCGGGATTTTTTATTGTAAGCCAGGGCGGCTTCCTCCGCCGTGGCGAACATCCCTATGTGAATGGACTTGCGGTTGACGCTGATGACCGCGCGGTAGCGGTTGTTCTCCTTATAGACCCCCGTGTAGCCTACTTTGCTGCTCGTCTTGCGCTTTCGGCTGGCCACGGCGCGGGAGCGGTACTCCAGGTTTTGGAGGCGGCAATCGAGTTTGTTGCCGTTTTTGGCGCCCACCAGGTTCTTCTTTGGGGTTTTCTGGTCTTGGAGGTACTTTTCAGCGATTAGTTTGTGCAAGTATATGGTTTCTGTTTTATAAGTGCCATCGTTTTTTTTCCACGTTTTTTGAAAAACGGCACAGCCGCTGGAATGACGGCGCAGGTTGTGAATGAAGTCCACTTTGACGAGGTAGGGGTCGGAGGTCAACCATTCATAGACGTGGTCATCCAGCAAAACGTGCTCCTTGGCATTTTTGAGTTTGACTTTGTATAACACGTTTGGCTGCTTTGGTTTGTGAGTCTGCCCTTGGGGTACATGCATCGTCGGGGAAGGAAGCCTGCGGCTTCCAAGAGCCTCGTCCAGTTTCCTCGGTTGTGGGGATGAAACGGGCGAAATATCGAGCCTCGCCCCAAACGGACGAGAGGAGTTCTTACTAACTTTGAAATTGGGTTGTTTTGGTCGCCCAAGTAGAGGTTTCGCCCCGAAATTAAGGTTTCCCCCAACAATTTCAAACCGCCATGCGAATTTTTTCCGGATTTTGTTTGGTGCTCCTGCTTTGCATCAGCTTGACAATCAGGCTTCAGGGGCAGGTATTCCAGGGGGGCGACACGCTTTTCGGGGTGGAGTGGATCGAGCCCGAGTGGTCGTATTGGCGTTTGGAAGTGGACGAGGATGGGATGTACCGCATTCCCTTTTCGCAGTTGCAGGAGGCGGGTTTTCACCTCGAGGGGGTGGAAGGGCGGCTGTTGAGGCTTTACCATCTGGGGCGGGAGGTGCCGATCTATCTTTCTTCGGAGGGGGAGCTCGGCCCGAACGACTTTCTGGAATTCTTCGGCTGGAAAAACCGCAGCGAACTGGATTCCTCCCTCTTCGCTGACCCTGCCGTCATGATGAATCCCCGCTTCAGTCTTTTCACCGACACCAGTGCCTATTTCCTGGCCCTGAGCGACGCGCCCGGTGGCCGACGGTTTCAGGCGGTGCCCAACGAGCCGGGCGGCGCCCAGCAGGCCTTTCCCTTCGTCGAAGTGGAAGTGGAGGAAGTCTTTTCCAACTCCTTCGACAAGGAACGCACCCCCCAGAACCTGCGCTTTTCCACTTTCGAGACCGGAGAGGGCTACGCTTCGGACTATGCCTCCGAGCACGTCTTCACCCTCCAACCGCCCTCCCCCCACCCGGGCGGGGGGGAGGGGGTGTTGCGCCTTCGGGTGGGCACCACCATCGGGGGGCATACGCTGGAGGTGACCCTGGCCGGAACGCCTGTTTTTTCCGAGGATTTTGCCAATTACGCCGTGCGGGAAATCGTCGTTCCGGTGTCGCCGTCCATGCTGCAAGCGCCACTGGAGCTGCGGGTGCGTTCCCTGGGCGGGGGCAGCGATCGCAGCCGGGTGGCGTACTGGAGGCTGCGCTATGCCCGGCAGCCGGATTTCGGCGACCTGCCCTACCTGCTTTTTCGATTGCCGGCCGCGGCCGAACCCCGCCTGCTGGAAATCGAAAATGCTCCTGCCGGGGAGCCCCCCCTTTTTTACGACTTGACCCATGCCCTGCGCCTGGAAGGCCGCATCGATGGCGGGAAGGTTCAGCTGGTGCTCCCTCCCGCCGGGGAGGAACGCCGGGTGGCCATGGTGCAGCCGCAAAGCGGTTTTCGCACGCCGGCCGGGCTGGCGCAGGTGAATTTCCCCGATTGGAATCAGTGGTCGGGCGACTATTTGATTCTGACGCATGCAGCCCTGCGTGCCGGCGAAGACCCGGTGCAGGCCTATGCCGACTACCGTGCATCGGCGCAGGGGGGCGGCTATCGGCCCCTCATCCTGGAGGTGGAAACCCTCTACGACCTGTTCGCCTACGGGGTGCGGCGGCATCCGCTGGCTTTGCGCAATTGCATCCAATTCTTGCGCTCCAGGGGCGATTCCCTGAAGCAGGTCTTCCTCGTGGGCAAGGGGCGGGAATACCCTTCCGTGCGCTTCGACGGGCAATTGCACGACCCCGGCGCCCTGCCTCTGCTGGTGCCCACCTTCGGGCTCCCGGGTTCGGACAACTTGCTCACCGCCTTCGGGCGGGAGGACGTCCCGCTCGTGGCCGTGGGGCGCCTGCCCGCCAACGGCCCCGCCGACGTCCGCCTCTATCTGGAGAAGGTGCGCCGATTCGAAGCCAATCACGCCCTGCCCCAAACCCTCGCCGACCGCGCCTGGATGAAGCGCGTGCTCCATTTCGGGGGCGGGGTGAGCCTGGGCGAACAGCAGACCATCAAGAACAGCCTGGCCCAGATGGGGCAAATCGTGGAGGGGCCCCATTTCGGGGGGCAGGTGCACAGCTTTTTCAAGACCAGCACCGACCCCATCCAGATTTCCAAATCGGAGCTCATCTTTGAGCTCATCAACGGCGGGGTGAGCCTGATGACCGTCTTCGGGCATTCGGGGGTGGGCACCTTCGATTTCAGCGTGGACAACCCCGAGGCTTATGAAAATTTCGGACGCTACCCCTTGGTGGTGTCGCTGGGGTGTTATTCGGGCAACATCCACACGAGCTTTCGGGGCATCAGTGAGAACTTCGTCCTGCAGGACGGAAAGGGTGCCATCGCCATGGGGGCCGCCAGCAGCCTGGGTTTCATCAGCGACCTGCGCACCTATGCCTCCGCCTTTTACCAGAACCTTTCGGAGCTGCGCTATGGGCAAACGCTGGGCGAGCAGCTTTGCGCCACGGCGCGCAGCTTCGCCGCTTCCCCGACCTTCATCCGCGCCCTGAGCCACCAGTTCACCCTCAACGGCGACCCCGCCCTGCGCCTCAACCCCCACCCGGGGCCCGATTACGTGCTCGACCCGGCGGGCATCCGCACCGAACCGGCGGTCATTAGTGCCCAGGATGCTTCCTTCGAGTTGCACTTCCGGGTGGTGAATCTCGGGCGCGCCGAGAAGGACTCCGCCACGGTGGAGGTGCGCCAACGCCTGCCCGACGGCGATGTCTTCGTGGTGGGCAGCGTGCGCATCGCCCTTCCTTTTTTCCAGGGCGAATATTCTCTTTCCTTGCCCGTGCTCGGCAAGCGCGCCGCCGGTGTCAATCAGTTCACCCTGCACCTGGACTACCTCGACGAGGTGGAGGAGCGCCCCGCCCCGGCGGCGGAGCAAAACAACCTGCTGAGCTTCCCGCTCTTCATCGCTGACAATAGCGCCCGCCCGGTCTGGCCCCCGGAGTTCGCCATCGTCGGGGATGCCCCACTTCGCTTGCTCGCCGCCACCTCCGACCCCCTCGCCCCCGCCCGGGCCTACCACTTCCAAGTGGACACCACCGCCCGCTTCGACAGCCCGCTGCTGCAAAGCGCCACCCTGCAGCAGAGCGGGGGCTTGATGGAGTGGAAACCTCCCGTGAACGCCGTGCCGGGGCGGGTGTATTTCTGGCGCGTGAGCCCCGATTCCAGTGCCTTTCCCACCGGCGCTCCCTGGGCGGAGAGCTCCTTCCTCTACCTGCCCGATTCTTCGGGGGGCTGGAACCAGAGCCACTTTTTCCAGTTCCTCCGCAACGAGCTCACCAACTTCCAGCTGGAGGAACCCTCCCGCCGCCTGCGCTTCGCCGACGACGTGCGCGACGTCGAGGTGCGCAACTTCGTCCCCAACAGCATCTACCCGAGCCTCCACGTGGACAACCGCCAAATCGAATTCTACCCCGGCTTCGACGTCAACGGCGGGGTGTACATCGCCGTGCTCGAAGAGCGCACCCTTACCCCCTGGGTGAACCCCCTGTGCGGGGCTTACGGCAGCGAGACCTCCTGCGGCTGGCGCCCCCGCAACGCCTTCGGCTTCCGCACCGATGCCCCCGACCAACGCAAGGAGGTGATGGACTTTCTCGACACCATCGTGCCGGCCGGCGCCTACGTCGTGCTGTTCACCGTGCAAAAGAGCAACACCAGCTACCTGCCCGAAGACTGGGCGGGCGACTCCCTGCTCTTCGGCAAGAACCTGTTCCAGTTGCTGGAAAATCAGGGGGCGCAGCTCATCCGCCGAACTGCCGTCGAGGGGGCCAAGCCTTATGTGTTCATCTTCCAGAAAGACCGCGGGGTGCTGGCCGAGCGCCTGGCCGATTCCCTCTTTCAGCGCATCGATGTCAAAACCACCGTCACGGGCAATTGGGATGAAGGCTTCCTGTGGACGCCTCCGCTCGGGCCGGCCCGCTCCTACGAGCGCCTCGAATGGTCGGTGGAAGAATCGGACCCACCGGGAACGGATGTGTTCGGGTTGGAGGTCTATGGTGTGCGGGGGGAGGGCCTGGCGGACACCTTACTCATGAAGCTGAACGCCGACACGGTGCTCAGCCTGCAAGGGCTTCCGGCAGAGCGCTTTCCCCGGCTCCGGTTGCGCTTCAGCGCCCGAGACAGCGCCCGTACCGCCCCCGACTTGCGCATCCTGCGCGTGTTCTACGAGGGCTTGCCCGATGCGGCGCTCAATCCGGCGGCGCACTTCCTTTTCCCGGCCGATACTCTGGAGCGGGGGCAGCCCCTGCGCCTGGAGGTGGCCATCGAGAACCCCACCCCCTATGCCCTGGACAGCCTCCTGGCAGCGGTGCGCGTCTTTCAGGGGCAGGTGCTGAAAAAGGAACGGCTGGTGCGGCTGGCACCCCTGGCCCCCGGCGAGCGCCTGAACGCCGCGTTTGAAATGCCCACCCAGGACTTGCTCGGCCCACTGACCCTGGCCCTGGAACTCAACCCCAACGCCGATCAACCCGAACTCCACCGCTTCAACAACTTCCTCCAACACGACTTCTTCGTCCGCGGGGATGGACGCAACCCCCTGCTCGACGTCACCTTCGACGGGCGGCACATCTTCGAAGGGGAGCTGGTCGGCCCCCGACCCGAAATCGCCATCGCCCTGCGCGACGACAACGAGTACCTCCTGCTCGACGACACCACCCACCTGCGCATTTTCCTGCAGCGCCCGGGCCAGGCCCTCGCCGACCCCATCCCCTACACCCACCCCGCGGTGAGCTTTCAGCCTGCGCGGGGCGGGGGGCGGCAAAACCGCGCCGTGGTCATCCTCCGCCCCGAGTTGGAGGAGTCGGGGCTGTACCACTTGCTGGTGCAGGGGAGAGACGCTTCCGGCAACCCTTCCGGGGAGGTGGATTTCAAGGTGGGCTTCCGGGTGGAGCAGCGGCAGGCTCTTTCGCATTTCCTGCCCTATCCCAATCCCTTTACCACCCGCGTGCGCTGGCTGTACACCCTGACGGGCAGGGAGGCGCCCGCTTTCTTCAAGCTGCAAATCTTCACCGTATCGGGGCGGCTGGTGCGCGAAATCGACCAGGCCGAATTCGGCCCCCTCCAGCCCGGCACCCACCTCAGCAGCTTCGCCTGGGACGGAACGGACCAGTTCGGCGACCGCCTGGCACGCGGCATCTACCTGTTTCGGGTTTTGGCCCGCGATGCGGAGGGCCGGCCTTTCCCCCTGTTCGAATCTTCCACGGATGGTCTGTTTCAAAACGGCTTCGGCAAGTTGGTCCTGTTGCGATAGGGATGGAGGGTTCGAAGAGACATAGGGGGCCGTTCTGGCGCGAAAGCCTGCACCTGCTGGCGGAGTGGTGGCCGCATCTGCGCTGGCTGCTGACGGGCAGCACTGGCGCTCAGGCCGTCAATTTTCTCGTGTTGCCGCTGCTGACCCGCCTGTACACTCCTCAGGCCTTCGCCGATTTGGCGGTCTTTCAGCTCGTGGCGGCGCTGTACATTCTGGGCGGCAGCGGGAAGTACCATTTGCTCATCATTTCGGGACGCGATGCGCGGGAGCGGCGGCTGGGTTTGTGGGCGGCCCTCCTGGTCGCGGGGCTCACCTTTCCCCTCTTTGCCGCCTTGCTGTGGGGTGTGTGCCTTTGGCCGCCGGCGGGCGCTTTTCTGGGGCAGCCGATGGGAGTCTTGCCGCTGGGGGGATGGCTGTTGCTCTATGCGCTGCTTACGGTGCTGAATATCGTGTTGGAGCATTACCTGCAGGGGCAGGAGCGCTTCTCGAATGTGGGGCTGGGTCGCTGGTTGCGGGCGCTGTCGTTTGCCCTGACGGCCTGGTGGCTGGGGCGGGGCGGGGAGCCGCAGGGCATGATTCTGGCGGTTGCCTGGGCGCAGGGCGTTCAGTTTTTCTGGTATTTGGTTGGCTTCCTGTTCGTTTTTCGCCGGGAGCCCTTTTCGTGGCGGCAGGTTCGGCAGTTGCTGCGCAGCAACCTCGATTACCCGCGCTACCAGGCGGGCAACAGCTTCCTGTTTGCCCTGGCGGAAAACGCCTTCGTCCTGCTCATCCGGGGTTTTTACGGGCCCGTGGTGCAGGGCTGGTTCGCCCTCAGTGCCAAGGTGTTGGGCCTTTCGGGTACCCTGATGGGCAAGCCGCTGGCGGAAATCTTCTTCAAGACGGGGGCCGACCTTCTGACCGAAAGCCCAGCGGCGTTTCGGCGGCACGTGTTCCGCTACGCCGGGGTGCTGTTCGCCCTGGGAATCCTGCCCGCCGCGGTGTTGGCGCTCGGGGGGCCGTATCTGTTCGCCCTGGTGTTCGGCCTCGACTGGCGGGTGGCGGGTGAGTATGCCCGCCTGCTGGCGTTCTGGGGGTTCCTGTGGTTCGTGGTGTCCTCTTTGCGGCAATTGCCCGTCTTGTTGAACGCCCAGAAACGGCACTTCCAACTGGAATTGGGCCTGGCGCTGGGGAGCCTGTTGGTGTTTGGGGTGGCGGGGACGCTGGAATGGAGCTTTACCTGGGCGCTGGGGTGCAAAGTCTTCGCCGAATCGGTGGGCTTCGCCTTCCTTCTGCTCTGGATGTTTCGCAGAACCCGGGCCTTGATTTCCCCTCGACCCACCCCCGCCCCTCCCACGGATTTGCGGGTCTGAGACGCGAGGGCTCCGGGAGCAGTTGAAAATCAGCAGGATAGCGCAAGGGAACCCCCGCAACGGCGATTTTCGTCAACCGACTTTCGAAGGGGTGCCTATGGGAATGGGGGGGTGGGATGGCTGCTTTTCACTGGAGGATGAGTCATTTATGACGATAAATCATATATTTGGCAGGAAATTTTCAGTTGAACCCAAACCGAGCGAAACCGACAGAGCGCTTTCTCTTCGCTTGAGAATCAAGTCGCTTTGTATAATCCCATTGACAAAACGTTGCTTGAAATGAAAAAACTGTTAGCATGCCTGGCGGCAGTGGCGTGTCTGCTGCCGGCATCGCCCGAAAGCCGTGCACAAAACGGCGACCTCTCGCCCCACGGGATGGCCGCCAAGTTGCTCTTCCTGGATTATGGGACTCCCAATTCCATCGACACGCTGAACATATCCAACGGGCTGGAAGTCAGCTATTGGCGCTATTTCAACCCCTTTCTCACTTTCGCCGTCCCCCTGAAGATTGGATTGGCCAACATCAACGGGAGTGAAGACCGGACGCGCGTGGTGAGCGTGGACGGCATTGCCCAGTTGAATTTCATGCGGCACCACCCCCGCCTGAAACCCTACGGGATGGCGGGTTTGGGTGTGGTGGCGGAGGCCGGGGGCTCGGCCAATGTGCAGATTCCCGTGGGTTTGGGGCTGAACTACCGCGTGGGCGAGAACTCCTTCCTCTCCATGCAAATCGAGTATCGGGAGAGTTTCGAAACGGCCCGCGACAACCTCCAGTACGGCATCGGCTGGCACTATCGCTTCTCCCTGCCCAAACCGCCGCCCCCGCCCGAACCCATCGACCCCGACGGCGACGGCATCCCCACCGAGAAGGACGATTGCCCCACCGAAGCCGGCCCCGCCCTGACCAACGGCTGCCCCGACGATGACGGCGACGGCATCGCCAATGCCCAGGACAAATGCCCCGAGGTGGCAGGCTTGCTCTCCCTCGGCGGCTGCCCCGACGAAAAAGAACCCGATGCCGACGGCGACGGCGTAGCCGACGCCCAGGACCAGTGCCCCGGATTGCCCGGGCCGGCCCACCTGTTCGGTTGCCCCGACAGCGACGAAGACGGCATCGCCGACAAAGATGACGACTGCCCCGAAGCCGCCGGAAAACCCGCCACCCAGGGCTGCCCCGATAACGACGACGACGGCATCCCCGACAAGGACGACGACTGCCCCCAGGAAGCCGGAATCGCCGAAAACAGGGGCTGCCCCTCCTTCGACCTGGACAACGACGGCATCTCCAATGACAAGGACGACTGCCCCGAAACCCCAGGCTCCCCCGCCACAAACGGCTGCCCCGACAGCGACGGCGACGGCGTGCCCGATAAGGACGACGACTGCCCCGAGACGCCCGGGGCCCTCGCCGCCCTCGGCTGCCCCGACCGCGACGGCGACGGCATCGCCGACAAGGATGACCAGTGCCCCGACGAACCCGGGTTGCTCGAAAGCAAAGGATGCCCCGACCGCGACTCCGACGGCGACGGCCTGAAAGACTCCGAAGACCAATGCCCCGACCAGGCCGGAAACCCCGACCTCCAGGGTTGCCCCGATAGCGACGGCGACGGCATCCCCGACCAGGACGATGCTTGCCCCGAAAAGAAGGGCACCTTCCAGGGCTGCCCCGATACCGACGAAGACGGCGTCCCCGACCATCAGGACGAGTGCCCCGAATTGGCCGGCCCCACCGATAACAAAGGTTGCCCCGACATCGAAGAAGCCGACCGCGAAATCCTCGAGGGCGCCGCCCAGGCCGTCATGTTCGAAACCGGAAAAGCCACCCTGAAAGCCTCCTCCTTCCAGGTGCTCGAAAAGGTCGCCGACCTGATGACCCGCTACCCCGACTACAACCTCCTCATCGAGGGACACACCGACGACGTCGGCGAACTGGAAGCCAACCGCATCCTCTCCGAGGAGCGCGCCAAAGCCTGCTACGAATACCTGCTGGCCCGCGGCGTTTCCCCCTTGCGCATGCAGTACCGGGGCTACGGCGAATTGCGCCCCATCGCCGACAACTCCACCCCCGAAGGGCGGGAAAAGAACCGCCGCGTGGAATTCAAACTCTACCTCAAGAAAAAGTAGGACCCACCGCCCTCTGGTTTGGTCTTTGAACTTAAATTTCGAAAGCCACCTAATTTTCCAGGTGGCTTTCGAGTTTGTTCAGGGGGCGAAGGGAAGGATGCGGATGGATGAATGGGCAGCGGTCCGCCAGCTCCCCGAAACGTAAGGGATTCTCAAGACCATCAAAATCAGGCTCATGAAAATGGAAAAAACGATTTGGGTGCTTGTTCTGGGGGTGCTGTTGCAGGCGCCTGCATTCGGGCAAATGAAACTGGGTTTGAAAGGAGGGTTGAACCTTTCCACCCTGCTGATGCGGAACGAGAGCGGCAATTGCTCCGTCGATTTGTTCGACTCTCGGGTCGGGCACTATTTCGGAGTGGCGCTCGAGCTGCCGATGGGGCGTTTTCTCGCCTTCCAGGGGGAGGCCCTCTACTCGGTGAAAGGCGCGGAAGGCGACCCCAGCACCATCAGCGAGCGATTGACTTACCTGAATTTTCCCATCCTGCTGAAAATCATGCCCATCCGGAACGTGTACCTGAACGGCGGGGTGGAGCTGGGGTATCGCATCCAGCGGGAGGGCCCCGTCGTGCCCCTTGCCGAGAATCGTGAGGACCTGGCCTACGTCCTGGGGCTTTCTGTGGAACTGGGCACCCACTTCGGGGTGGACCTGCGCTACATCGGGGGGCTGACGGACCTGGGCAGCGTTTTTTGCACCGACGCATCGGGCCAAACCATTGGGGAGGGACACCTGCGCAATCGCGTTTTCCAGCTGGGGGTGCACTATTTCCTCTGAGCCCGGGCCCCGGCGCTATATTTTCCGACGGATGGGCAATTCCCCGGGGAATGCGTTATTTTTGCCTCGCTCATCGAATTCGGCCTGCGGGCTCAAATACCTCACCAATGAAATACGCAATCGACAAGCAGGAAAAATATTCCGTGCTGACCCTTCAGGAGGAGAACCTGAACACCCTGGTGGCCCCCAAGCTCAAGTCCGAGCTGGTCATTTTGGCCCAGGAGGGCATTCCCAACCTCATCCTCAACCTATCTGACGTGAAATACGTGGACAGCTCCGGCCTGAGCGCCATCCTCACGGCCAACCGCCTGTGGAAGAGCCTGGGCACCTTCGTCCTGACGGGCATCGAGCACGAGAGCGTGCGTCGGCTCATCGAAATCAGCCGCCTGGACACCGTGCTCACCATCGTTCCCACCTTGGAGGAGTCCATTGAATACGTCATCATGGAAGAGCTGGAGCGCACGCTGAAGGCCGATGACGAGCAGAGCTGAAACCTTCCCAACCCGCTCCCTGCCAGCGAGGCGACGGCAACCCCGTCGCCTCGTTGCGTTTTGGGGGCTCAGAACAAGGCAAAGCTCACCAGGAAGGTCAGGCCCAGGGCGAAGAAGAACAAGAACATGTACAAGCCGTTCAGGAAAAAGTATTTCAGCAGGGTTTTGAGCCACCCCTGGCGGTACACCCGCCGCATGGCCAGGTAGAAATACAGCATCAGCCAGAGAAAAAGGAGGGGGAGGACCAGGGCCGGCTGGAGGGGGCCGAGCAAAATCATGGCGATGAAGACCAGAAAAAAGAAGCTGTGGGTGTGGAAGGAAAAGATGAGGTGCTCGACGAAAAAGAAACCCCGCCGAATGTAAAGCAACTTGAGCAAGAGCGCCAACAGGGGCATCATGAGGAACATCATCCAGCTGGCGTTGCCCAGCAGGTACACCCCGAAATTCTCGCCGCGCTCGAGCATCCGCAATTGCTGCCGCACGAACAGCCGGTCGAGGAAGCCTTCGACCCGGTACTTTTCCAGGAATTGTTCTACGGGCAGTTCCAGATCGTCGAAGGCCACCTTGAGCTCGGGCCCGCCCTGGATGGTGAGAACAGACGCGAGTTCGAGGCTGTCCTCGGCGTTTTGCAGGCCTTGGCCGATGAGCTGTTGGTGGAGGGAGTCCAGGGCGGTTCGGGCGGCGGGTTGGGGGAACCGTTCGCGTAGGGTTTGTATCAGGGAGTCGGCGCGGCCCATCCACACGAGGCGTTGGTGGCGCGCCCGCTCCCGGTCCATTTGTTTGCCGATGCCGAAAAAGTCGGGGTCTTTCAATTGAAAAGTGACGGTGGCGATGAGAGCCAGAATCAGGACGAGGAACACCCGCAGGGGGTGAACGTAGCGGCGGTGTCGCCCCCGGAAGTACTCCACCGTCAGCTTGCCCGGGGCGAACAGGGCGAACAAAGTGCGGAAGAAGCGCGAGTCGATGTTGAAAACGGCATCGGCGAACTCCCGGAACAATTCCCCCACGCTCAGCCGCCCGTCGGTGCGCTTTTGCCCGCAACGGGGGCAATACCGT
>CAZBYX010000007.1:18530-21271 GCA_964496055.1 uncultured Saprospiraceae bacterium
TTTTCCTCCACCCACTTGCCCGAACCCGCAATATAGTCATCGGGGCTCAGAACGCGGTAGCCGATGGAGCCGTCCGGGCGCTGCCCCGCCCCGATGAGCCGTCCTTCGGGGAGAAAAAGATTCCGAAAGCGCTCCCAGTCGCGGGCTTCTCCCTTTTCCCCTGAAATGACTTCGTACAGCGCCTGGACGATGCCATCGACGTTTCGGGTGTCGGAGGCGTAATCCGATTGGGCGGGCAGCGTGCTCATCGAAGCTGCGAGCAAGAGCGCCAAAATCCATGTGCGTTCCTTCATCGAGGTGGAGTTGAAGAGGTTATGGCCCCCGATTGTGGGGGGAAGCTCCGCTAAGGTAAGCTGAATGCCTCCAATTGCAGGGGGATGCCCTGTTGGGCGGTTTCCTCGGGCGGCAGGATGTCGTTGTTGTCCCACAGGCCGGAGGTGAGGGTTTTGGCGTAGGCGATGGGCAGTTCGGTTTCGAGCATGCGGGCGAAGGTTTCCTCGTGGTCGAACTCGAAGGGAAGGTGGCGAAAGGTGAGCCGCCCCCCCACCACGTCGAGGAGCAGGCACCAGACCCGCGTGGTGCCGTCGTTGGCGGGCATGCCGATGACGCCGGGATTGAGCCACCAGCGCCCCCCTTCCAGGTGGTGGAAGGGCAACCCGCAGTGCCCCGCCAGGATGACCTCGGCGCCGGTGGCCTCGAAGTTGCGTTCCTTCACCGGCCAGGGCGTGGAGCGGAAGATGAACTCCGAGGTCTTGAAGTAGGAGCCGTGCAGCACGAAACAGCGCCGCCCCCCCAGCTCGAAGCGGAGGAATTCCGGCAGGGTGTGCATCCAGGCGATGGATTCGGGGCTGATGCGTTGCTGGGCGTAGGGATACCACTGCTTGGCGAAGTAGTCGCAGCGGCTGTCGGCGCTGAAGTCGCAGCCGCAATCGCTTTCCCCGTTGCGCAACTGGATTTCCACGTTGCCCGCAATGCTGTGGATGCCCCAGCGCCGCACCGCCTGCACGCACTCTTCCGGGTCGGCGCAATAGCCCACGATGTCCCCCGTGCAAATGATTTGGCGGGGCGGAATGCCCCGTTCTTCCGCCAGGGCCTGCAGCGCCTGCAAGGCCTCCAGATTGCTGTACACACCCCCGAACACCAGGACGGGGGGCTGCAGGTCGGTAAGGGTCTGGATGCGGGGCATTTGTTGGGGGTTGATCGTTGATAGTTGTTCGTTGTTTGTTGGGTGTGGGTTTGGTAGAGTGGAGAGTTTAGAGTGGAAAGTTTAGAGTTGGGTGGGGGTGTGGGTTTGGGGGTTGAACCGCAGTGCTTCGCAGCTTTTTACGCAGTTAGCCGCAGTAGGCAGTAGGCAGTAGGCAGTGCGCAGTGGACAGAAGGGTGTGGGGTGTGGGTTGGGGAGAGTACTGTTCACTCAGTGGGAAACTCTGTTCACCCTGTGGTTGAAACAAACCCAACCCTCAAACCCACACCCTCCCTCCGATTTTACAGTTTTACGATTTTACGATCCAGCGATTTTACACCGGGTGGGTTTGGGGGCGCGGGATGGAGACAATTTATTTCCATTTGTCTCCATGTATTTCCACGTGTTTCAATCCCACACCCCACACCTCAAACCGCCCATCGTAAACCCATCGTAAACCAACCGTGAACCCATTGCAAACCCACCCCAATTATTTCCATATGTTTCGATGTCTCACCCCACACCCTCCCATCGATTTTACGATTTTACAGTTTTACGATTTTACGATTCAGCAATTTTACACCGGGTGGATTTGGGGGCGGCTCAGGCGTGCTGCTCCCAGGTACAGGGCGAAGCAGCCGAGGGAGGCCACGAGGTTGACCGACAGCAAATCTCCGTATTTCCCGGGAAAGAAGACCCAGCGTTCGGGCCAGAGCCCGCTGGTGAGCCAGATGCCGAAGGCGATGCCGCACCAGACGGCCAGCTGGAAACTCCAGGGGCCGGCGGGGTGCCGCCAGAAGAGGAACACCGGCGCCAGTCCCAGCACCATGGTTCCGCTGATGGTGGTGGCGTCCAGGATTTCGGGGCCGAGGAAGATGGGCAGGGTGCCCAATAGGGTCAGGGCCACCATGGCCCGGCGGCCGCGTCGGAGGTCGGGGGTGTGGGTGGGGCGCAGGTCCACGGTGCTGAGCTTGGAGAAGGAAGCCAGCGCCGAGTCCAGAGTGGAAGCGGCGGAGGTCACCATGATGAAATTCATGCACAGCATCATGCCCACGCCGAGGGTCTGAGCGACGACGACGGGCGCTTGCCCGCTCAGTCCGTTTTGGCGGGCATAGATGCCCACGAAGCTGAACAGGAGGATGCACAGCCCCCCGATGAGGGCGGCCCAGAGGTAGCTGCGCAGGGTGGTGCGCGGGGAGGCGATGAAGGCGCGGTCGGTCAGCACGGGGTCGTGGAAGGGGTAGCTGAACACCTGAATCAGCGCGACCAGCAACAGGTTCACGCCGCCCGCCAGCGACCACGTCCCTTCGCTGAGGAACCCCTCCAGCCGCCCTCCCGAACGCGGCAGCAGGATGCCCAGAATGATGAATAGCAGCACGCCGAAGAGCACCATCTGGATGAGGTCGGTCAGCAGGCTGCTGCGCAAGCCCCCCTTGAGGGCGTAGGCCAGGGTCAGCCCCGTGAAGACGAGGATGGCGGCGTAGTAGCCCGGGCTGCCTTCCGCCCCGAAATAGCTGCCGATGACCAGGGTGTTCGACCACACCTCGTTGAACAGCCG
>CAZBYX010000007.1:21371-23343 GCA_964496055.1 uncultured Saprospiraceae bacterium
AAAACTCCTTCGCCGTGCGCGACCAGGGCGCCACCCAGTACAAAGCCAGGCTCGCACCCACCAACAACACCCATTGCCAGAGCATCAGATTCCCGTCCATTCCTTTTCGTTGAAGCGGCTAAGCGTGAGGGCCGGGGAAACCGTCAGAATCAGGGTTGCCCTTCCTCGTAAAATCGTAAAACTGTAAAATCGTAAAACTGTAGTTTGGGTGTGAAGCACGGGAGCGGGTTTGCAGGTGGGCGGCCTGTTCACCCTCAATCATTTTCCTGCTTCCTCTGTGAGATTTTCAGGCTTGACCGTATGGTTTCATCTGTGGTTCAATCAAACCCAACCCCCAACCCCACACCCCCGCCCAACGAACAACGAACAACGAACAACGAACAACTTTCCTTCCCTCCGATTCCACCGATTTCGCCACCCGCTGCGGGCACTCTCACTTCTCCCACCACCCTTTGGCGTTGTAGTCGTCGGCGCCCATGCGGCTGACGGCTTCCTGGTAGTTGGCCGCATTGAGGGCCTGTTCGGGGGTGGGGTAGAGGTAGCGCACGGGGAAGCGGTCTTCGTTCAGGTTTTCGACGGCGACCATGAGTTTGGGCAAGCCCGTTCGGCGGAAGTTGAACCAGGCCTCGTAGCCCACCAGCATGGAAGCCAGCCATTTCTGGGTGAGGATTTTTTCGAGGGCGTTTCCGGTGTCGAGGCGCACCTCGGGGCGTTGGAGGTAGTCGGCGGGCATTTCCACGCCGAAGTACTCGAAGCTGGCGCGGATGCCCTCTTCGTAGAAGGAGCGCGCTTCGCCGCTTATCCAGCCCCGGAGGGCGGCTTCGGCCAGGGCGAACTGCAGCTCGCTGTAGAGCATGAAGACGGCGTCCACTCCGTCGGGTTGTTCGCGGAACATGGTGCCCGGCAAGGACACTTCGCTGAAGTCGTAATTGCCGCGGGTGGCGGGCCCGATGCCGTTGGGCATACCCAGATATTGGGGGCTTCCGGCGGCGAGGCTGGCTTCGGTGGGGCGGAACCACACCTCCCGCCGCGGGTCGCCGAGGCTGTCCGTGATGTGTTGCATGGTCAGGCTCATGCGCACGTCGCCGAAGTCGCCCGCGCGGATGTTGTGCACGAACCACTGGTTGGGGGCGGTGCTGAGGTAGGGCACCAGGGCGTTGTCGGCGTTGGACTGCATGAGGCGCCCTTCATTGACCAGCGCCTGGAGCTGGGCCGAAACGTCCACCCGTTTGGAGATGCGCAACAGGTAGCGCACGCGCAGCGAATTGGCGAAGCGCACCCACTTTTCCAGGTCGCCCTGGAAGAGCACGTCCCCCTGGAGGGGGAGCCCCCCCCTGGCTTCGTCGAGGGCTTCGACGGCGCGTTGCAGGGTGGCGAGGATGCCCTCCGGCCCGAGGTAGATGTCCTCCTGCCGGTCGTAGCGGGGGGTGAAATTGCCCTCCGTGTCGCCCAGGAGGGCGTCCGTGTAGGGCACGTCGCCCCAGAGGTCCGTGAGTGTGGAGGCGAGGAAGGCCCGCAGGACGAGCGCCGGGCCGATGTAGGCGGGGTTTTCCCGCTCGCCCAGGGCGATGAGCAGTTGCAGGTCCTTGAGCAGATGATAGGTCTTGTCCCAGAGCTCCTGGTTGGAGCGCAGGTCCCAGCGGTCGATTTCGTTGAAGTCCTTGCGGGCGGTGAGTTGCCCGAGGAAGTTGCCCGCATTCCAGGCATCCACGGCGTTGTTGTTCGCCGCGTTCCAGATGACGTTCGAAAGAAGGAACTGCGGATTCACCTCCTCCGGAGCATTCGGGTTGGTGTTGATTTCTTCGAAATCTTTGGTGCATCCCAACAAGAGCACGGCAACGAGCGGTAAATATTTGTATGGCATGATTCGAAGGGTTAGGATTGGTTTGCAGTGGGTTTCACGGTTTCGGGGTTTCATGGTTTCAGGGTCTCAGGGTTTCGAGGTTTCGAGGTTTCATGGTTTCATGGTTTC
>CAZBYX010000007.1:23443-28197 GCA_964496055.1 uncultured Saprospiraceae bacterium
GGTTTCATGGTTTCAGGGTTTCGAGGTTTCGAGGTTTCGAGGTTTCAGGGTTTCGAGGTTTCAGGGTTTCATGGTCTCACGGTCTTTGGGGGGGAGGGTTGGGGGGAAATTTGAACCGCAGCGCTACGCAGCTTTTTGCGCAGCCAAGCGCAGTCCCGTAGAAGTGTCGGCGTGACTCGAAGTCACGCCGACACTATTAGGACTGCGGTGAAAAGCCCGCCCTCGCTCCCCCCTTTTCCACACCCACACCACGGTTTGACGATTTTACAGGAATGGGTTTGGGGACAATTTATCTCCATTTGTCTCCAAATATTTCCACTTATTTCAATCCTTCCCCGTACCCCAAACCCCAAAACCCAAACCACCCACCGTCCCCCCACCGTCAAAATTTCACTTCCAGGCTGAAGCCGAAGCTGCGGCTGCTGGGGTAGCTCATGTCCTCGACGCCCTGGGCGAAGCGGCGCCCTTGCATGGCGTTGAGTTCGGGGTCGAAGTGGGGGTTTTGGGTCCAGAGGGCGAGGTTGCGCCCGACGAGGGAGAGGCGCAGGGTGCTCAATCCCAGCCTTTCCAGTTTGGGGGCGGGGAAGGAGTAGCCCAGGCTCAGCTCCCGGAGTTTGAGGTAGGAGGCGTCCCACAGGGCGTTGGCTTCGTTGTCGCGGTCGAAGAACTGGTTGTAGAAACTCTCCGCCGAGATGGCTGTGGTGTTTTCCACCCAGACGGGGTTTTCGGGGGTGCCCACGTTGACGATGCCGTCGCCGATGACGCCCGTTTCGCGGCCCACCAGGGTGTTTTCGAGTACGCCGCTGGTGCTGGCAATGGCGCTGAGGCGCGAAACGATGGTGCCGCCCTGCCGCCAGTCGAACAGGAAGCCGAAGTCGAAATCCTTCCAGCGGAAGTCGGAGCCGAAGCCCACGATGAAGTCGGGGTTGTAGTTGCCCAGCAGGCGGAGATTGGGGTCTTTGACGGGGTTGCCGTTTTGGTCGTACACGTGGCGGCCGTTGACGGTGAGCAGCCCGGTGCCGAACATGTCGCCCATGCGGCCTTTTTCTTCGGCGATGAAAAAGACGCTGCGGTCGGAGCGGCCGTACACGCGGGCGAAGCCCGTGACGTACTGCTCGATGTTTTCGGGCAGGCGCTCCACCTCGTTGACGTTGCGGGTGAAGGTGGCGAAGCTGCTCCAGTGAAAGTGCTTCCCGACGACAGGGCGTGCCTGCAGCATCAGCTCCACCCCCTGATTGCGGATGTTGCCGCCGTTGACGACGCGGCTGCGAAAACCGCTGGCCGAGCTGACGGGCAGCTGCACGATCTGGTCCTTGCTGTTGCTGTTGTAGTAGGTCACGTCCAGCCCCAGGCGGTTGTGGAAGAAGCGCAGATCTGCCCCCACCTCGAAGGAAGTGGTGGATTCGGGCCGGAAGCGGCTGTTCTTCAGCACCTCCGAGTGGGTGACGGTGGGGTTGCCCCCGTACGGGTCGCCGAAGACGAAGGTGTTCGTGAAGTTGAAGGGGTCGGTGTCGTTGCCCACCTGGGCGTAGCTGAAGCGCAGCTTGGCGAAGCTGACCGCCTGCGGCAGCTGGAGGAATTCGTCCAGGATGGCGCTGAGCGAGGCCGACCAGTAGGCGAAGCTGTTGTCGTCGGCGGGCAGGGTGCTCGACCAGTCGTTGCGCAGGCTGAGGTCGAGGTAGAGGGCGTCGCGGAAAGCCACCTGCCCCAGGGCATAGAGGCTGTTGACGCGCTTGCGCAGGTTTTCCTGCTTCACTTCCAGGGGGACGCGGCTGTTCTCGAAGTTGTAGATGCCGGGCACGGACAGCTCCGTGGCCATGATCATCTTGTAGCGGGATTGCTGGTCCATGCGGTTTCCCCCGAGGGAAACCGTCATGGACCATTCACCATTCAGCCGTGAATCGTATTTGAGCAAGAAGTCAGAATTGATTTCGCGGAAATCGACGAGGTCTTCGCGGTAGGCGCCGTTGCGGAAGCGCTGGGAGCTGAAGGCGCGCCGGCTGGCGCGGGTGTCGTCGTAGGTGTCGAGGCCGGTGCGGAGTTGGAGGCTGAGTTTGGGGGTGAGCTGGTAGGTGAGGGCGAGGTTGCCCAGGAGGCGGTCCTTGACGAAGCCGTTGGTGTTCTCCATCATGGCGAAGTAGGGGTTGTCCATCCAGGTGTAGTTGAAGTTGAACTGCTGGATGCCTTCCTGGCCGGCCTGCCAGTAGTCTTTGAGGGCTTCGACGTCCACCTGGCGGCCCATCCAGGTGAAGAGGTACATGGGGTTTTCGCTGCCGTAGCCGGTGGCGGGGCGGTTGCGGCTATTGGAGCGGATGTAGTTGGCGAAGGCGCGGAATCGGAGCTTGTCGCTGAGGCGGTAGCCCCCGCTGAGGCTGAGGCCGTTGCGTTTCAGGTCGGTTCCGGGGATGATGCCCTCGTTGTCGAAGTTGGTGAAGCTGAGGCGGAAGTAGCCGAGGTCGTTGCTGCCGCTGAGGGCCAGGTTGTTGATGAGGGTGCGCCCCGTTTCG
Source organism: uncultured Saprospiraceae bacterium (assembly GCA_964496055.1). Taxonomy (GTDB): domain Bacteria; phylum Bacteroidota; class Bacteroidia; order Chitinophagales; family Saprospiraceae; genus CAZBYX01. The sequence continues at coordinate 25,951 of CAZBYX010000007.1, forward strand.
AAGAAGTTGCGGACGTTGTCGGGGTGGGGCAGGAAGGGGGTGGGGGTGATGGGGTTGCCGTTGCGGGCGATGACGTCGCCGCCGCGCACGGGGTTGCCGTTCACGTCGGTGCTCGGGCCGTCGAACTGGGTGATGAGCTGCCCTTCCATCCGGGGGCCGAAGCTGCGGATGCCCTCGTCGAAGATGCCGGCGCCGTTGCCGTCTTCGTAGGCGAACTGCCCGCCGCTGCCCTGCCCATAGACGTTCTGGTAGCGGGGCATGGTCAGGGGCGTTTCGAAGGTGGCGCTGCTGTGGAAGCTCACGCCCAGGCCCTGCCTGTCCTGTCCGGTTTTGGTTTCGATGACGACCACCCCGTTGGCACCCCGCGAGCCGTAGAGGGCCGTCGCCCCTGCCCCTCGCAGGATGGTGATGGAGGCGATGTCGTCGAGGCTGAGCTCGGCGGCGCCGTTGCCGTAATCCACTTCCTGAAATCCGGTGGCGTCGTTTTCGGTGTCGTTGGTGATGAGCTCGTTGCTGATGGGCACCCCATCCACCACGAAGAGGGCTTCGTTGCGGCCCGAAAGCGAAGATTCCCCCCGAATGACGATGCGCGCCGAGGAGCCGATGCCCGAGCTGCCCCCGTTGATTTGCACGCCCGCCACCCGCCCCGAAAGGCTGTTCACCAGGTTCTCCGAGCGCACGCGCTGCAGCTGGGCGCCTTCGATTTCCTGCACGGCGTAGCCCAGGGCCTTCTTCTCGCGCTCGATGCCCAGGGCCGTCACGACCACTTCGCCCAGTTCCGCTTCGGCGGGTTCCAGCTCGATGGTCAGAGGCTGCAGGTCGTGGATTTGGAGCTCCGCGTCGGCAAAGCCCACGAAGGAGACCACCAGAGTGGCAGGCAATTGCTCGAGCTCCAGGGTGAAACGCCCTTCCGCGTCGGTGGTTGTGCCGTGCGTGGTGTTCTTTTGCAAGACGGTGGCGCCGGGCAAGGGGAGGGCGGTTTGGGCTTCGAGCACGCGACCCGTCAGCAAGTGCTGGGCGGGCACATAGCCGGCACAGCAGGCCGACAAAGCCAGGAGTATCAGTCTTTTCACGTCGAAGGGATTTGAATGTTCAGAACCTACGAAACACGCGTTCCCTGCAGGAGGGTGAGGGCTCCTTCAGGGTCCGAACCACGAGTGCCTGGAAAAGGAAAAGGCAGCGATGGCCGTAGAGGGCTACGGGAAGGGCGGGGCGCGCAGCCCGACGACGAACAGGAAGGGGTTGAGGGCAGGAGGTGGGGTAGAGGCGGGAAGCGGTTGGGGGGACGCGTGCAGCAGCGGGAGCAACCGGCGGCGTAGCGGGTGCTCGAAGCCGAGCTCGGCCAGGCTGTTCAGGAGGCTGGCGGCATCGTCGGCATCGTGGGCGGGAGGCACCAGGACGAGCCTCGACCCGCGTTGCGAGCAGTACTTCTGAAATGCTTCGAAAAGTGCCTCCGTCTGCCAGGGCAGTTTTTGGAAAGCCTCCGCCTGAAAGGCGGCTCGATGCAGCCCCAGGAGGTAAACGCCCCCGTCGCAGGCGGGGCCGGCCAGCGCTTCCGTCCCTTCGAGGGCCTGCGCGGCCCGGCGCAGGGTACCGGCATCCAGCCGGAGGCAATCGTTGCCGATGGCGAGCACCCGTTCGAACCCCTGGGCAAACACGCCCTCCACCGCATGGGTGAACCGCTCCCCGAAGGTGGCACCCCGTTGCTGTGCGCTGCGCACTACGAAACACGGCAAACCACTCCGGCGGGCCATGGCCAGCACCCTACGGTTGAGCAGGGCGGCAATGCGGCGGTTGGCACGACGACTCAGGCCCCGCCCGAAGCACTTGTGGCGGGCTTCCTCCTCCGCCGAACGGATGAAGACCAGCAGGGCGGTATGTGGCGGGTGGGTCTGCATAAGATTGCGCCAAAAATAGGCTATCGAATGCGCCTTCCAATGTCAATTCAGGGACGATTGCCGCGGATGGGGCTTTTTATTGTGCCGGTGATTGGGGACGGATGATGGAGATGGAGGATTTGGTTAATCGAGGATTGAGGATTTGGGGGGGTGGGTGTGGGTGTGGGTTTGGGGAGTTGAACCGCAGAAAAACGCAGCTAAAGCCGCAGCCAAGCGCAGTTTGACGCGCAGTGGTGTCGGCGTGACTCGAAGTCACGCCGACACTATTATGAATTCGAAGATTTGAGGAAGCCACCCGCGAAGGCGAACGCTCTGAGGATTTGAGGGGTGGGAGGGAGGTGGGAGGAGG
>CAZBYX010000007.1:28297-30742 GCA_964496055.1 uncultured Saprospiraceae bacterium
AAACTCTCCACCTTCATTCAAAAACGAGCACCTCCCGTCCTTGGAGCCATTCCTTCAGGGCGGGGTAGTTTTCGTGCATGTTTCGGAAGATGAAATCCAGGGGCACATCGTCGAAGGCGCCGTAATCTTCGAGGTATTCCATGAAGCGGTTTCCCCGGCGGTCGAATTGCTGGAACATGGCATCGGCGCTGCCGTCGAATTCGAGGGGTTCCACGCCGATGCGTTCGCAGAGCTCCCGGTTGAAGGCGGGCACGACTTTGAGCCACCGCCCCCCGAGCCACAGCTCGACGAAGCCATGCGGGGTCAGTTCGTCGTTGCCGAACTTTTCGATCATGCGCTCCACGGCGATGTGGTTTTTCACCTTGGCCAGGTGGAGCCGGGCGGGAATGCCCGCCCCCCGCAGAAAGGCAATGAGCAGGATGGCCTTTTCGAGGCAGTGCCCCTCCTCCCTCTTCAGGATGGCACTGGCGCGCCAGTCCTCCCGGCGGAAGCTGATGCGGTAGGGGTTGTAGCGCCAGCCGTCGCGCACCTCGTAGAACAGGCGCACCGCCCGGGCGGTGGGGTCGTCCAGCCCCTGCAGCCAGGCCGCCAGTCGCTTCTGAATTTCCGGGTGGGGGTGCTCGAAAAACCAGGTCGGAGCGGTGAGGAGCTTCGGTGGCATGGCATTATTTGATTGGGAGGCGGAGTCTATCCTTGAGCGGCCAGAGACCCGCTTTTGCAAGTTTACGGGCATATCGGTCTCCGGGTTTGACGGCACATCTTTTCGTGAAGATCCAATGAAAAGGTTTTTCGGGGGCTATCCCTTTCCACAAGGGCTTGCCATCTGTCCGGAGCCATTGCTTCAACCATTCGAGTTTTCTTAGAACCAGATCGACTTCAGAGGTGTAGGCAGGATGAATTTCCACGAAGTAATTCCGTTTCGTGTAGCAAATGCAATAGTCCCAGCGGGGGTCATTCGGGAACCTTCTCCGAAGGTTATCGTCCAAATTCACGCTCCCGCAGCAAGCTCGTGGATCCTGGGGGTGGATTTTCTCCCGATTGCTACCAAAGGCACCAAGCCCAGGATGAAAAGACCCCCGGAGGTCTTGAATTTGGTTCACTTGCTCTTCGAAACGCATGGGTGTTCTTCCAGTTTTGGAAAACGTTCATTCGATGGTGGCAAAGAATTCGGAAAGCACCTCCGAGGAGCGGGAGGTGAAAGCCGTCAATCCCCCCCAGTCTGCTTCGAATTCCCGCTCGGAGTAGGGGTCGAGTTCAGAAATGTCTTCGATTACGGCTCCGGCCGTTCCTTCCCGCCGGAAAAAGAAGGTTTTGATGCTGCGATTCTGAAGGACGTCCCGGAAAATTTCCCGGAGCCGGGGCGTTTTTTTCACCTGAAAAAGCCGGAAGAGGGGCTCTTCCGAGGCGCCTTCCGCTTTCAAATTGCGGAGAGTCCAGACCAGGTCGAGCACGAGGGGGGAGTGGGTGGAAATCAAAATTTTGTAGCCTCGGCGCATCATCTCCAACACGAGCAGGAGGAAAGCCTGGATGGCTTCAGGGTGCAGGCCCATTTCCGGTTCTTCGACGACTACCCACTGGAGTTCCTTTTTCTTGGAGATTTTCGAGGAGGGCATCAGCCAGTATAGCCCCAGCAGGAGGGGCATGAATTCGCGCTGACCCGTGCTCCAGGTCATGATGGGCAGCAAGGATTCGCCTCGCTTCAGCACGATGCGTTTCCGCATGGATTTTTGGTCCAGCGCCAATTCCCCTTCGTAATAAATGCTGCGGATCAAAGCGTCCCGGAGGCTTTTGCTCAGGCGGTGTTCCTGGGGAAAGATGGTCCCGCCCTCTCCCCCAATCCCGGATTCCATCAATCGCCGCAGGTGCTCGCTGAAATGCCGCATGACGAAAGGGTCTCCTGCCGAAAAATCCATGAAGGGGCGCGGCCATCCTCCCTGCACACAGAGGACTCGCTGGGCGGGGATGTAGAACAGGCGCTCGGTCTTCTTACCCCGCGTTTTGGGGAGGGAATCGAGGGGGATGGCCTTTCCGTCCAGGGAAATGCTCGTCTTTTCCGAGAAGAGGGCTTCCATCCCTTCACCGAAATAAAGGCTCAGAAAGGCTTTCGAGTCGCCGTCCCAGGTGAAGGAATAGTTTTTCAGCGTGTTTTGAATGGAAGCACTGTCGAGCAGGAGTTTGAACAGCTGGAGGAAAATGGATTTCCCACTGGCTTGAGGGCCGACGAGGACCGTCAGGTCGCCGGGCTCTACGACGCCTGAATCGATCGGGCCTACGTGTCGGACTTCGAGCTTTTTCATGGCTCCCGGTTTTGGTCACCCAAGATAACAAAAGCGCTGGAAGGAACCGTCCGCGCGCCCTCTCTTCGCGAGCCTCTTTCGAACAGGACCGTACTCGCGAACTCCGTTCGCGAGACAAGCTTTCGAACGGTTCTGTACTCGCGAACTC
>CAZBYX010000008.1:0-2253 GCA_964496055.1 uncultured Saprospiraceae bacterium
CCCGGTTCGGTTACCCCTCAAAGGTAAGTTTGTCCAATCACCGAGTCGCAATTAAGACAAGGGGTCGAAAGGTTGTTCGTTGATCGTTGTTGGTTGTTCGTTGGGTGTACAATGGGTTTACGATAGGTTTACGATGGGTGCGCAATGGGTTGTTTGGGTTGGGGTTTGAGGGCGGCCCTCGGTGGAACTCTGTGCCTTCTCGGTGCTCCTCTGTGCACCAGTACGTCCCCGCCCTCTCGCCGCACACTCTCCCTTCGATTTTACGGTTTTACAGTTTTACGATTTGACAGGACAGGGTGTGGGTTTGGGGCTTGAACCGCAGTGCTCCGCAGATTTTTTCGCAGTTCACCGCAGTGGGATGGGGGCGCGGGTTTGGGGACAATTTGTTTCAATTTGTCTCCACCTATTTCCATTTGTTTCGATGTCTTGCCTATCGCACACCCCTGAGACCCTGAGACCGTGAAACCTTGAGACCCTGGGACCTTTTATTTCCACCTGTCTCCACCTATTTCCATTTGTTTCGATGTCTCTGTGGTTCCACCAAACCCAAACCTCAAACTCCATACCCTCCCTTCGATTTTACGGTTTTACAGTTTTACGATTTTACAGGAAAGGGTTTGGGAGCGCGGGACCTGAGACCGTGAAACCCTGAAACCCTGAGACCCTGAGACCCTGAGACCCTGAGACCTTTTATTTCCACTTGTCTCCACATATTTCCATTTGTTTCGATGTCTTGCCCACCGCGGACCATTCCCCGGACATCCTTACCACGCCGATTCTGGTTTCACCTTCACCACTTTCACCTCTGGGTGTTTGAGGAGGTAATTTCGGATGATGCGGCGCACTTCGGGGTTGTCGGGGAAGGGTTTGATGGCGTCGCCCCAATCGCTGGGGTTGGGGGGCAATTCGTCTTTGAGGACGTGCCCGAAGCCGCGGTAGGCACCGCCCTCCACCTGGATGAGGGTCAATTCGTCGGGGCTGCGCCCGCGGTCGAGGATGAAGTAGTTGTCCTCGAGCAGTTGGGAGAGGCGGTCCAGAACCTGGGCGGCGCGCTGGTTGTAGGATTCGGGGCTTTCCTGTTGGATGCAGGCGCCGTGGCATTGTTTGAGGTGGTAGTCGAAGCAAGGTCCCTGGCCTTTTTCCATTCCGCAAAGGCGGGGGCAGAGCTCGAATTGCTTGCACAAGGCCAGCAGGCGGCTGCGGGCCTGGCTGCCTTTGGGGAATTCGGCTACGATGTGGAAGCCCTTTTTCTGTGCTACGGCGGTGCGTTCCACCTCGAAGCAGTGGTAGCCCTGGATGTCGATGAAGCTGTGGATGGCGTAGGGGAAGGAGCGGTGGCGTTGGGCGCGGTTGAGGTAGGGGCGCAGGCGTTTGATTTCGTGGCTTTCGAGCAGCAGGGCGGCCAGTTCGCTGCCGGTAAGCTGGTAGCTGATGTCGTGCACGTGGCGATGGAGGCGGGAAGCCTTGTCGGTTTTTCCGGCGAAATGAGTGGCCACCCGGTGCCGGATGTTCTTGCTCTTGCCCACATACGCCAAGCCGCCCTTGGCGTCGTGGAAATAGTACACCCCGCAGGCTTCGGGCAGGGCGTGGATGGTTTCGAGGGAGAGGTTGGGGGGCAACAGCGCCTCCCGGATGCCGAAATTGATGAGCTTTCGGGCGTTGTCCGCCTGCCCCTTGTGCTCCATGATCATTTCGAAGAGTCGGGCCGTCGCCAGGGCATCGCCCAGGGCGCGGTGTCGGTTTTGAATGGGGAGCTTCAGGTGGTAGATGAGGTTGTCCAGGCTGTAGGAGCTCAGCCCCGGGAAAGCCTTCCGCGCCAGCCGCACCGTGCAGAGCTGCTTGCGCGTGTAGGTGAAGCCCAGCCGCCGGAATTCCTCGCGTACGAAACTGTAATCGAAGCGAACATTGTGCGCCACGAAAACGGCCCCTTCCGTCATTTCCACGATCTTGCGGGCCACCTCGTAAAACTTCGGCGCCTCGGCCACCATCTCGTTCGTGATGCCCGTCAGCTCCGTAATGCCGTAGGGGATGGGGGTTTCGGGGTTGAGCAGGGTTTCGAAGCGCTCCAGAATGCGCAGCCCGTCGTGCAACACCACCGCGATTTCGGTAATCTTGTCCCGCGAGGGGCGCCCTCCGGTGGTCTCGATATCGACGATGGCGTAAAGCTGGCTCATGGCGTTCGGGTGTGGGGCAGGCGTCCTCCCGAACTCTGTTCGGGAGCCTTTCCTTCGAACGGAGTTCGAAGGTACGGTT
>CAZBYX010000008.1:2353-28193 GCA_964496055.1 uncultured Saprospiraceae bacterium
CCGTACTCCCGAACTCTGTTCGGGAGTTTTTCCTTCGAACGGAGTTCGAAGGTACTGTTGCGTTCGAAGGTACGGTAGGGTTCGCAGGTACGGGTTGCGTTCAACGGCACGCTTGAAAATGAAACAATATGGTGACAAAAATAAAAACATTTGTTGCAATTCTGGGGCTATCGCCCTTCCTTTTGTGTCAACCCTCGAACCCCTCGAACGAGGGGGAGCCCCCTCCGACCCTTGGGGAGAGGTCGGTGCGGGTGGGGGCGGAGCGCATGGAGGAATATCGCTCCTTGCTGGAGGGGCGCAGGGTGGGGCTGGTGGTCAACCACACCTCCCGGGTGGGGGCGAGGCATCTGGTGGATACCCTGACGGCTTTGGGCATCGAGGTGCGGAAGGTTTTCGCTCCCGAGCATGGCTTCCGGGGCACGGCCGATGCCGGGGAACGCATCGAGGACGGGGTGGATGCCCGCTCCGGCGCCCGCATCGTCTCCCTCTATGGCCGAAAGAAAAAGCCCGCCCCCGAAGACCTGGCCGACCTCGACATCGTGGTGTACGACATCCAGGACGTGGGCGCCCGCTTCTACACCTATATCTCCACCATGCACTACGTCATGGAAGCCTGCGCCGAAAACGCCAAGCCCTTCCTCCTGCTCGACCGCCCCAACCCCAACGGCCACTACGTGGACGGCCCCGTGCTCGACCCCGCCTTCCGCTCATTCGTGGGCATGCATCCCATCCCCGTCGTGTATGGCATGACTCCCGGCGAGCTGGCCCGCATGATTCTCGGGGAGGGTTGGCTGAACACCTCCCGGCCCCTGGACCTGACCGTCATTCCCTGCGAAAACTACTCGCACCGCAGCTTCTACGAGCTGCCCGTACCTCCTTCGCCCAACCTGCCGAACATGCGCTCGGTGTACCTCTATCCCTCGCTTTGTTTCTTCGAAGCGACGGCGGCAAGCGTCGGCCGGGGCACCGACCTGCAATTCCAGGTCGTGGGGGCGCCGGGCTTCCCGGCGGGTGACTACACCTTCACCCCCGAACCCAAACCCGGTGCCCGCCACCCCAAACACCAGGGGCTCCCTTGCCGGGGCTGGAACCTCTCCGGACTTCCCGTCGCGGAGCTCCGGCGCGACACCGCCCTGCGCCTGCACTATCTGCTCGATTTTTTCGCAGCCTACGAACCGCGGGATGGATTTTTCCTTCGGAGCGACTTCTTCGACAAGCTGGCGGGTACCGATTCCCTGCGCCTGCAACTTTTGCGCGGCGCTACGGAGGAGGAAATCCGCCGGAGCTGGGCGCCCACCCTGCGGGCTTTCAAGGCGCAGCGCCGCCGCTACCTCCTCTATCCCGAAGACTGAGCACCGAAGACCCCCCGAAGCTGCAGCTTGACCTCGGTTTTGGACGGCCCCTCGATGCGGTCGGCGCCCGTGCCGTAGGGGCGCCCGCTTGTGCGCAGGAAGCGGCCCAGGCGGGCTTCCAGCGTCCATTGGGGGTTCAGGCGGAGGCGGGTGCGCAGCGTCAGGCGGCTGCCCCGGTCGTAGTAGGCGGGGATGGAAAAGGCGTAGGCCACGTCCTGCTCATAATGGTAGAAGGCCACTTCGGAGCCGTCGGTGTCGAACAGGGCGTAACGCAGGGCCCAGCTCCACCTCCGGCCGGGGGTTCGGAACAGCAGGTCCTGAGCGAAGGCGAAGCCGCGCAGGGAAGCATAGCCGGGGTACTGCGTGGTGCCGAAATCGAGCCGCAGGCGCCATTCGAGGGTGGGGGAGAGGTGCCAGCGCAGGCGGGCGTTCAGTTGGCGGCGGCGGCGTTCCACGAGCAGGTTGGTCGGCGGGGGCGGTTCGAGCGCCTCGCGCAGGGCGGCGGGCAGGTTGCGTTCCTTGCGTTCCCCGCGGGCTTGCAGTTGCAGCTCATAGCTTCGCCGCTTTTCGTAGCGCAGGCGCAGCATCCATTCCGCGCCGCGGCTGGGGCCGTCGGCTGCAAAGCGCAGATAGGGAAATCGCCAGGCGTCCCGGTAGGCTTCGAGCGTCCAACCCCGTGCAGGCAGCAGGCGCACCCCCACGTACAGCCCTTCCTCGTTCGCGGGCTGACTGCCTTCACCGAAAGCGGAGGCAAACAAACTTTGGTAAGCCCTTCCGTAGCGACGCCACAGCAAGGCGAACTGCACCCTGGGAGCGAGATGCTTCAGATAGCCTCCCAGATGGGCGGAGCTCCCATTGTCGGAAAAAGCACTTTCCCCGAACAGGAACCCCCCGAAAAGGCGCAGGTGGTAATCGGTGCTGAGATTCAGCAGGGATTGCCCCCGGAAAGCGAACCGGTTGGGGGGCGAGTCCCGCCGTTGGAGGGGGCGGGCCAGGCGGTGCCCGACGAGGTTGAAACTTATCCGCCCATAGGAGCCCTCGTGGCGCAGGCGCCCGCCCACCGTTTGGATGCGCTGGGTGTTTTCGTCCTCGATTTCGGAGGGGGTGCGGTGCAGCCCGCTGAACAGCAGGGAGCTCAGGGCCGGGGTGCCGGCCAAGCTGTCCCGGGGTTCGTCCAGGAGGTTGCCGTCCCAGGTCTTTCGGGACAGGAAGAGCAGCAGGTGCCAGCGGGGTGTCAGGCGGACTTCCGCCGCCGCTCCACGGAGGAAAAGGGCTTCCCCGCTACCGGTGTAGGGGCGCAGGGTGGGGCGGGTGCGCTGCACACTCAAAACCGCTCCCCCTTTCCCCAAACCGAAGCCGGTGAACAGGGTCAGCCCCTGGCCGAGGTTCAGGGTGTAGTCGCCCAGAACCAGGGTTTCCAGGCGGTTTTGAGGGGCCTGCCAGAAAAAGTGGGCGCTGTAAAAGTCGAAGCCTTGGGGGTTGCTGCCCCGGAAAAAGGCTTCGCCGGGGTCTTTTTCAGCGGTCAGACCTATGCTCAGGCGGTCGTCCAGCCGGCGCCGGAAGCGCAACAACAGGCGGTTGGGGTCGCCCTCGAAAGCCGCTGTGCCGTTGAAACCTTGCGCCGTTTCGAGGGTGCGGGACCAACGCAGCAGCCACTCATTCCGGGCGGATTGAAAGGATTCGGTCAGGGAAGGCCCCTTCGAAGCCTTTCCCAGTGTAAGGTAGGGCAACAACTTGCGTATGGTGGGCAGGTCCAGGGAGGGGAGGCATTGCAACTCGTAGAGGGATTTGAACGGACCGGTGAGCCGGCGGTGCAGGAGCAGTTCCTCGATTTGAAGGTCGCTGAGCAGGTACAGGCGGGCCAGGTCTTCCCGCGTGGCGGAGTTGAGGTCCACCTTGGATGGGAATTCCAGCACTTCGAGGGGGTCACTGAAGGGGAGTTCCCCTTCCGCTTCGGCGCGCAGAAACCACTCCTCGAGCTGGTTTTCCAGGGTGGGGGGCTGGGGCAGGAGGGCGACGGGCCACCCCCAAACCCCCGCCAGCAGGAGCAGGGGCAGTTTTCTCATAGTCGGCGGGCTTAATTTTCCCTCCTAAAATTCGGAACATTATTGCAGGTGGGCGAGTAAAAAATGGTGAATTTTCTCGGACAGGAAAAACACAGCTATAAAAAATTCGCCATGCATGCCCGCCCCCCCTTTGAAAACATTCAAAAAAAGTCGGGTTTTTGTTGGAATTACAATTTGCCCTATCTTTGTGCAAACCAAGCGAATGGCAAAAATCCCAGTGACAAAACCCCGAAGGAAAGTTCTCTTTTCCGAGTAGCGAAGCGGTCCGGCGACAGTGTCGCCCGACCGCTTCTCGCTTTAGTTCACCCTTAGCGTAAGCCCGGAACTGCTCTGTCTCGGGAGCCGGCCTCCCGAATCGGATTGGATTTTTTTAAATAATCACTAAACCTTCGCATCGCAATGGCAAAGTTTAAATTCGAGTACATCTGGTTGGACGGAGGGCAGCCCGAGCCTGCCCTGCGCAGCAAGACCAAGGTCATCGAAATGGATTTTTTCGATGGCGATTTGAATGCGTTGCCCATCTGGGCTTTCGACGGAAGCTCCACCCAACAGGCGGAGGGGCATTTCAGTGACTGCCTGCTGAAGCCCGTACGGGCCTACATTGACAAGGGGCGCAACAACGCCTTCCTGGTCATGTGTGAGGTGCTCAACCCCGACGGGACGCCGCACCCCACGAACACGCGCGCACAATTCGAAGACGACGAAGACTTCTGGTTCGGTTTCGAGCAAGAATACGTTTTGACCCGCGAAGGATTGCCGCTGGGCTTTCCCAAACACGGATTCCCCCGCCCGCAGGGGCCCTACTACTGCTCCGTGGGCTACGGCAACTGCGTCGGCCGCGAAATCGTGGAGGAACACTTCGACCTGTGCCTGGAAGCCGGGCTGAACATCACGGGCATCAACGCCGAGGTGATGCTGGGCCAATGGGAATTCCAGTGCTTCGGCAAAGGCGCCAAGCGCGCCGCCGATGACCTCTGGGTGGCTCGGTATCTGCTGCACCGCGTGGCCGAAAAATATGGCGTGAACGTGGAGTTCCACCCCAAACCCGTGCAAGGAGACTGGAACGGCTCCGGCCTCCACACCAACTTTTCCAACAAGGAAATGCGCGAAGTGGGTGGCAAAGAGCTCTTCGACCAGATTTGCGAAAAGATGGGGCTCTACCACAAAGACCACATCGCCGTCTACGGTTCCGACAACGAAAAGCGCCTCACCGGCTTGCACGAAACCCAGCACATCGAGGTCTTTTCCTACGGCATCAGCGACCGCGGCGCCAGCATCCGCATCCCCGTCGGAACGGCCCAAAACTGGAGGGGCTACCTCGAAGACCGGCGCCCCGCCTCCAACGCCGACCCCTACCGCATCGTGGCCCGCATCATGAAGACCGTCAAGGGTGCCGAGGAGGCCGTCAAGACCAACGGCGTTTCCAAAAAGGAAAAGAAAGCCGAGGCGAAATAACGACCATGCCCATTCCTGAATACGTGAAGCCGCTCCACCCCGCTGGAGCGGCTTCCGCATTTTCCGGCTGGCGGCCGGGCCGTACTTTTAGGGCCAAGAGGACCCAAAGCGCGCCATGAAAGAACCCATTGTCTTTTTGCGAGAAGCCGTAATCGCTCAAGGGGGGCGGACCATCCTCAGCGGGGTCAACCTGACCATCGACAGGGGGGAGTTCACCTATCTGATCGGCAAGACCGGCAGCGGCAAGTCCAGCTTGCTGAAGACTCTCTATGCCGCTTTGCCCTTGGCCGGCGGGCGGGGAAAAGTGGCGGGCTACGACCTGCGCAGCCTCAACCGCCGCACCATCCCCTTGCTTCGGCGCCGCCTCGGCATGGTGTTTCAGGATTTCAACCTCCTCTACGACCGCAACGTCGAGGCCAACCTGCGATTCGCCCTCGAAGCCACCGGCTGGAAGGACGCCCGCAAAATGCAGGAACGCATCGCCGAAGTCCTCGAACAAGTGCAGCTGAACGGGCAGGCCCGACAGATGCCCTACGCCATCAGCGGCGGCGAGCAACAGCGCGTCGCCATCGCCCGCGCCCTCCTCAACCGCCCCCAACTCATCATCGCCGACGAACCCACCGGCAACCTCGACCCCGAAACCTCGGACGACATCCTCCTCCTCTTGCGCAAACTGGCCCAGGAAAACGACACGGCGGTGCTCTTCGCCACCCACGACTACCGCATCCTGGAAAACTTCCCCGCCCGAATCATCCGGTGCGTCGAAGGCAAAATCATCGACGAAGAAGACATCGTGGTTTGATTTGCCCGTCAAACCCGCTCCCCGCGTCCCCCCACTAACCCGTGGGGGTTCAGGGCAAGGGAGTGGCGGCCCGATCGAAGAGGAAAAGCTCCAGCGCTTCGATGATGCGGATGAGTTTGGCGGCATAGCGGGGGTCGGTGGCGTAGCCGGCGTTTTGCAAACCGCGGGCCCAGCCCCGGTAGTCGGTTATTTCCAGGTCGAACAAAGCTGCATAGCGCGGGGAGTTGACCAGCAGCTCGGAGTGGGCCCGGTAGCTTTCATGGACAGATGAAAACACGCGGAACATGTCGTACAGGTCGTCGTCGGCGTAATTGCGGCAGGTGCAGCCCCGGCATTGGCGCCGACACTTGATGCCGAAGTGGTTATTCGACTGGGTGGCCAGCAGACTTTCCCCCGCATCGGATTCGAGGAGTCCCTGTGCCAGGGTGATGCTGGCGGGTATGCCATAGCGCTGCATTTCTTCCAACGCCCACTCGGCATGGTCTTCCACGTATTTCCGACACTTTTCCAGCTTTTCCTCCACAATCCATTCGGGCACTTGTTTGCTTTCCGCCAGCCCGGGGTTCAGAATGAAAGACAGGTTCCGATAATTCGCCGCCGCTTCGGAATGAATGTTCGCAACCGGTTGGGCGGCTCCCGCAGGCGAGGATCCGGAAGATGCACCGAGCACACCGGCCGTAACCCCGGAAACCGAAGTTTTCAACTGCTCCACTGGCTGAACATTCACCTGAACGGTCCCATTCGCCAGGAATTGAGCCAGCAGAAACACCATGGCGCACTCAAACCAATTGGCGAGCAGAAATTTTCCCCATCGAAGAAAAATCGGGGTGGGGCGTGCGGGTTGGGCGGAGGCGAATTGCTTCATAGGAACAAAATGTTTCAAAAAGTGATTTGATTGCAAAAATAAAACAAAATGTTTTAAATCAAAAGCCTCCTCTCCCCGGGACGCTTTTTGTCGTTTTTCCGTTCCTTTGCACTTCTTTTTCCCGCCACAGCGAATTGCAAGCCTCCCCAGCCCTGACCCGAAAGCCTCACCAACCCTATCGAATGACCATGCCTGCAAGCCCTCCGGTTCTGATCGTAGGCGACAGCGGTTCCACCAAGACCGTCTGGCGCATTGTTTCCCAGGGGGAAACCCCCGAAGAAAGGCGTCAGGGCGGCTTCAACCCCAACTACTTTTCCTTCGAGGGGTTCGCCGAGGAGGTGCGGCGCGCCTTTTCCGAGCCTGAATGGGCGGAACTTCGGGGGGAGCTTTACTTCTATTGCTCGGGTTGCGGCGTTGGGGAGATGCGCGAAGCCGTGGAAGAGCTTTTGCAGGAGCTGTTCCCGCGCATGCGGGTGGAGGTGCAACACGACCTGATGGGCGCGGCGCGCGCCACCTGCGGGGATCAACCCGGAATCGCCTGCATTCTGGGTACGGGCTCCAATTCCATGTGCTACGATGGGGTGCAGGAAGTGGACAAAGTGCCCAGTCTGGGGTTCATCCTGGGCGACGAAGGCAGTGGCGTGGATATGGGCCGCCGCTTGTTGCGCGCTTATTTCTACCGCGAGCTACCCGCAGATTTGCGTCAACCCCTGCAAGCCCTGCTTCCGGGGGGGCGGGAAGAACTGGTCGAGCGGCTCTACCACTCCGAAGGACCGGCCACTTTTCTGGCTGCCTTCGCCGGTTTCGTGGGGGAGCATCGTCGGCACCCCTTCTGCGCCCAATTGCTCGAGGACTGTTTCCGGGGGTTCGTTCAGAGCCACGTCTTGAAGTACGAGCAGGCGGCTTCCTGGCCCGTCCATTTCGTGGGGTCGGTGGCTTTTCATTTCCAGGAAGAGCTCTTGCAGGTGCTTCGGGAAGCAAACCTGACCCCCGGAAAAATCTTGAAAGAGCCGCTCGATGAGCTGGTGCGGTACCATCGGGCGCATCGGGTGGAATCGCTTTGAATGAGTCTGCTGCAAAAGGTCCAATTCCGCCAAGGAATCGAAGATTTGAGGAATCGAGGATTTGAATAAATCATTGATAACCAAATAAATAAACTTTAAACTTCAGTCCCACAACCCTTTTTGCAGTGGACTCTTGACTGGAAACCTCGAATTCAACCACTCCATCAAAATCTATGAGCACGAAAATCAATCGCATTGCTGTTTTCACTTCGGGCGGGGACGCTCCCGGCATGAATGCCGCCATTCGGGCCGTGGTGCGCACGGCAGCCTTTCACGACCTGCACGTTTATGGCATCTACAACGGCTACGAGGGGATGATCGACGGAGAGTTCGAGCTGCTGGAGCGGCGCAACGTCGGCAATATCATCCATCGAGGGGGTACCCTGTTGAAAACCGCCCGCAGCCAGCGCTTCATGACCCCCGAAGGCCGGGCTTCCGCCTACGAATCCCTCAAGGCCTACGACATCGACGCCTGCATCGCTTTGGGCGGCAACGGCACCTTCACCGGGGCGCAGGTCTTTTCGCAGGAGTTCGACATCCCCATGATCGGCGTGCCCTGCACCATCGACAACGACCTCTTTGGCACGGACTTTACCATCGGCTACGACAGTGCCGTCAACACCGCCATCCAGGCGGTGGACAAAATCCGCGACACGGCCGAATCGCACAATCGTCTGTTTTTCATCGAGGTGATGGGGCGCAACAGCGGCTACATCGCCCTGGCGACCGCCATAGGGAGCGGGGCGGGGTTCGTTCTGGTGCCGGAGCGCAACGGGTCTTTGGAAGACCTCATCCAGCGCTTGCGCCTGAACGCCAAGCGGAAGAAGTTGTTCAGCCTGGTCATCGTCGCTGAGGGGAACAAACTGGGGCCGGCTTCCGAAATCGCCCGCCGGGTGAAAGAGGAGCTGACCATTTACGACGTGCGGGTGGCCATGCTGGGGCACCTGCAACGCGGGGGCGCCCCCTCCAGTTTCGATCGAATGTTGGCAAGTCGCCTGGGGTATGCGGCCGTGGAGGGATTGCTTGCCGGCCGGCGCAATGAAATGGTCGGCCTGGTCAACGATGAGATTTGTTTCACCCCCTTCGAAGCGGCCATTTCCCGGGAAAAACAGCCCAAGGACGAGCTGTTCCGTCTGGCGGAAGTGCTGGCTATTTGAGGGGCTATGGGGGGCACACCCTTCCAACCCGACCTTCCAAACCCTCCCCTGGCTTTGCCAATGCCTCAAATGCCCAGTCTCCGGCGCTTTTCCTGCAGGGTTTCCCGGTCCCGGAAGTAATTTTTCTTCAGCAGTTCGGGGTTGGGGGTGACCAGGGTTTCGGCAGGGGGTTCACCGTTTTTGTCAAAGGATGGGGCTTTTTTCCACCCGATGCTTGGCAGGCGAAGACCCGAATACATCAGCACCGCCATGGGCACCAGGAAATGCGGAAGGCGATACACCATTTCGTAAACGCTCTGGTGCAAGCTGTCGAAGAAGAATTCGAAATGGAAATTGGCCCAGAGACGCGCCAGGGCGGTGAGGAAACCCCAGAAGACGGCATACCAGAGCAGGTAAGGCAGGTACTTCCCCTTGAAAAACAGCCCGAAGCCCACCAGCAGGTCCAGCCAGCCGGCTGCCTTGAGAAATCCGATTGCGGCCGATTCCTTCAGCCCCAGGCCATTCATCACCATTTGCACCCAGGCGCCCGGTGTGGGGTAATAGCCCAGGGCATACAAGCCGTGGCAAATGAACGTCAGGGCGATGGCGCCCCGAATCCAGGGCTCCAGGTCCTTGAACTTGGCGTCTTCGTAGTTGATGAGGAGCAGAAAAACGGGGGCGGAAAACTGCAGGGTGTATTCGAAGAATTGCCCCAGGTGGAAGAAGTGTTCCTTCAGGTAGCACACGCTCAACACCAAAAGCCCCAGGGTGCCCAACCAAAGGATTCTACCATAGGTTTTGGGAATGTTGCGGATGAACAGGGCAACCAACCCACAAATGAGGAACAGGACGCCCATGGCCCATATCCCATTTTGAATCAGGTGGTTGATGGTGGGGTTGGTCACGTATTCGTGCCAGGTGAGGGAGGTATTCGTCTCGATCCACTCCCGCAACAGGGATTCATCCCAGAGGAAGGCGCGGTAGGGTGGGTCCCAAAAAAAGTGCTGATAGGCGCGCCCCAGGAACACTCCAGCCGTGGCGATTTGCAGCAGGAGGAGGGCTTTGAAGTGCCGTTTGTAAGTGATGGCATCTTTTTTCTTCACGAACGGGATTTCCCAAGGCATAGGTGGAGCATTTGTTGGTTCTCTTATCAGGAGTTGCCCAAACACACAATTGTTTTGCTTTCAGGGGAGTGATTGATTGAACTTCCTGCTGCAAAGCCCTGAAGAATGAACTGGGGGAAGGAAGCCTCCCCAGAGCTCTTGTCCATGGCTTCGGGGCTGTCCCGGGTGGGAATGCCCGGGATAAACAATGGGAATCCAGGAATATTTGCAAAGAAAAGTTTTTTATTTGAATAAATTATACTTATGGCCGGTGAAGTGCATGCTTTATTTAGGCAACGGCCGTTTGGGGAGAAAAAAATCGGGTACATCCCTGGAGTCAGGCGAAGAGCAGGCTGTACACCATGGGCAGGTGATGGGTGAGTGCTGGCCGGGAATCCCCGCGGTTCGGTGCCGACCCAAAAGCGGTTGGGATGATGATGACCCCCGTGCTGCATGGCCCACAGGTAGCGGGTGGCGGCCGGGGTGGATTCGTTGATCCTTGCTCCTTCTGAGTAGGCTTGCAGGAGCTAGATTTCGCTGTCGGCTCGGACGGCGTCGGAAAGGCCGGTGCGGTCGCGCAGGAGCTCCCCGTCGATGAAGATGTTCACGTGGCGGCGCAACCGGCCCTGCTCGTCGAGGATGTAGTGCAGCAAACCGGGGTGTTGCCGGTCGGCGGCTTGCAGCAGGTCCCGAAGAGAGTCTCCCGGCAGTTCGAGGTCCGAGAGTTCGGGGAAAAAGCGCTTCAGGGCGTAAGTGAATTTCAGCAGGGGCATAAGCGAGGGATTCCTGGGCTAAAGTACTGTTTGCCCCAGGAAAAGTTGCACCCGGTTTGGGTGGGGGGAAGTGTCTCGGGTTGCACAATTCGAGGGGAGGGGAGCAAAAAGGGCAGCCGGACTTGATGCGTTATGAAGGGCATTTTGCACTTTGGCATTTTCGAAAGAGAAATTGAAAACCACCGATCATGAGAAGGGAATTCCTCTGGTTCAGTGCAATCGCCGTCGTGGGAGTGGCCGTTTGGGGATGGTATTGGCCGCCGGCTTATTGGTTTTTCGCGGGCGTGGGGCCCCTGGTGGCGCTGGGCCTCTACGACATGCTGCAGACCCGCCACACCCTGCTGCGCAATTACCCCTTGCTGGGGCATGGCCGCTACATCATGGAGGAGCTGCGCCCCAAGATTTACCAGTATTTCGTGGAAAGCGACACGGACGGCCGCCCCATCAGCCGCATTTTCCGCTCCGTTGTGTACCAGCGGGCCAAGAAGGAGTTGGACACCAACCCTTTCGGCACCCAGATAGACGTGTACCGCATCGGGTACGAGTGGATGAACCACTCCATCGCTGCTTTGGACCCCCATGAGCTGGACAATGACCCCCGGGTGCGAGTGGGTGGGGAGCGATGCAAGCAACCCTACGATTGCAGCGTGCTGAACGTTTCGGCCATGAGCTTCGGCTCCCTGAGCAGCAGGGCGGTGCTGGCCCTGAACGGCGGCGCCCGCCTCGGCGGTTTTGCTCACAACACGGGGGAGGGCGGCATCAGTCCTTACCATCTGCAGCCCGGCGGCGACCTCATCTATCAGGTGGGCACGGGCTATTTCGGCTGCCGAAACCCCGACGGCACCTTTTCCGCTGAGCGCTTCGCCGAAACGGTGGCCCACGAACAGGTGCGCATGGTGGAGCTGAAACTCTCCCAGGGGGCCAAGCCCGGTCATGGGGGCATCCTGCCGGCCCGAAAAAACACCCCCGAAATCGCCGCCATCCGGGGGGTGGAGCCCGGAACCACCGTGCTGTCCCCCCCCTATCACACCGCCTTCCGCACACCCATCCAGCTGCTGGAGTTTCTCGACCGGCTCCGAGAACTTTCCGGCGGCCGGCCCGTCGGTTTCAAACTGTGTGTGGGTTCGCGGGTGGAATTCTTCGCCATTTGCAAAGCCATGCTCGAAACCGGCCTGCTGCCCGATTTCATTACCGTGGACGGGGGCGAAGGCGGGACGGGCGCCGCCCCCCTGGAGTTTTCCAATTCGGTGGGCATGCCCTTCCGGGAGGGGCTGGCTTTCGTGGACGACACCCTTCGGGGGTTCGGTTTGCGTTCCAAAATCCGCTTGTTTTCCGCCGGGAAAATTCTGACCGCCTTCCACATGTTCCGAGCCATGGCGCTGGGCGCGGATGCCTGCTATTCGGCCCGGGCCATGATGCTGGCCCTGGGCTGCATCCAGGCTCTGGAATGCAACCGCAACACCTGCCCGACGGGCGTCGCCACGCAGGACCCCGAGCTGGTCAAAGGATTGGTGGTGGCAGACAAGGAACGGCGCGTGGCCAACTACCACCGCGAGACCGTGGAAAGCCTGGTGGAGTTGCTGGCGGCGGCGGGTCTGAGCCACCCTTCCGAAATCGCCCGCTGCCACATCTGGCGCCGCATCAGTGCCAGCCAAATCAAACGCCTGGACGAATTGCTGCCCCCCCTGCCCGAGGGGGCTTTGCTGCACCCCGATGGATGCCCGCCCCACTGGCGCGAGGACCTGGCCATGAGCCGGCCCGACCGCTTTCGGCCCCCCGCTTCCATCCCCTGCGGATGAGGGAGGACGGAGTCCACTGCAAAAAGGGTTGTGGCACTGAAGTCTAAAGTTTATTTCTTTGGTTATCAATGATTTATTCAAATCCTCGATTCCTCAAATCTTCGGTTCCTCGGCGGAATTGGACTTTTTGCAGCAGACTCAGGGCTCAAATGAAGTCCACGTCCACGTAATAAGGGTAGCGCATCAGGTACTCGATGGCGTGCTCGATGGAGGTGCCCTCGTACACCACCCGGTAGAGCATCTGGGTGATGGGGGCGTGGATGTCGAGGTGGTCGGCGAGGAATTTGGCGATTTTCAGGGTGCGCACCCCTTCGGCCAGCTCGGGCATGGTGCTCATGATGAAGTCCACGCTTTCCCCTTGTCCCAGGCGCATGCCGAAGGTGTAGTTGCGGCTCTGGGTGGAGGTGGCGGTGCAGACCAGGTCGCCGATGCCGGCGGTGCCGACGAAGGCCTTGGGCGTGGCGCCCAGCGCCTTGCCGAAGTAAATCATTTCGATGAGGCCGCGGTTGATGAGCAAGGCCTGGATGTTTTTGCCCATGCCCAAGCCGCCCAGAATACCCGAAGCGATGGCGATGACGTTTTTCAGGGCGCCGGCCAGCTCCGCCCCCAATAATTCGTTGGTGCCGAAAACCTGAAAGTGCTTGCTGGTCAACACCCGTTTGCCTTCGAGCACCACTTCGTCGAAGTGGCTGGCAATGACTGTGGCGGTGGGTTGGCCCTCCAAAATTTCGGAGGCCAGGTTCGGCCCCGAAAGGCAGCCCACCCGCACCACCACACTCTCCTGCCGGATGACCTCGCTCATGGTGCTGACGGCTTCCCGGCTGATGGACTGGGCGCTCAGGTTGTCCAGGTCCAATTTGTAGAGGTCGAAGCCCTTGGTGCCGTGAATGAGGATGTGATAGGGGCGCAGATGAGGGCTCAGGTCGCGCATCATGGCGCGGAAGCTGTCGGAAGGAACGACCGGAAAGAGCAGGTAACATTGCTCGGCCAGCAGGCGCAGGTCGGTGGTGGCTTGGATGTTGGGCGCCAGGGCCACGTCCAGCTCGGGGTGGCGGTGTTCCCGATTCACCGCCTCCACGATTTCAGGCTTGCGGGCATACAGCACAACCTCCGTGTTGTAGGCCAACAAATTGGCCAGGGCGGTGCCGAAACTGCCCGCCCCGATGACTCCGACCACATTGCGTGCATGGTTTTCCATAGCCGGCCAAAGTAAGCGCTATTTCCGGAAAATCGGGGGGGCAGGCGGGTGGGCGTTTGTGGGGGGGCAAGGATTTTTCATGAACATATTTTCATATCTTTGTGCCATGAGTTCCGAGAAAGAAACTTACGTCATCGACGCGCAGGAGGTGCAGCGCCTGGAGCGCATCGCTTACATTCTCAAGACCGTGGCGCACCCCGTTCGATTGGGCATCATCAAGTTGCTGGAAGTGCATCCGCGGCTGTCCGTCACCGAGATTTGCGAGAAGCTCCAGACGGAGCAGTCGCTCACCTCCCATCACTTGCAGAACATGCGCCTCAAGGGCCTGCTCAGCGTCAAGCGGGAAGGGCGGCACATGATGTATTCGCTGAAGGAGCGCGATGTCAGCCTCATCATCGATTGCCTGGACAATTGCCAGTGCAATATGTGACCCACCATTGAAAATCACCGAATCATGCGACTGTTATCCAAGGGGAGCAAGCTGTACGGCATCGCTCACCTGAAGTGCCCCCGCTGCCAGGAGGGGGATCTGTTCGAAACGCCCACCTTTTCCTTCCGCAAGCCCTTCGACATGCCCCAGCGCTGTTCGCGCTGCGGCCAGCCTTACTACCTGGAGCCCGGCTTCTATTACGGCGCCATGTTCATCTCTTACATCATCGTGGGCTGGTTTTCACTGGCATTCGTCGCCTTGTGCATTTGGGGCTTGGGGCTGGGGGTGAATACGGCTTTTCTCTTGTTGGTAGGGGTGTGCGCCCTGCTCCTGGTTTGGTTTTTCCGTCTGGCGCGTGCCGTCTGGATTTCGCTGAACGTCAAATACGACCCGGCCGCCCTCGACAAGCCGCTGAGCCCGGAAGGGGCACCGAAGGGCTTCGTCAATCGCAACTTTTAGAGCAAGCTCCTCAGTGACATTTCCGCGAAGAGCAGGGTGGTTCAACTGCGGAAGGGGGAGAATTCCGGTTTTTTGAGTTTGCGCAGGCGCCGCACTTCCTGCCAGAGGCTGCGCAGGGCCAGGTCTCCGGTACGGCCCCGGGCCGAGAGGGTGACGGGGCGGCGCTCCAGGGCCGTGGCTTCGATTTCGGCGGCATAGGGGAGGGCGGTGTGCAGCAGGCGTTGTTCTTCCTCCTTAAATTTTTCCACCAATCGGCGATGGTTCATTCGGCGCCGGTCCACCAGATTGAAAAAGGGCAGGACCTTGCGCGCATCGTACTTTTTGCCCTGAATGAAGCGCCGCAGGCGCCGAAAGGTGCCCAGGGAAAATTCGGAGGGGGTGAGGGGGACGAGCACGAAGTGGGCGTCCTGGAGGACGGTTTCGGCCAGGTTGTCCAGAGCGGGCGGGCAATCGAGGAAGAGGTAGTCGAAATCCTTTTTAAGGGAAGCGAGCACTTTTCGGAAGCCTCGTCGGGTCGATTTCAAATCCTTCAGGCGGGCTGCGAGTTTTCGGTTTTTCAGTTTGGCGGGGATGCAGGAGAGGCCTTCCCAGGGAGTGGGGTGGAGCAGGTCGTTGAGGCGTTGGGGGGTGTGCAGCAGACAGGCGGGGTTTCGGTCGGTTTCCACCTGCAGGAAATCCGTAGCGGTACCCTGGGGGTCCAGGTCCCACAGGAGGGTGCGGAAGCCGCTCTGAGCGGCCAGCCAGGCCAGATGGATGCAAACGGTGGATTTTCCAACCCCGCCTTTGAGGTTGTACAGGGCGATGGCGAGCATGGGGCCGGGGGGTGTTCGCGCCGCATGGGCGGTTTTTCACAGTATTCGCTGGTCAGGGAGCCCCCAATTTAGGAAAAAAGCCGGAGCAGCCCAGCCGTTTCCCTGACGGGCTTCCCACCCTAACCGCCGGCCCCGCCCTCAAACGGGGAACCCGCTACTGGCGGTGGGCATACTGGCGCTCGTAGTACTTTTGGTAATCGCCGGAAGTGACGTTCTTGAGCCACTCTTCGTTGGCCAGGTACCATTCGGCGGTCATGCGCAGGCCGTCGGGAAATTTGACGGTGGGTTCCCAATCGAGTTCGCGCTTGAGTTTCGAGGCGTCGATGGCGTAGCGGCGGTCGTGGCCGGGGCGGTCTTTGACGAAGGTGATGAGCTTGCGGGAGGAACCGGCGGGGCGCCCGAGCAGCTCGTCCATGATGTCGCAGAGCATTTCCACCAGGTCGATGTTTTTCCACTCGTTGTTTCCGCCGATGTTGTAGGTCTCGCCGAGGCGGCCGCGGTGATAGATGAGGTCGATGGCGGCGGCGTGGTCTTTGACCCAGAGCCAGTCGCGGGTGTATTTCCCGTCGCCGTAGATGGGCAGGGCCTTGCTGTGCTTGATGTTGTGGATGATGAGGGGGATAAGCTTTTCAGGGAATTGGTTGGGCCCGTAGTTGTTGCTGCAGTTGGAGATGACGAAGGGCAGCCCGTAGGTGTGGCCGTAGGCTCGCACCAGGTGGTCGGAGCTGGCTTTGGAAGCGGAGTAGGGCGAGCGGGGGTCGTAGGGGGTCTCTTCGGTGAAGTAGCCCGTCTCGCCCAGCGAGCCGTACACCTCGTCGGTGGAGACGTGGTAGAAGCGCTTGCCTTCGTACTGGTTCTCCCAGTACTTCCGGGCGGCGTTGAGCAGGTGCACCGTTCCCACGATGTTGGTCTCGATGAAGCTCATGGGGTTCTCGATGGAGCGGTCCACATGAGATTCGGCCGCCAGGTGGATGATGCCGTCGAACTGGTAATCGCGGAACAGCTCCTCGATGGCGGCGGCGTCGGTGATGTCACCCCGGATGAAGAGGTAGTTGGGCAGCCCTTCGACGTCTTTGAGGTTTTCCAGGTTGCCGGCGTAGGTCAGGGCATCCAGGTTGACGATGAGGTATTCGGGGTAGTTGTTCACCAGGCGGCGCACCACGTGGGAGCCGATGAAACCTGCACCGCCGGTGACCAAAATCTTGTGCTTGAAATTCATCATGGGAACAGGGGGTTTGGGCTTTAAAATTAAGGAGCCCCTTCGAAAGGGACGGGTTCAGAGGGCGCCCTCGAATGGAACGGGAGCTTTCGAAGCGGACGGCCTATTCAAAATGCTGCAACGCCAAAAGAGTTGCCTTCGGGGCCTTTCAGCAAAAACCGGACACAAAATTCAGTCCGCATTCACCGCTTGTTCGGCCGGCACCACCTTTTTGAAGTAATCGTAGGTGATTTTGAGTCCTTCGCTGCGGGGTACTTTGGGTTCCCAGCCGAGGACTTGGCGCGCGCGGCTGATGTCGGGTTGGCGGACTTTGGGGTCATCCACGGGCAAGGGTTTGTACGTCAGATGGGCTTTCGGGTTGCCCACCAGTTGGAGGACTTCCTCGGCAAACTCCTTGATGGTGATTTCGTCCGGGTTGCCGATGTTGACCGGCTGGGTGTAGTCGCTGAGCAGCAGGCGGTAGATGCCTTCGACGAGGTCGTCCACGTAGCAGAAGGAGCGGGTTTGGCTCCCGTCGCCGAAAATGGTGAGCCCTTCGCCGCGGATGGCCTGCGAGAAGAAGGCCGGCAGCACGCGCCCGTCGTTGACCCGCATGCGGGGCCCGTAGGTGTTAAAGATGCGCACGATGCGGGTTTCCACGCCGTGGTAGGTGTGGTAAGCCATGGTGATGGCTTCGAGGAAGCGCTTGGCTTCGTCGTAAACCCCGCGCGGGCCGACGGGGTTGACGTTGCCCCAGTACTCTTCGGGTTGGGGATGGACCAACGGGTCCCCGTACACTTCGGAGGTGGAAGCCACCAGGATGCGGGCGCCTTTGGCTTTGGCCAGGCCCAGCAGGTTGTGGGTGCCCAGGGCACCGACCTTCAGCGTCTGGATGGGCATCTTCAGGTAATCGATGGGGCTGGCGGGGCTGGCGAAGTGGAGGATGTAGTCCAGCCGGCCGGGCACGTGCACGAACTTGGTGACGTCGTGGTGATAATACTCGAACTCTTTGAGGGGGAAGAGGTGCTCGATGTTGCGCAGGTCACCGGTCAGGAGGTTGTCCATGCCGATGACGTGGTAGCCTTCCTTGATGAAGCGGTCGGCCAGGTGGCTGCCGAGGAACCCGGCTACGCCGGTGATGAGGACTCTTTTCACGGGATTGAGTGGTTTTGAAGGTTTTCGAAATGGTCTGGGGGCTTTCCCCGGGCGCCAAAGATACGTTGAGAAATCGGGACGGGTCGGGAGACTTCCGACGCTCCCCGGGGAACGGGCTTCCGGCATTCCTGAGGTCTTACGCAATCACTGCCCGGATGTTTTCCCCGGGGGCAGGGGAAACCCTTCCACCTCTTTGATTCCGGTGATTTCGAGGTAGAGGCAGTGGTCGTCGTGGGCGCGGGGGCGGGTGTGGAAGAAGCGTTCGAGGCGGCGCCGGATGTGGTCGTGACAAACGACGACGGATTCGCCAACGGCGAAGCGGGTTCGGGGGTCGGTTTTTCGGCGCAGGGTGCGTTCCACGATGCGCACCCGGCGGCCGTGGCGGCGTTGGTAGAGGCCGGCGTAGAACACGGCATGGCCGTTGAAGCGGTTGATGGGGATGGTGAAGCGTTCGGGCAACAGCCGGCGGCTTTCCAGCAACCGGAGGAAAGGGCCGTAGCGCTCGTCGCTTTGAGCGGGTTTGGGGCGGTAGGCGCGCTCCACGCAGGTTTTGTAGGGGAAGAAAAACAGCCCCAACACGACCAGGCCGCCTGCTGACAGATTCAGCAGGGGCGGCCCCGGAAGGCGTGCATGCAGCCATTGCAGCCCTTCCACCAGCACGGGGGCGGCGGCCAGACTCCAGAGGGGGTATTCCGGCGCCTCGTACCATTCCGCTTTGGAAGCCGAGACCGAAAGGACCAGCAAATGGCCCAGCGCTGCGAACAACACCAGGTCGCTTCCGGGGTAGCGCTCGAAGAGGCGCCGCGCTATGCGGGGCACCAGGTAGGGAAGCAACAGCAAAAGGAAGGGGAAAAACTCGCCACTCCAAAACTCGCGCAGGTAAAAGAGCGCGCCCGTCCCATGCCCCGAAAACGAATAGCGCACCCGCCGCAATTCGTAGTCCCAGACCGAGAACAGAAAACCCGGATGCCGCCACTCCTGCCACAGATAGTAGCCCCCGAAGGCCAGCAGCACCAGCGCGGCGGCGAGCCACACCGCCTTCCGTCGAAGCAGCGCCACCAGCCGCCCCCGGTGCCAGACGTAGGCCACCATTCCCGGAAGGAACAGCAGCGCCATGACGTTCTTGGTCAGCGTGCCGGCGATGAGGAAAAAGGTGAACAGGACCAGGGCCGGGAGGCTTTTTCGGGGGTCTTGCGCTCGCTCGAAGTGGAAGAACGCCAGCAGGGCCCCCAGCATGTAAAAGGTGAGGGCGACGTCCTGGTCGCCGGTGCGGGCTACGTGTTCGTCGATGAAGCCCGGAGCGCTGACCAGCATCCAGCCGGCCAGGAAGCCGGCCGGGGGGCTGCCCCAAACCCGCACCGCAAACCCGAATACCCCAACCACGCACGCCAACCCCAACAAGGCGATGGGCAGGCGCAGCGCCAGCGGCGTGGGGCCCAGCACGGCGAAAGAAGCGGTTTGGAGGAGGGTGGTGAAGGGGGGCTTGGTGCTCAGGTACCAGGGCGCATCGGGGTGGTAGTCGCGGTAATCGAAGAGGATGTCCCCTTCATCCAGCAAGTACAGCGCCCGAATGGCGAACAGCGATTCGTCCCACTTTTTCAGGGGGAGGTTTTCCAGGTGAAGGAACAGCGGAAAATAGGCAAGGAGCAGCAAGAGCCCCCCCCAGACGAGCCATTCCTTTCTTTTCCGACGCGCTTTCTCCATAGGCGATAGGCTATTGGACCGGCTGCCGTTCCAGGTACAGAGCTTTGATTTCCAGCCCCGCATTGGAGCGGATTCGGGGGGTCAGGAGCTCGAGCTCGGCGGGGCCTTTTCGCAATTCCAGGGTGCCGACGGGCAGCAATTTCCATTCCTTTTCATACACCTCCCAGCGGGGCACGCGGTCGGGGCTGGGCAAGGGGGGTGGGTCGTGCGCTTCGGGGATGGAAATTTCGAGGGTGGTATCCTGGCAGATGAAGCGCAGCAGGGTGCCGACGCCGCGTTCGGGGCAGGCGTAGGCCACCTGAAGGGCATACTTTCCGTCGTGGACGACCTGGAGGGGCCAGGAAGCCCGGTGCCGGGAGCCGCTGCGCCAGCCGACGATCCAGTCGTTGGCCCAGCCTTCCCCGCCCCTGAATTCGAGGGCCCCGGAGAGGGAGGCTTCGGGGGCGGGCAGGTGCACGCGGGGGCTTTCGGCGTAGCCGACGGGGATGGGTGGGGGTTGGAGGTCGCCGGCGCTTACGTCCTGGAAGGCCTGGGCATAGGCGTCGCCGAGGGTAGCGGTGAGGCCGGGCAGTTGTTCGGCCAGGTCGTTTTCCTGGGCGGGGTCCTGGGTCATGTCGTAGAGGTGGATGCTGCTGTCGCGTTCGAGGACCCAGCGGTAGCGGTCGCTGCGCACGGCGCCGGGCTGGGGGCTGAGCCGGCGCCCGATGGGGAAGGTGAAAAGCAGGCGTTGGCTCCATTGCTCCAGGTTGGCGAAGCCGTCGAGCAGCGGGGTCAGGCTTTGCCCGTCGAAGTGGATGCTGTCGGGGGGTGTGATGCCGCAGAGGTCCAGCAGGGTGGGCATCAGGTCGATGTGGGCGGCGAGGGGGCGGAGGGTGAGGTTGGGCTTCCAGCCGCCGGCGGGAAAGCGGATGAACAGGGGCACGCGCACGCCGCCCTCGTCCACACTGCCTTTGCGGCCCTTCATGCCGAGGTTGAAGCGCTCGCCGTTGGGGCCGTTGTCGGAGGTGAAGACGACGATGGTGTTTTCGCGCAGGCCGAGGCTGTCGAGGGCATGGAGCAGGCGCCCGATGTTGTCGTCGAGGTTTTCGAGCATCCCGTAGATGGCGGCGTTGTAGTCGCTCAGGCCGCGTGCTTTGACGTGTTGGAAGTATTTGTCGGGAACCTGCAGGGGGCTGTGGGGTACGTTGTAGGGCAGGTAGCAGAAGAAAGGGCGCCGGCTGTTTCGGGCGATGAAGTCGATGGCTTTGTCGGTGAGGATGTCGGTGATGTAGCCTGGGGCTTTGACGGTTTCGCGGTTGTGTTGGAGGGTGGGGTCGAAGTAGTTGTTGAGGTGGCCGCCGCTGAAGCCGAAGAACTCGTCGAAGCCCTGGCCGAGGGGATCGTTGGGGTATTGTTCGCCGTTGTGCCATTTGCCGAACAGGCCCGTGGCGTAGCCGGCGGCCCGCAAGACTTCCGCCAGGGTGGTTTCTTCGGCGCGCATGACTTCGCGGCGGTGGGTGACCCAGGTGCAGCCGGTGCGCAGGTGATAGCGGCCGGTGAGCAGGCTGGCCCGGGTGGGGGCGCAGACAGGGCTGACGTAAAAGCGCTCGAATTGCACGCTTTCGCGGCCCAGGCGGTCCAGGTAGGGGGTGTGCAGGCTGTCGTTTCCCACGAGGCTGAGGTCTCCCGCGCCCTGGTCGTCGGTCAGGATGAGCACCACATTGGGCGGAGGGGGTGGGGGAGGGGGCTCGGAGTTGCAGGTCAGGCAGGCGATGGCAAAGAACAGGGAAGCGAGCCGGGGCAGGTTTCTCATTTCGTTCGGGGTTTGATTATGTTTGGGCTAAGGTAAGAAACCGGCGGCTTCCCTCTTTCGGACAGCCGAACCCATCCCCCCCGCCCATGAGATTTTTGCTTTTTGGAACCCTGTGCGGCCTGCTTACCGCCTGCCAACCGGAAGTGCGCATCGCCTGCGTGGGGGACAGCATCACTTTCGGCGACGGCCTCCAGCGCCGGCACCACACCTGCTACCCCGCCCGCCTGGAACGCCTGCTGGGCAAGGGCGTAGAGGTGGGCAATTTCGGCGCTAACGGCACCAGCCTCCTGCGCAACAGCGATTGGCCCTACTGGAACCAACCCGAACTGGGGGCAGCCCTTCGGTTCCAGCCCCACATCGTGGTCATCGCCCTGGGTACCAATGGCTCCCGCACCCCCAACCGCGTCCACCTGGACCATTTCGTTCAGGATTACCTCGAAATGGTGGACACCTTCGCCTCCCTGCCCACCCGCCCCGAAATCTTCCTCTGCAAACCGCCCCCCGCTTTCTCGGGGAAATGGGGCACCAGCCCCGATACGCTCCGGCAGCTCATCCTTCCCCTCATCGACAGCGTGGCCCTGTTGAGGGGCTTGCCGGTGATTGATTTCCACACGCCGCTCGAGGGCCGGGTGGAGCTCTTTCCCGATTCCATCCACCCGGGTCTGGAAGGGGCGGCCGTTCTGGCGCAGACGGTGGCTCAAACCTTGCGCGCCCGCTCCAAACGATTGCCCCATGAAGGTTAAACGAATCTTGCCGGTGGTCCTTCTCGGGGGACTGCTCCTGGGCTGCCGGCGCATCCCCCAGCCGATGGAAAAATCCTGGGTGGCGGATTTTCCCCAACTGGGCACCAACTCCTCCCCGCGCTGCGCCGACCTCAACGGCGACGGCGTGCTCGACGTCGTACTGGGGGCGGGCCGCAACGAGTTCGAGGCCTGCGAGCACGGTGTCATCGCCCTGGACGGGCGAACCGGTGCCCTCCTGTGGAGCCACCCCGCCGAAGACCAGGTGGTCGGCTCCGCCCTCTTCCTCGACGTCACGGCCGACAGCATCCCCGACGTGTTCATCGGCGGGCGCAAAGCCCAGCTCTTCGCCCTCGACGGAGCCACCGGCCAGGAGCTCTGGCACTACGAAGTCCTGAGCGAGGAATACGGGACGCTCGGCCTGATGCGCTTCAACTTTTACAACCCCCAAACCCTGCCCGACCAGGACGGCGACGGCCTGCCCGACCTGCTCGTGGCCAACGGCGGAAACGTCCTGGCCGCCGCCGGCAGCACCGAGCAGCGTTTCCCGGGGGTGTTGGCCGTCTTTTCCAGCCGCAGCGGCGCCCTGCTCGCCGCCGACACCATGCCCGACCGCAGGGAAACCTACATGTCGCCCCTGGTGGCCGACCTCGATGCCGACGGCACCCTGGACCTCCTCTTCGGAACCGGCGGCGAAACCATCGGCGGCAGCCTCTTCCGGGCCACCCTCGACGAGCTGCTGAACAACGACCTCTCCAAAGCCCGACCCCTCCTCACCCGAACCGGCCACGGCTTCATCGCGCCCCCCGCCCTGACAGACCTCAACGGCGACCAAACCCTCGACATCGTAGGCAACTGGCACGGCGGCATGACCTATGCCATCGACGGGCGCTCCCATGAACTCCTCTGGTCGGTCGAGCTGCCCGATGCCGAGGCCAGCAACAGCCTCGCTCTGGGCTTCTTCTCGCCCGACACCGTCCCGGATGTCTTCACCTTCTTCAGCCTGGGTACCTGGCCCGAAAACCGCGCCGCCGTCCAGCTAATGCTCGACGGCCGCGACGGCCGCGTGCTGCTGCAAGACACCCTCGGATGCTCCGGGTTCTTTTCCCCCGTAGCCCTGGACCTGGAAAACGACGGCCGCGACGAGGTGCTCCTCGGGGTCAATGCCTACCCCTGCCGGCGCTACGACTTCGAGCGCGTGCGCTACCACCTCGAGCTCTTTGATTTCCGCCGCGGCATCCATTACCCCTTCACTCCGGAGCTGCCGGCAAAAAACGTCTCCTCCACCCCCTGGGTCGGCGACCTGGACGGCGACCACTACCTCGACATCATCCATTGCCCGCAGGTGCCCACCCCCCGAATGGACGGCTTCTTCGGCTTTCAGGTGCAGCGCATTTCATCCAATGTGAAAATCGAATCCCCACCCCGATGGGGCGCGTACATGGGACCCGGCGGACGCGGGGTGTTCCTGTTTCAGTGATGGTTGGTGGTGGGGGGAAGGGGAGGAAAAGAAAGGGTCGGGAAAGGGAACTGACCCTTCCCCGACCCCTGGACTCGCGGCAGGAGGCTCCGGCCTTGCAGCCCCCCGTTTTCAGACCACGCCCTGGGCGAGCATGGCTTCGGCAACCTTGACGAAACCGCCGATGTTGGCCCCCTTGACGTAGTCCACGTAATCCTCCGAGACGCGGCCGTACTGGACGCATTGCTGGTGGATGTTCTGCATGATGTGCTGCAGCTTGGTGTCCACCTCGAAGCGCGTCCAGCTCATGCGAGCCGAGTTTTGCGACATTTCCAGCCCGGAAGTGGCTACACCGCCGGCGTTGGCGGCTTTGGCGGGACCGTACAAAATTTTTGCTTCCTGGAAAACGCGCACCCCCTCGAGGGTGGTGGGCATGTTGGCGCCCTCGGCAACGCCGATGCAGCCGTTCTGGACCAGGGTGCGGGCGTCCTTTTCGTCAATTTCGTTTTGGGTGGCGCTGGGGAAGGCCAAATCGCAGGGGATGTCCCAGGGTTTTTTGCCCTCCAGATAGACCAGGTGGAAGTGGTCGGCGAATTCCTTGATGCGGCCGCGGCGGTTGTTCTTCAGGTCTTTGACCCACTCGAGTTTTTCTTCGGTGAGGCCCTCCTTGTCGTACACGGTTCCGGAGCTGTCGCTCAGGGTGTGGACGCTGCCTCCCAACTGGAGGATTTTCTCGGCCGTGTACTGGGCCACGTTTCCGGAGCCGGAGATGAGGCATTTCTTGCCTTCGATGCTGTCGTTGCGGGTTTTGAGCATTTCCTGCATGAAATAGACGCAGCCGTAGCCGGTGGCTTCGGGGCGGATGAGGCTGCCCCCGAAGGTGATTCCTTTCCCGGTGAGCACCCCGGTGTGTTCGTTCTTCAACTTCTTGTACATGCCGTACATGTAGCCCACTTCGCGGGCACCGACGCCGATATCGCCGGCGGGGACGTCCGTGTCCGGACCGACGTGGCGGAACAGTTCGAGCATGAAGGCCTGGCAAAACCGCATGATTTCCAGCTCGCTCTTTCCCTTGGGGTCGAAGTCGGCGCCTCCTTTGGCACCGCCCATGG
This sequence comes from uncultured Saprospiraceae bacterium, assembly GCA_964496055.1. Lineage (GTDB taxonomy): Bacteria > Bacteroidota > Bacteroidia > Chitinophagales > Saprospiraceae > CAZBYX01. The sequence continues at coordinate 26,828 of CAZBYX010000008.1, forward strand.
GCAGGGTGGTGAGGCTGTTTTTGAAAATCTGCTCAAACCCCAGAAACTTCAGGATGCTGAGGTTGACGGAGGGGTGGAAACGCAGCCCCCCCTTGTAAGGTCCGATGGCGTTGTTGAACTGCACCCGGTAGCCTTTGTTGACGTGCACGCGGCCCTTGTCGTCCAGCCAGGTGACGCGGAAGGAGACCACGCGGTCGGGCTCGGTGATGCGCTCCAGCAAGCCGTAGGATGCGTACTGCGGGTTTTCCTCCACGAAGGGCAAAATGGTTTCGGCCCATTCCTGGACCGCCTGGTGGAATTCGGGTTGGTGCGGGTTCCGCTTTTTCAGGTTGGACATGAATGCCGCCAGCGCCTTCTCATGGGTTTTGGACAAAACTACCATAGCAAGGTGGTTTTAGTGGTTAGGAAATGGAGCAATGGAGCAGCTTTTGAAATGGCAGGTGGGCGGATGGAAGGTGCTGCCCACGCTTCGGGCGTCCCGTGCAAATCTAAAATTTTTTGAAATCCTTCCATGTGGGTGGGCTGATTGGGGCGTCGCCTGGAATTCAAAATTATGCCCTGGTTGACTGCCCCGAGGCAAAAGGATGGTGAAGGCGGCTATTTTCGGGGCGGACGCCGGCCCCCGAAGGGATGAACGAGGGTCGCCCTTTTCCTACCTTTGCGCTTCTGATTCTCGAAGGAAAGCCCGGCACCATGATTCGCCCCTTCATTTGGTTTTGGCTCCCCCTGACTTTTTCCCTGGCTGCCTGTACCGGCGGTGGGGGAGAGGGTTCGGGGTTCGAGGATTGCCCCGCGGGCGTTCCCCAGCCCGTTTTCAGCCCCCGGCTGGAAGCCCTTCGCTCGCACGAGTTCCGCCTGGCTTCGCAGCAAGCCATCGAAATCGTGGAAACCCAAGCCGGCTGGACGCTCGAACTGACCCAGAGCGGCTGCGAAAAAGTGCGCCAGGAATATTTCTTCACCCTCCCCTCGGAGGGTGAAAAACCCGACCCCTGGGCACTGGCCGCCGATTTGTTTCGGGAAATGGCCGGTTGGGACACCTCCCTGGCTCCCCTCCAGCAATGGGCAGTCGTTTTCGGGCAAGCCGCCGAAAAAGGCGTGCCCCCCAACCAGCCCATTCAACCGGAACCGGGCCACTGGATGAAGGCCGACCTGGTGGTGGTAGGGGACGAAATGGTCTTGCGGGTGCTCCTTTGGCAAGCGTGACTCCTTCTGGGGGGGAGCGGCCTTGGGGAAAGAAAAGGCCATTCGGTCAGAAGGGTGGGGGAGCAGCTGGAAGCTCCACCCCGCCATGTTCGAAACACAATCCCGTTCCATGCTCGAAGTCAGTGGTTTGCAATTGCAATTCGGCGATCGGGTCCTCTTCGAC
>CAZBYX010000008.1:28293-30381 GCA_964496055.1 uncultured Saprospiraceae bacterium
CATGCTCGAAGTCAGTGGTTTGCAATTGCAATTCGGCGATCGGGTCCTCTTCGACGGCGTCAGCTTTGCTCTGGGCGCCCAGGAGCGGGCCGGCTTGGTGGGGCGCAACGGCGCAGGCAAAACCACCCTGCTGCGCATCATCGCCGGTGAGATGAGCCCCGACGCCGGGAAAGTGCACCGGCCGGCCGGCAGCACCTTGGGCTTCCTCCATCAGGAAATGGAACTGGAAGGGGGGCGCTCCGTTTTGGAGGAAACCCTGCGCGCTTTTGAAGAAGCCAAAGCCCTCGAACGGCGCCTCCACAAAATGGAGCGCCAAATCCAAACCCGCACCGACTATCAGAGCCCCGAATACCAAAAACTCCTCGACGATTACAGCTCCGCCGGCGAGCGCTTCGCCTTGCTGGGGGGCAACGAGATGGAAGCCCGCGCCGGGCGCGTCTTGCGGGGGCTCGGCTTTCGGCAGGAGGACTTTCAGCGCCCGACGGAAACCTTCAGCGGGGGGTGGCAAATGCGCATCGAGCTGGCCAAAATGCTCCTGCGCCAACCCGACATCCTCCTCCTGGACGAGCCCACCAACCACCTCGACATCGAGAGCATCATCTGGCTCGAAAATTACCTCTGCGATTACCCCGGAACCGTCATCGTCATCTCCCACGACAAGGCTTTCCTCGACAAGGTGACCACCCGCACCCTGGAAATCGAGCTCGGCAAACTCTACGACTACAAAGCCGCCTACAGCCAATACCGCGAGCTGCGCCGCGAGCGCAAAGAGAAACAGCTGGCCGCCTACAAAAACCAGCAGAAGGTCATCGCCCAGAAGGAACGCACCATCCAGCGCTTCATGGCCAAAGCCACCAAAACGCGCCAGGCGCAAAGCATGCAAAAGCAACTGGACAAGATGGAGCGCATCGAAATCGAGGCTGAGGACGAGGCCGTCATGCATCTGCGCTTTCCGCCGGCGCCGCGGTCCGGGGAGGTGGTATTGGAAGCCAAGGGCCTTTCGAAAAGCTACGGCCGGTTGGAGGTGTTGCAGGGGGTCGAGTTCAGTCTCGTGCGCGGCGACCGGGTGGCCTTCGTGGGGCAGAACGGCCAGGGGAAATCCACGCTGGCCAAGTTGCTGGTCGGTGAGCTGGAGCCCAGCGCCGGCTCGGTGCGTCTGGGGCACAACGTCCTCATCGGTTACTACGCTCAAAACCAGTCGGAAACCCTGAACCCCGCCCTGACGGTGCTGGAAACCATGGAAAACCACGCCCCGGCCGAAATGCGGCCCCGCGTGCGCACCATTCTGGGCGCTTTCCTCTTCAGCGGGGAAGACCAGGAAAAAAAGGTCAGCGTGCTCAGCGGCGGCGAAAAAGCGCGGCTGGCTTTGGCCTGCCTGCTGCTGCGGCCCTTCAACCTGTTGGTCCTCGACGAGCCCACCAACCACCTCGACATGCGCTCCAAAGAAGTGCTCAAGCAAGCCCTGCTGCAGTACGATGGCACCCTCGTCGTCGTCTCCCACGACCGCGACTTCCTCAAGGGGCTGACCCACCGCGTGGTGGAATTTCGCGAGCATCGCCTCCACACCTTCCTCGGCGACGTGGAAGCCTTCCTCCAGGCCCGCGCCGCGGATTCCATGCGCCAAATCGAATTTTCTTCGAAGAGTAACTCGGAAAGCGCCTCCCCCGCCCGGCCGGCATCCACTCCCAAACTCAGCTTCGAGGAGCGCAAGAAGTGGCGCAACGAAGCCACCCGTGCCGAACGAGCCATCGAACGCCTCGAAGCCGAAATCGCCGACCTCGAATCCGCTATGGCCGACCCCGCCTTCTACCAGCAGCCCGCCCACCAAAAGGAAATCGAGCGGTACCGCAAACTGAAAAACGAATTGGAAGAAACCCTCCTCCGCTGGGAAACCGCCCTGGAAAAGCTGGAGGATAATTGAGCACCCCAACCCCCTCCCCCCATATTTCTATCTGTCTCCAGGTATTTCCACCTGTTTCGCCCCAACCCACCTCCCAAACCCCAACCCCCTCCCTCTTATTTCAACCTGTCTCCAGGTATTTCCACCTGTTTCGCCCCCACCCCCCCTCAAACCTCACACTCCCTCCC
>CAZBYX010000009.1:0-18035 GCA_964496055.1 uncultured Saprospiraceae bacterium
GGCGGTGGGTTACGGTTTGGGGGTGGGGTTGGTGCTCCTTCTGACGGCACTGCCCCTGCTGGACCTGTCCTTGCTGGGCAATATGGGTCAAAGCCTGGACCTCTATTTCCGCAAGTTCGAATTCAACGCCAGCCTCTACTACCTGGCCCGCTGGGTGGGCTATCAGGCGGTGGGCTGGAACCTCATCGCGAAAATCGGCCCGGCGCTGGCGGGGGCTGCGGCCCTGGGTATCGTTCTGCTGGCGGTGGGGGAGCGGCGCCCCTCCTGGCAAACCCTCCCCCAAACCATGCTCTGGGCCGTCAGCCTTTACCTGCTGCTCGCCACCACCGTGCATCCCTGGTATCTCGGCCTGCCGCTGGTCCTGTGTGTTTTCACCCCCTACCGGTTTCCGGTCCTCTGGTCGGGGCTGGCCTTTCTCACCTACATCAACTACTCCTATGCACCCTATCAGGAAAACCTGTGGGTGGTCGCACTGGAATACCTGCTCACCGGGGGCTTCGCCCTGTACGAATGGCGCCGAAGCCGCTTGCCGGCCCCGGCCGGGCTGGAAAATCACCTATCTTAGCGGGCGCACCCGACGGCTCCATCCACACAGCCAAAGCCACTTCCCACATGACCGATGCCTCCATCCTGAAACAATTGGAGCTTGCCAAAGCTCAGGGGCGAAAAAAGCTCGCCGTCCTCATCGACCCCGACAAGGTGCGCCTGCAAAACATGCAGCGCCTGCTGGAGCTCTCCGTCGAAGTCGGGGTGAACTATTTCTTCATCGGGGGCAGCCTCATCGTGAACAACATGTTGGACCGGGTGCTGGAAGAAATCAAGGAGCGCTGCCACATCCCCATGATTCTGTTTCCGGGCAACACCTTCCAGCTTAGCTATCGGGCCGACGCCATCCTCTTCCTCAGCCTCATCTCCGGGCGCAACGCCGACCTGCTCATCGGCAACCACGTCATTGCCGCGCCCTATCTGCGCCTCAGCCCCCTCGAGGTGCTGCCCACCGGCTACGTGCTCATCGACGGGGGGAAGCAAACCACCGTCAGCTACATGAGCAACACCCGCCCCATCCCCGCCGACAAGGAAGACATCGCCGTGTGCACCGCCATGGCGGGCGAGATGCTCGGCCTGCGCCTGATGTACCTCGACGCCGGCAGCGGCGCCCACACCCCCGTCAGCGAAGCGATGATTGCTTCGGTGGCCGGCGCCATCTCCATTCCCCTCATCGTCGGAGGCGGTATCCGCAGCCCCGAAAAAGTGCAGGCCGACCTCGCTGCCGGCGCCGACCTCGTCGTCGTGGGCAATGCCCTGGAAAGCGACCCCGAATTGCTGCGCGAAATGGCGGCGGTGGTGCAGGGCTTTGCCCCCTCGGTGCATTCCGATTCCTCCAACAATCATCCGCATTGAGGGAGATGGCCGTACGTTTGCCCCACATTTCTTCAGCTTTTTAAAACACCGACCCCTTGCCGAAAGGAACCGTTACGAAAAGCACCGGAAGCTGGTACACCGTACGCCTGGACGACGGGCAGCGCGTGCAATGCCGCATTCTGGGAAAGTTTCGCCTCGAAGGGCGCCGACTGACCAACCCCGTGGCCGTAGGCGATGAAGTGGAAATCACCCTCCAGGAAGACGGCACCGGCGTCATCCAGGAAATATTGCCCCGCCGCAATTACGTCGTGCGGCAATCCCCCCACCGCAAACGCGACCTCCACCTGCTGGCCAGCAATATCGACCAGGCCGTGCTCATCGTCACCATCCGCAACCCCAACCTCAAACAGGGCTTCATCGACCGCTTCCTGCTCATGACCGAGCCCTACGACATCCCCACCGCCGTGGTCTTCAACAAGGCCGACCTCTACGACGAGGGCGATCGCGCCGTGTTCGAATACCTGCAAGGCATCTACGAACCCCTGGGCTACCGGGTCTTGCTCGTCTCCGCCCTGAAAAGGGAAGGGCTCGAGGACTTCCGCCATTTGCTCCAGGACCAAACCAGCCTCATCGCCGGGCAAAGCGGCGTGGGCAAATCCACCCTCATCAACGCCATCCAGCCCCAGCTCCAGCTCAAAACCAGTGAGCTTTCGGACTACACGGGCAAGGGCCAACACACCACCACCTTCGCCGAAATGTTCGACCTGGACTTCGGCGGGCGCATCATCGACACCCCCGGCATCAAAACCCTCACCTTCAACAACCTCGAACCCCAGGACGTGGCCCACAACTTCCGCGAATTCTTCGCCCTGGCCGAACACTGCCGATTCGGCGGCAAATGCCTGCACCGCAACGAACCCCAGTGCGCCGTCAAAACCGCCCTCGAAGAAGGCATCGTCAGCGAACTGCGCTACTTCAACTACCTGGCCATCCTCGACGAAATCGAACAGCACAACTACTGGGAGCGCAATGTGATGTGAGGGAAAGGCAGGGGGTGTTGCCCCCCTGAAACACCTGGAGGCAGTCGCGCCGACACTCCGCTCGAGGCCCCCAACCCTTCCCCACACCTCCCCCAATTCCACCAATTGTCTCCGGGGTGGAAGGGGGTTCGGAAAAGTTTTCTTTTTTTCGGGGCGAACTCAAAAAAGAATTGGTATGAAACGAATCGGTCTATTTCTCGCCATGCTGATGCCGGTGGTGGCATCGGCGCAATTCGAAAACCTCCAAGAATTGATAGCCGGAGTGGAGCCCCAGGTCATCGAGTGGCGGCGCTGGATACACGAACACCCGGAGCTGAGCAACCGGGAGTATCAGACCGCCGCCTACGTGGCGGAGCGGCTCCAGCAGTGGGGCATCGAAGTGACGACCGGCATCGCGCACACCGGGGTGAAAGGCGTGCTGAAAGGGGGCAAACCCGGCCCCGTCGTCGCCCTGCGTGCCGATATGGACGCCCTGCCGGTCGTCGAGCGGACACCCGTGCCCTTCGCCTCCAAGGTGCGCAGCACCTACCTGGGGCAGGAGGTGGGCGTCATGCATGCCTGCGGCCACGATACGCACGTAGCCATCCTCCTGGGCGTGGCCAAGGTGCTCAGCTCCATCCGCGATGAGCTGCCCGGCACGGTGGTGTTCATCTTCCAGCCCGCCGAAGAAGGCGCCCCGCCCGGCGAGGAAGGCGGCGCCCGCCTCATGGTCAAGGAGGGCGTGTTAAAAAACCCCGACGTGGACGTGGTCTTCGGGCTGCACATCAGCTCCTCCCTCGAGGTCGGGAAAATCCGCTACAAACCCGGCGGCACCATGGCCGCCTCCGACCGGCTGGAGATTCTCGTCAAGGGCAAGCAGACCCACGGCTCGCGCCCTTGGGCAGGGGTGGACCCCATCACCGTCTCCGCTCAAATCATCATGGGTTTGCAAACCATCGTCAGCCGCCAAATGGACCTGACCAATGAAGCCGTGGTGGTCACCGTCGGCAAAATCGACGGGGGGGTGCGCAACAACATCATCCCCGAAGAGGTGCGCATGATCGGCACCATCCGCACGCTCGACACCCTCATGCAGCGCAAGGTCCACGAGCGCATCCGCCGCACCGCGACCAAAATCGCCGAATCCGCCGGGGCCGAAGCCGTCGTGGACATACACATCGGCTATCCGGTCACTTTCAACGACCCCGAATTGACCCGGCAAATGCTGCCCACCCTGGAGCGCAGCGCCGGCAAGGAAAACGTCATCCTGGGCAAAGCCATCACCGGAGCGGAGGACTTCTCCTTCTACGCCCGCGAGGTGCCCGGCCTTTTCTTTTTCCTGGGGGGCATGCCCAAAGGCATGGACCCCGAAGAAGCGCCCCCCCACCACACCCCCGATTTCTACATCGACGAAAGCGGGCTGGCCCTGGGTGTGAAAACCCTCGCCAACCTGACCCTGGACTACATGACCAAAATCCACCCCCAACGGCAGAAGATGAAACCCGTTCGGGATTGAACGCAGGGGGGAGTGGGGTGGGGCGACCCCTCCGCTCCTCCCGCCCACCCCAACCGCCATGCCCTCACCGCGTGCCTTCATTGACCAGCTGGGAAGGGAAGTGCTGGTGCCTTTCCCGCCGCAGCGAATCGTTTCCCTGGTGCCCTCCCAGACCGAATTGCTCGCCGACCTGGGTTTGGAACAGCAGGTGGTCGGCATCACCAAATTTTGCGTGCGCCCCGAGCGCTGGTTCCGCACCAAAACCCGCGTGGGAGGCACCAAAAAACTGCACCTGGAGCGCATCCGCGCCCTCCAACCCGAGCTCATTCTGGCCAACAAGGAAGAAAACGAGCGCGAACAAATCCAGACCCTCGCCGCGGAGTATCCCGTCTGGGTTTCCGACGTGCGTACCCTGGAAGATGCCCTGGGCATGATTCTTTCCGTAGGGGAGCTGACCGACCGCGCCGACCGGGCCCACACGCTGGCGGAGCAAATCCGCCGTGGCTTCGAAGGGCTGCAGGGGCTGGGGCCCGCCTTGCGCGCCGCCTATTTCATCTGGCGCCGCCCCTGGATGGTGGCCGGCAGCGACACCTTCATCCACGAGCTGTTGGCGGCGGCCGGCTTCGAAAACGCCTTCGGCGACCGCCCGCGCTATCCCGAGGTAAGCCTGGAGGAGCTGGCCGCCGCCCGCCCGCAGGTGGTACTCTTGCCCTCGGAGCCCTTCCCCTTCCGGGAACGGCACGCCGAGGAAATTCGGGCGATTTTACCCGCCGCCGCTGTTAAACTCGTGGACGGTGAGCTGTTCTCATGGTACGGCAGCCGTTTGCTCTATGCGGCGCCCTATTTCCGCCGGCTGCGCACCGAACTGCTTTCCGAAATCGCCTGATTTGGAGGCTCCTCATCGCACCTGAAAAAAAGAACTCTCCCATGAAACGATTCGCACGCTGCATCGCGCTTCTCTTTTTGCTGCCGCTGTTGTTGCCCCCGGGGTTGCTCGCCCAGGAAGCCGACGGGGTGGTGGTCCTGTTCGCTCCCGGTGTGGATGCAGCCAAGTTCGTCGAAGGCTACCGCTCCCAAACCCACCCCGAGCTGCGGCTGGCCCCGCCCCGCCTGCTCGGTCCCCTGATGAACATCTACCTGCTGCAAGCCCGGGAGGGGGAAGCGGTTTGGGAGGAGTTGGCGCGCGAGCTCGCCGCCCGCCCCGAAGTGCGTGCCGCCGAACCCAACCTCGAACTGCAAACCCGCGACACCCTGCCCAACGACTCCCTCTTCGCCCTGCAGTGGGGCATGCAGCGCATCCAGGCGCCCGACGTCTGGAGCTTTGCCACGGGGGGGCAAAGCGCCGAGGGCGACGAAATCGTGGTGGCCGTGTTCGACCGCGGCTTCGACGTTGAACATCCCGACCTGGTGGAAAACCTCTGGCACAACCCGGCGGAAATCCCCGGCAACCTCCAGGACGACGACCAAAACGGCAAGGTGGACGATGTGCTGGGCTGGAACTTCGTCAACAACAGCCCGACGCACCTCGTGGAAGCACACGGCACTTCCGTGGCGGGCATCATCGGCGCCCGGGGCAACAACGGCGCCGGCGTGGCCGGAGTGAACTGGCGAGTCAAATTGCTGCTCTGCACCGTGAAAACCACCGGCCACATCGCCGCCGCCATGGATTACGTGCTCCAGCAGCGCCTGCGCTACAACCAGAGTGGCGGCGCGGAAGGCGCTTTCGTCGTGGCTACCAACGCCTCGCTCGGCATCCCCGAAAAATTCTGCGACGAAAACTCCGTCTGGGGCGCCATGTTCGACCCCCTGGGCCAGGCAGGCATCCTCAACGTGGGCGCCACCGCCAATGAAAACATCAACGTGGACGAACGGGGCGACCTGCCCACCACCTGCGACAGCGAATTCCTCGTCACCGTCACCAACGTCACCCGGGAAGACCGCAAAGCCCCCGACGCCGCCTACGGGCCCACCTTCATCGACCTCGGCGCCCCCGGCGACGGCACCCCCTCCACCGCCCTCCTGGGCGGCTACGACCTCAGCTTCGGCGGCACCTCCGCCGCCACCCCCCACGTGGCGGGCGCCGCCGCCCTGCTCTATGCCCTGCCCTGCAGCGAACTGCCCCGCCTGGCGCTGGAAGACCCCCCCGCCGCCGCCCGCCTCACCCGCGATGCCCTCCTCTTCGGCGCCGAACCCCTGCCCGATTTGCAGGGAAAAACCGCCACCGGCGGTCTGCTCAACCTCTTCAACAGCATGAACTACATCCACGGCTTCTGCATCGCCCGCGAAGAAGAACGCGCCGCCAATTCCTTCAGCCAAACCTATCTCGAAGACAAAGCCGTGGTCCGCGTCTATCCCAACCCCTTCAGCTCCGAAATTTGGGTGGACTACTCCACCCCTCGGTTTTCCACCCTGGTGGTGGAGGTCTTCAATGCGCTGGGGCAGAAAATCCTCGAACAACGCGCCGACACCCAGCCCTTCACCCCCCAAACCCTGCACCTCGACCAGGTAGCCCACTGGGCCCGGGGCGTGTACTTCATAACCGTTCGCGATGGAACCAAAAAGCACACCCTGCGGTTCGTGAAGGGAAAGTGAGCAGCTATAGCCTGCTTTCACAATCTCCCCGCTGGGGCCGGCGCTCTTCGTCAAATCGTTTTGGGGGGTTCGGGTTGGCTGGCACTGCGGAGCGTCGGCGTGACTGCTCACTCCTCTGACCCAAACCTCTTCCGGCGAATCAGCGGCACCCCACGGCGAATCGAGGGCACATCCAGCCGTTGAAAAAAACTTTTTGAGAAAAATGGGAAAGGCCTATCTTTGCATCCGCTTTTGAAAAGGCAACAGCCGCTTTGGCGCCGGAAGAATTCAAAGCCTTGAGTTTCAGAGGGCACGAGCGTCGAAGCATCATCGGGCTCCGTAGCTTAATTGGATAGAGCACCTGACTACGGATCAGGAGGTTGCAGGTTCGAGTCCTGCCGGAGTCACCAAAAACCCAGAAGATGTCCAAGGTTTGTCAATTGACGGGAAAGCGCCCCATCACCGGGAACCACGTCTCGCACTCCAACCGCAAGACCAGGCGCCGCTTTCTGCCCAACCTGCAGAAGAAGCGCTTCTACATTCCCGAGACCGGCAAGTGGGTGACGCTGAAGGTGAGCACAAAGGCCATCCGCACCATCAACAAGCTGGGGGTGTACGCCTACCTGAAGAAACTGGAAAAGGCCGGCGTGAAAACCGGCGTCAAGCTCTGAACTCCCTAAATGATAAGGACCCATGGCCAAAAAAACGAAAGGCAACCGCATCCAGATCATCCTGGAATGCACCGAGCACAAAAAGACCGGCCTGCCGGGGACTTCGCGCTACGTCACGCAGAAGAATCGCAAGAACACGCCCGACCGGCTGGAGCTGATGAAGTACAACCCCATCCTGAAGAAGAAAACCCTGCATCGCGAAATCAAGTAAGGGGGCGGTTCGGCCCCGGATTTGCAGCGGAGCATCGAGTTTGAGGCAGTTTTTCCGGCTGCCTTTCATTTTTTCAAAAGTTTGTCGCCATGGCAAAGGTTTCGAAAAACGCCCGGGTCGCTCAGCGTGCCGCCAATGCCGGCACCGGTCGCGATTTCGTCAAAGTGGTCAAAAGCATCAAGGACCCCAAGACCGGCAAGTACACCTACAAAGAGCTGATGGTGCACAAAGACCGCGTCAAGGAGTTCTTCGCCGACAAGAAGTAAGCGAATTTGCCGCCGGCAGGCAAAGACGCGCCTCGGCAAGTACGCTCCAGGGCTTTTCTTAAAACCGCGCTTTTAAGAAAAGCCTTTTCTGTTTTGCCTCCCCGCTGAACCCCTGACCGCAATCCCACCCGCCGATGAGCCTGTTCAAAAAGTTTTTCACCCGCGAAAAGAAGGAAGACCTCGAAAAGGGGCTGGAGAAGACCAAGAGCTCGTTCATGGGCAAGCTCACGCGCGCTCTGGCCGGCAAGTCCAAAGTGGATGTGGAGGTGCTCGACGAGCTGGAGAACATCCTCATCACCAGCGATGTGGGCATCGACACCACCGTGAAAATCATCGAGCGCATCGAAGCGCGGGTGGCGCGCGACAAATACCTCAACGCCGAAGAGCTCAACCACATCCTGCGCGACGAAATCGTGCGCCTGTTGGAGGAGAACGAAACCGTGGAGCTGGAAGATTTCGACCTGCCCGTGGATGTGAAGCCCTACGTGCTGTTGGTGGTGGGGGTGAACGGTGTGGGCAAGACCACCACCATCGGGAAGCTGGCCTACCAGTTCCAGCAGCGGGGCAAAAAGGTGGTGCTCGGCGCCGCGGACACCTTCCGCGCCGCCGCCGTGGACCAGCTGAAAATCTGGTCCGAACGCGTGGGCTGCCACTTCTACACCAAGGGCATGAACACCGACCCCGCCGCCGTCGCCTACGAGACCGTCCAGTTCGCCCAGAACAACGACTGCGACGTGGCCATCATCGACACCGCCGGCCGCCTGCACACCAAGGTCAACCTCATGCGCGAGCTGGGCAAAATCAAGCGCTCCATCGGCAAAAAAATGGAAGGCGCCCCCCACGACGTCCTGCTCGTGCTCGATGCCACCACCGGGCAGAACGCCATCGAACAGGCCAAGCAATTCACCGCCGCCACGGAAGTAACCTGCCTGGCTCTGACCAAACTCGACGGCACCGCCAAGGGCGGCGTCGCCATCGGCATTTCCGACCAGTTCAAGATTCCCATCCGCTACATCGGCGTCGGCGAAGGCATCGACAAGCTCCAGATTTTCGACAAGCGCCTTTTCGTCGAGTCTTTGTTTCAGGGCTGAACGCCTTCCCCCCTCCCCGCCGAATTCTCCCCTGCAGGCCCGGCCTTGCCTGTCTCGCATTAATTTCTTGCACAATATTTGCTCCCCTCCCATTGGGCCTTGAACCGGTATGCGGTCCGGGGCCTGCTTCCTTCCAAAAGTTCCGCTCTTCACGCTCCTCGCATTCATCCAGGCTCGAAGCCGAAGCTCAATTTCAACGATGAACCAAAGATTCCCGATAGGTAGCCGGGGCGCACGGGTGCGCTCCGCAATCGCGGCATTCCACCTGCCGACGGTTTTGGCTTTTCCGTTCTTTCTGTTCTCCTGGGGTGCCTTGTGCGGGCAAGAGCTTTCCATCACGCTCACGCTGCCGCAGGCCGGGGAGCAGCGCTTTTCCGTGTGCGGAGGCGAACGGCTGGTGACCCTCGATGTGGAGAACATTTCGGGTCAAACCCTCAGCGACGTCGTCGCCACCCTGGACCTGAGCACGGTGCCCGGTCTGGTTTACACGGGCACCCTGAATGGCGTTTCGGGGGGCAACGTCACGGAGCTGAACCCCGCCCCCCCCTCCTTTCAGCTCCCCAACCTCGCCCCCGGAGCACGGGTGGTTTTTGAAGTGGGTCTGGAAGCTTTGTGCGAAGCCATTCCGCTGTCCCTTTCGGGGGCCAACCCCAATTTCGACGTGGTGCTGCAATTCAGCGGCGGCGACGGCCAAGAGCGCGCCAACACGGGCAATTTCGAGGTCGTGAAGCCGGCCTTGTCCATTCCGGTCATTCAGGGGAATGAGAACCCTGCTCTGCCTCTGTTCGACGCCGCCCTCGGTCTGGTGGACACCCTCACCGTCATCGTAGCCAATGCCGGGGACGGGCCCCTCGACAGCTTTCTCTACTTCACGGTCGCCCATCCCGAACTCACCCTGGTGGACTTGCTGGTGGGGGGGCAATCGCTTTCACCGGTGGGCAGCTCGGGGGATACCACCTTCTTCCGGCTGGACAGCGCCCAAATCGCCCTGGCTCAGCCCGGCCCCAACCCCAACGATTCCAGCCGCTTCCAATTCAACGAGACGCTGACGGTTCAGGAAGTCTGGCGGGTGGATGCCTGCAACATCCTGGCCGGCGACCTGGTGCGCGGGGTGCGCTTCGGCTGCGACGGCTCTCCCCTGGGCAAGTGCGAACAAAGCCTCACCCCTTCGGGGGTGCGCTTCGGCTTCGTCCAGCCCCAACTGGTGGGCGACTTCTACGAAGACCCCCGCATCCCCTGCTATGCCGATGCCCCCTGGACGGCGAGCGTTTACTTTCTCAACCAGGGCAGCGCCGCTTCCCGCGACCTGCATTTGACGGTCGAGTCTTACGAAAACAGCAGCGCATTCGACACCGCCCGGGTGTTCTATCGCATCGGGGCCGCCGGAGCCCTCCAAAAACTGACCATTGACCCCCTGACGGTGGTGAGCGGCACCACGCCCGGCACCTGCACCTTCGGGCAGGTGCTGGAATTCCAGGTGGACGTGCCCGCCTTGCATTTCCCGGGCGACACGCTTTTCCTCCTCTTCGACCTCCTTCCCATGCAGGAGTGCAACAGTTGCTTCATGTCCTATCAGGGGGTTAACCTGAGCAGCATCACCTACAAGGACGCCTGCCAGATCAGCACCTACAGCACTACCGGCCTGCTGGCCGAAAACCGCGAAGCCAGCATGCCCAACTTCGCCGTGGCCCCCATCGGCGTGTTCGACGGCCAAACCAAAAAGGTGACCTACACCCTGGAAGACTTCGTCAACTCCTGGATCTGGACCGGCGCCCAACCCGACAGCAGCTACCCCCGAAGCGTCACGCAGTTCCTGTTCATCTTCGAAAAAGGGCTCGACTGGCCCGGAACCCCCGGCGATGTGAACACCCCCAACTTCATGTGGGTGGACCGCCAGGGCCACACCTGGAAGCCTTGCTCGGTCCAGTACACCGACAACGCAGCCAACGGTCCCGACACCCTCCTTATCGAGTACTGCGGGCCCCCACCGGGCGACACCCTCTTCTCCCCGGCCGGCAACAACTATTTCTTCCTCGATTTCATCGGCGACTGTGCCGAAACGGGGCCCCTCTGCGCCCAGGGCGGACCCGCCCACATCACCGAAGAGATTCGCTTTATCACCGACACCACCTGCACCCAAAGCCGCCTGGGCGAACTGGTGGCCTGCCCCGAAACCGTCGAAATCGTCCTCAACTGCACCCCTTGCGTCCAGAACCCCTGCCTGGGCCTGCGCAGCGACTTCTTCGACCTGCAACGCCTCAACCTCGAAGCCGGTGACACCGACAACGATGGCGTCCCTGAAGCCGGCGAATCCCTCGACAGCGCCCTGGTCTTCTCCCGCCGCATCATTTCCGGGGACACCATCCGCGCCACCTACAAGGGTACCTTCTTCACCGACGCCACCCACCCCCAATGGGAAAAGGCTTTCGTCGTCGTTTCCATCCCCCAGGAGTACCAATTCCTCCCTCTCGGCGCCACCCTGACCATCACCGACGCCGATGGAGGCACTTATCTCTGCCCCGTCTTGCAGCAATACCCCCAAGACACCAACCTCGTCATCAACATCAGCCCCGACAACCTGCGCGACCTGGGCAACAGCGCCGTCCCTCCAACCTTCAGCTACCAGGACGGCGACCAGGTCACCGTAGAGCTGGACTTCACCATCCTCGACCCCGATTACGCCACCTTCCCCGAAGATGTGGTCTTTCAGCTCATCCTGACCGAATACTCCTTTGCCGCCCATCAAGACTGGCCCGTGCCCGACAACCAGCAATTCGCCTGTGCCGAATTGCGCGAGCAGCTCACCTTCATCCGCATGTACGAAAACATCATCGCCGCCGGCGGCATGGGCGGGGGCTGCGACCTCATCCTGGCCGACTTCCTCTACAACGGCCTGATGATCGGCTTCCGCAACGTGGATTATTTCCCCTACGAATACCGCAGCCCCAAAGCCACCTTCGACCAGGTGACCTACGTCATCCCGCCGGGCTTCGTGTTCGACCATTTCGGGGTGGAATTCGCCGGCAAAGTCCACGCCCCCGACCCCCAACTCGGCAGCCCCAAATTCCTGGGGCTCACCTCCCCCTACATCGCCATCTCCGGTGACACCGTCACCTTCAATGCCCGCCAATACGTGCTCGACAACGGGCTGGACACCCTGCCCAAAGACGAAGGCTGGCTCATCTACTTCCCCGTGTACATCCGGGGGGCGTGCAGCAGTCCACCCGCTGCTTCCTACACCTTCCCGGTCTATTTCGATTTTCTGACAAATCCGGCGGTTTTTGGGGGTGCCACCCTGCAAACCGTCCAACCCAACCGCCGGCTCGACTACTTCGGCGGAGCGGCCTTGGCCCTGCAAACCCTGAGCAACGCCGAGGAGCTGAACGGCGAGACGGCCTGCTTCCAGGTGGATGTCATCAATGCCGGGGCCGCCAGCGCCACCAACACCTGGCTGCACCTGGAAAACCCATCGGGGGAGGTGCGGGTCTTGGGGGTGAACGACATCACCGGAGGGGGCAGCGCGCCCATGCCCGAGCAACTGGGCATCTATCAACTGGGTCAGGTGAGCAGCCTCGAGACCCGCACTTACGAAATCTGCGTCAGCAGCAACAATTGCCAGCTCGACAGCCTCATCGTCACCACGGGCTGGGATTGCAACGCCTACCCCACCACCGTGGAGGAGGGCGCCGGATGCGCCGAGCCCGACACCCTCTACCTGCTGCCCACCGAGGCCGAGCTCGGCATGATCATTCTGCAACCCCAGGAACCCGACACCGTGCAACTCTGCGATACGGTGGCTTACATGCTCCAGCTGTCCAGCGCCAAGGTCGGCGCCATCCACGACATCCACCTGCTTTTCGAGCTGCCCGAAGGGATGGACTACGTGCCCGGCAGCTTTCAATATGCGTATCCGGTGCCCACCAACGGCGCCGACACCCTGTGGCGCTTCAACGGCGACCCCCAGAACCTCTTCGGCAACCAGTGGCAAATCGTGGTCAGCGACCTGAACGACACCCTGAAAAACGAGGGCTTGCCCGGCACCACCCAAATCGGGCTCAATTACCTGCTGGTGCGCTTCAACGCCACGGCGGGCTGCGGCTTCACCAGCGGCGGGGCGGCCACCTTCCGCTCCTGGGCTTACGGCCCCTGCGACGTACTGACCAACTACCGCTTCTCGCCCGCCGAGGTCGTCAATGTCTTGCCCCCGGTGGAAACCTACCAGACCTCCCTCGCCGTCAGCGCCGACACCCTCAACCCCTGCCGGGAAGAACAGACCGCCGTTTCGGTGAGCTTCACCCTGCACCCCAACAGCGTGCCCACCTCCGCTTCGGACTCCGTTCGGGTGATTTTTCCGCCCGGGGTCTCCTATGTGCCCGGCTCCTACCAGCCCGGCGCCAACGCCCTGCCGGCTGAGCCCTTCCTCGAAACCAGCAACGGGCAGCAAATCGCCTATTGGGACCTCCAGGACGGCTTGGCCGGCGGCAGCACCGTCGCCTTCTCCTTCGAGATGAAAGCCGTGGACGCCCAACAGGAGTGCCGGGCCTACGAGCTGGTGGTCCAAACCTTCAGCTCCCAAACCGGCCTCTGCATCGCCGACAACTCCAACTGCGACTTTCGCGCCGTGAGCGCCGAAAACCGCCTCGACGTCCAGTTCATCAAGCCCGCCCTGAGCATCCTGAGCTTCAGCGCCGAAGCATTGGCCAGCCCCCCCGATTCGGTGCTCCTGAGCTACAGCCTCAGCCTGAGCAACGGCGGGGAATCGCTACGCCCCGGCGACACCCTGCGAATCGGGGTGTACGCCGACGACGGCGACGGCGACTTCGGACCCGCCGACCAGTGGCTCTTCGACATCCTCAGCACGGACAGCCTGCCCGGCGGCAGCAGCCGCACCTATCAGGGGCAGGCCCGCATCGCCTCCGGTATGGCATGCCGGCTGCTCGCCGTGGTGGACCCCCAGCGCACCTGCACCTGCAGCCCCGATGTGGGGCCCGTGGTCGAAGCCCCCCTCGACCAACCCTTCGCCCAAACCCGCCAGGCTTGTTCCGGGGAAGTGCTGACCGACGTCGGCCCGCCCGCCCTGAGCAACCTCCAGTACGAATGGCTGAGCCTCGATGGCTCCAATTTGGGGGGCTTCAGCGCCCTCGACACCACCCCCGTGAATTTTCAATGGCCGAACACCCTGGGCCAAACCTTGAATTATCGCTACGTGTTGCGCTCCATTCGGGGGGGGCTTTGCTACGACTTCGACACGCTGAGCGTCGCCGTCTTCCCCGAAATGCGCGACAGTGTGGCGTTTGTGGTTTGCGGGGGGACGAGCTTCAACCTCTCCGGGCCGACGGGCGGCAGCAACTACCTTTGGTCGCCCACGACCAACCTGAGCGACCCCACCGACCCCCAGACCGCCGTGCAGCCCCTGAGCAGCCCCGTCACCTACACGCTCAGCTACACGGATGCCAACGGCTGCCCCGCCACCTACGTGGCTTCCATCCAACTGACCGACTGCGCCAACAACGCCCTGGGCGATACCGTCTGGGTGGACCTGGACCGCGACGGCGTGCAGGATGCTACGGAGCCCGGCTTGCCGGGCGTGAGCGTTCTGCTCTACCAGGCGGCGAACACCACCACCCCCATCGCCAGCACCGTCACCGATGCCGACGGGTTTTACCGCTTCGATACCTTGCCCTTCGGCAACTACCTGCTGCGCTTCGTGCGTCCGGCGGGCTACGCCCCGACCGCCGCCGACCAGGGGGGCAGCGACGGCCGCGACTCCGACGCCGACCCCCTCACCGGCTTCTCCCCCGCCGTGTTCATGACCTACGGCCTGACCAACTACACCCTCGACGCGGGCTACTACCCCCTGGCCGCCGTGGGGGACTTCGTCTGGCTCGACGTCAATCGCAACGGCCGCCAGGATGGCGGCGAGCCCGGCATCCCCGACCTGCGCGTCCGCCTGTTCAGCGCCGCCGGCTCCCAGCTCGACTCCACCCTCACCGACAGCGGAGGGGCTTACCTGTTCGACGAGCTGGAGCCCGACGACTACTTCCTTCAGTTCGTGCACGGCTCCCTGCCCCCCAACCGCCAACCCACCCTCCTCGATGCCGCCCCCGATTCCCTCGACAGCGACGCCGACCCCGCCGACGGCCGCACCGCCGCCTTCAGTCTGAGCGTCGGCGACAGCCTCCTGACGCTCGATGCCGGCTTCGCCCCCTTTGCGGCCATCGGCGACCGCGTCTGGCTGGATGAAAACGGCGATGGGCTGCAAAATCCCGGCGAGCCCGGTATCGCCGGCATCCGAGTGCGCCTCTTCAATGCCGCCGACCAGCTCCTCGACAGCGCTCTCACCGCCCCCGACGGCTCCTGGCGCATCGATTCCCTCTTCTTCGGCAGCTATTCCCTCCACTTCGACACCACGGGGCAGCAGTCCGGCTTCGCCCTTCTGGGCAGCCCTCAAGACCAGGGCCCCGACGATGCCCTCGACAGCGACGCCGACCCCCTCACCGCCCGCACCGCCACTTTCACCTTCGACCCCAGCCTCGGCGATGACCTTTCCCTCGATGCCGGCTTCGTTCCCCAACCCTGCACCCTCGAAGCGGCGGGGCTCGCCGACGTTCAATGCAACGACGGGGGCACCCCCACCGACCCGGCCGATGATTTCATCACCTTCCGTCTGAATCCTTCCGGGGTCAATCTCGGCTCCGGCTATGCCGTCGAGGTTTCGGCGGGAAGCCTCAGCCCCGTCGGGGCTTCCTACGGGCAGGCGGTGGATTTCGCCCTTCAGGCGGGCAGCGCCGGGGCGGGGCCCGTTCAGCTCACCCTGCGTGATTCGACGGACGCCGGCTGCACCCTCACCCTCACGCTGAACGACCCCGGCGCCTGCTCCACGCCTTGCCAGCTCACGGATGCCGGGCTCGCTCAGGTGAGCTGCCACAACAACGGCACCCCCGAAGACCCCTCCGACGACCGCATCAGCTTCCAGCTTCTGCCCACCGGCACGGGGCTGGGCAACGCCTACGGCGTCAGCGTCAGCCAGGGCCAGGTCAGCCCCACGAGCGCCGGTTACGGCGCGCCGTCCGCCTTCCTGCTCGAGCCCGGCAGCGCCGGCAGCGGCAATCGGACCCTCACCCTCACCGACGAGGCCGACCCGGGGTGCACCCTCCAGGTGACCCTGGCAGACCCCGGCCCTTGTCCGGGCTGCCCGCCCACCGTTTGCCTGCCCGTGCGGGTGCGGGTCATCCGCCACTGAGCAAGGGGAAGCCCAAACCCTCCCGCCTCACCCGAACCCGACCCGGCGGAGGGCCCCAAACGAAAGCCCCGGAACGCTTTTGCATTCCGGGGCTTCGCTTTTTCGCGGACCGGCAGGAGCCTACTGGAAAACCCGCACGTAGTCCACGATGAGGCGTTGGGGGAAGATGGTGGTCTCGTCGGGCGGGCCCGGCAGGTTGCCGCCCACGGCGAGGTTGAAGATGAAGAAGAAGGGCTGGTTGAAGGGCCAGGGCTGGCCGTTCAGGTCGGCGGGGGTGACTTCGTGGAAGAGCTGGTCGTCCACCAGGTACTGGAGGCGGTCTTGCTCCCAGACGAGGGAAAAGACGTGAAATTCCTGGCTGAATTTTTCGCCGCCGGAGAGGGTGTAGGCTTTGCTGCGGAATTGGTGCTGGGCGACGCTGACCCCGAAATGGGCGGTGCCGAACACGGTGCCGGGCTGGTGCCCCAGCAACTCCATGATGTCGATTTCGCCGCAGGCGGGCCAGCCCACCTGGTCGATGTTGGTGCCGAGCATCCACAGGGCGGGCCAGAAGCCCCGGCCCTCGGGCAGGGCCGCGCGGATGTCGATGCGCCCGAACTGGAACTCCTGCTTGTCTTTGGTGGTGATGCGCGAGGAGGTGTAGTCGCTGTTGGCGAAGGGTTCTTCGCGGGCTTCGATGAGCAGGAAGCCCTCGTAGAGGAAGGTGTTTTCCTCGCGGTAGTACTGGAGCTCGTTGTTGCCCCAGCCGTTGTTGCCGGTTCCGATTTCGAAATTCCAGTTGGCGGTGTTGAGGTTGTCGCCGTCGAACTCATCGCTCCAGACCATCGTCATGCCGGGGTATTCGGTGGGGGAGGAGTAGCCCGAATTGGGGATGCCGAAGGGGTTGCCGGGCTGGGTGTCTTCATCGAGGATGGTGACGGTGGCGCCGGCTTTGACCAGTTCGGCGTTGTGGGGGTCGGTCAGCACGACCTGGAAGGTTTCGTCTTCCTCCTCGAAATCATCGCCCAGGATTTGCAGCTCGATGAACATTTCCCGGTCGGCGGGGGTGAAGAGGAGCTTCCCCTCGGAGATGGGGACGTAGTCGGAGCCGGCCTCGGCGCTGCCGTCCTGGGTGTGGTAGTCCACCACGACGTTGGTGAGGTTGAGCCCCTCGATGCTTACGCGCAGGGTGAGGGTTTGGGTGCTGTTGGTTTCCTCGATCTGGGCGTCCTCGATGCTGAGGGCGGGGAGGGGTCGGGGTTCGGGCTCGCCGCTTTCGTCCTTGACGCAGGCATTGAGCAGCAAGGCGGCGAGGAGGCAGGCGGTGGGCAAGAAGGATTTACTGTGGGTCATGTTTGAGCGTTTGAGGGTTCATTCGCCGGCCGGGGCGTCGGCGGGGCGATAGACGCGGACGTAGTCGATTTCGAAGCGCTGGGGCCAGATGGTGCTGTCCACGCCGCGGGCGCCGCCCCAGTTGCCGCCTACGGCGAGGTTGAGGATGAGGTGAAACTCCTGGTCGAAGGGCCACTCATCGGGGTGGTCGTAGGTGTTGTCGAAGCGGTGGTAGGGGCGGTCTTCGAAATACCAGACGATGCCCTCGGGGCTCCATTCCAGGGCGTAGGTGTGGAAGTCTTTTTCGACGTCGGGGTGATGGACGGCGCCGGTCTTGTGGGTGCCGCGCATGTGGTTGAAGGCTTCGGTGTGGACGGTGCCGAAGATGCTGTCGGGCAGGAAGCCGACGTGCTCCATGATGTCGATTTCGCCGCTTTTGGGCCAGGGCCCGTATTCCCAGGTTTCCGGGAGCATCCAGACGGCGGGCCAGGTGCCGCGGCCCGAAGGCAGTTTGGCGCGCACCTCGAAGCGGCCGAAGCGCCAGGCGGCCCGTTCGCGGGTCAGCAGGCGGGCGCTGGTGTATGCGCGGCCCTGGTAGTTTTCCCGGTGCGCCTCGATGATGAGTCGGCCGTTTTCCACGC
Organism: uncultured Saprospiraceae bacterium; assembly: GCA_964496055.1. Taxonomy (GTDB): domain Bacteria; phylum Bacteroidota; class Bacteroidia; order Chitinophagales; family Saprospiraceae; genus CAZBYX01. Next base: position 17,882 of record CAZBYX010000009.1, read on the forward strand.
GGGCGTTGCGGGGGCGGTCGGTGTAGGATTGGAGCTCGTTGTTGCCCCAGCCGCAAAGGTGGGGGCAGCCGTCGCCGAGGTCGTAACTCCAGCGGCTGCTGTCGGGTGGGCCCGGGGTGTCGAATTCATCGGCCCAGACGAGCTCCCAACCGGG
>CAZBYX010000009.1:18135-25729 GCA_964496055.1 uncultured Saprospiraceae bacterium
TGGGTGGGGTTGCCGTCCTGGTCCACGATGGGGGTGCGGACCACCAGCTCCGTTTCCGTCAGGGTTTCGATATCGAGGACGTTGCCGCTGTCCCACACCCCCATGAAGTAGCCTTCGGGCAGGAGGATTTGGTCGCGCCCGTCGCGGCCCGTTCCGGGGCTGAAGGTGAAGGTGGTGGGGGCGGGGTCGTAGGCTACGGGCACGTAGCCGCTCCAGGGGTCGATGGTGGTTCCGTTGTTGGCATAGACGAAGACGAAGCCGTCGAAGAAGAAGCAGAAGCTGTCGTCGTACTGTTCGGCTTGCAGGCCGTTGGCGGTGGAGGTGAACCAGTCGTCGAGGCCGTAATCGGAGCCGACGGTGACGGCGCCGGCTTCGGTGCTGAAAGTCCAGCACTTGCCTTCGGCGTTGCAGTCGCCCGTGAGCAGGGCGAGTTTGTCGTCGCAGGCCAGGGTGGCGTCTTGTTCGATGGTGATGGTCTTGCTGGCGTTGGCGGTGCCGTTGCCGCCTTCGGCGGCGATGTGGAGGGTGATGGTGTAGGTGCCGGCTTTGGCGTAGAGCACTTCCACCTGGGGCTCGGTGGAGGTGTTGGGGGTGCCGCCGGGCATTTCCCACAGGCGGGCGAAGGCGCCCTGGCTGAGGTCTTGCAGCAACACGACGTTGGGGTTGTCGGGGCTGAGCTGCATGGAGAATTCAGGCGGGGCGGGCAGGGGCCCCAGCTCGATGTCGGGGTCTTCTTCGGGCTGGCAGGCGGCGAAGAGCAAGACGGGCAGGAGGAATATCCACTTTTTCATGGCGAAGGCGGGTTTGGGGGCTGATCAGTAGCCCGGGTTTTGAGTCAGGGCGCCGTTGGTGGCCTGAATTTGCGATTCGGGGATGGGGAAGAGTTCGTGCACCCCTTCGACGAAGCCCAGGGGCCCGAGCACTTCCGGAGCGCGGCCCGTGCGCACCAGGTCGAAGAAGCGGTGCCCTTCCAGGCCCAGCTCGACGCGGCGCTCGTGGTAGATGGCTTCGAGCAGGGCGGCCCCCGAGGCGGTGACATCGGGCAAGACGTTGGGGTTGCTGCCCCGGGCCCGTGCCCGCACCTGATTGAGGCTGTTGCGGGCGGCGCCTTCGTCGCCGTTGTGGAAGGCGGCTTCGGCGTGCATCAGCAACACGTCGGCGTAGCGGATGACGCGGTCGTTCGAACCGCCGTTGGGGTTGGGGTCGCCGAAGGGGGCTTCCTCCGATTTGTTGTTGAAGTATTTTTTGGGGTAGTAATCCCAGGGGAAGCCGCCGGTGGCTTCTTTGGTGAAGATGCCGCGGTCGCCCATGGGCTCGCCCTCCCGAAAGACGGTGTGTTTCAGGCGGGGGTCTTCGAAGCCCTCCTTGAAGAACTCGTCCACGAAATCCTGGGTGGGGATGTTGAAGCCGAAGCCCTCGAACTGGCCGCGGGCGCGTTGGAAGACGTTCGTGAAGGTGCCTTCGTTGGCGTTGTTCTTCCCCCAGTTGCCGCCCGAGGCGTTCATGTACTGAATTTCGAAGATGCTGCCGGGGCCGTTTTCACCGGCGCGGGTGAAGATTTTGCCGTACTCGGGTTCGAGGAAATACTCCCCGCTGTTGATGATGGCTTCGGCCACGGGCTGTGCCTCGGCGTACTTGCGCTGGTACATCAGGGCTTTGAGCAGCAGGGCCTGCGCCGCGCCCCGGGTGATGCGCCCCAGGTCTTCGGGGGGGTATTCGCTGCGCAAGGGCAGCACGGGGATGGCTTCGTTCAGGTCTTGTTCGATGAAAGCCCAGATTTCCTCGGCGCTGTTGCGCGGCAGGTTGTACTCGCTGGGCGCCAGCACGTGGTCCACCAGGGGCACCCCCCCGAACAGGGTGACGAGGTTGTAGTAGAACCAGGCGCGGATGAATTTGGCCTCGCCCAGGATGCGCGCCTTGAGCTGCTCGTCCATCTCGATTTGGGGAACGTTCTCGAGTACCACGTTGGCGCGGTAGATGCCCTCGTAGTCGGCGCCCCACTCGGCTTCCAGCAGGTCGGTGTTGGTGGGGCCCTGGAAGGTTTCCAACAGCAGCAGGTCGAAGACGTCGTTGTCGCCCGAGCCGCCCTTGACAGCGTCGTCGCTCATGATGTCACCCCAGAACCAGCGGAAGTGGCCGGCGGGGGACAGCTCGAACTGCAAGGCCGCATAGGCGGCGTTCACCGCTGCGATGGCGTCGTCGGCCGTGCGGTAGAAATTGTCCACCGTCACGCCGATGATGGGTTTGCGCTCGAGAAATTCCTTCTCGCAGGAAAGCGCCGAAAGACTCAGCGCCGAAATCAAAATGGGTATCTTCCACTTCATGATGGGTCGGGTTTGATGGTTTTGGGCGGCCCGATGAGGGCGTACCGTTCGAGCAATCGAGGGAGCGGCCCGCGAAAGGCGGCGCTCCGAGCAATCGAGGTTTGAGAGCGGGCGGGGGAGAAAGCTCCTCCCTCCAACCCCAACCTCAAATCCCCAAATCCTCGAATCCTCAAAAAGCGGGTGTGAGTGTGGGTGTGCTGTGTTTATTTGCAGGGTCAGAATGCGAGTTGCAGGCCTGCGAGGAAGGTGCGGGCCTGGGGGTAGAAACCCCGGTCGATGCCCAGTTCGAGGGCGGTGCCCACGGCGCCGATTTCGGGGTCGTAGCCCGAGTAATCGGTCAGGGTGAGCAGGTTTTGCGCCGAGACGTAGAGGCGCAGTTTTTCCAACTTGTAGCGACGCAGCAGGGTGGGGGGCAGGCTGTAGCCCAGCTGGATGTTCTTCAGGCGCAGGTAGCTGCCGTCCTCCACGAAACGGGTGGAGACGCGGGCGTTCTGGTTGGGGTCGGCGATGCTGACGCGGGGCTCGAAGTTGCTGGTTCCGGGGCCCGTCCAGCGCTCCAGGACGTTCTGGGGGCGGTTGACGAAGATGAAGTCGTAGCGCACGGTGGCGTTGTAGATTTCGTTGCCTTGCACGCCCTGGATGAACAAACCCAGGTCGAAACCCTTGAACTCGAAGTCGGCTTGCAGCCCGTACACGAAGTCGGGGGTGGGGTTGCCGATGTAGGTCTGGTCGTCGGCGTCGATGACGCCGTCGCCGTTGAGGTCGCGGAAGCGGATGTCGCCGGGGGCGGTGTTTTCGCTTTGGAAGGCGTGGGCTTCCACCTCGGCCTGGGTTTGGAAGATGCCGTCGTGGATGTAGCCGTAGAAGCTGGCCACGGGATGCCCCACTTCGGTGCGGGAGACGAAGGCATTGGCCGACTGGATGCGGCCGGCGACCTGGGGCTCGCCGAAGCCCAGCGACAGCACCTCATTTTTCCAGGCGGTGAAGTTGGCGCCGAGGCTGTATTTGAAGGCGCCGACGCGGTTGCGGTATTGAAGGGCCAGCTCGAAGCCTTGGTTGCGGATGGAGCCCACGTTCTGCCCCGGCGGGAAAGCCGCCCCCGCCACCAGGGGAATGGGCGCTCGAAAGAGGAAATCCAGGGATTTCTTGATGAAGTAATCGGCGGTGAGGGTGAAGCGCCCCTCGAAGAACTCGGCGTCCAGCCCGAAGTCGGTTTGCTCGATGGTTTCCCACTTGAGGTCGGGGTTGGGGGGGGTGAGGGGGACGCTGCCGTTGGTGATGACTTCGCCGGGTCCGAAGGTATAGTTCTGCCCGGTGAAGACGGTGGCGGTGAAGTCATAGTCGCCGATGTTGCGGTCGATGCCGTTGCGGCCCCAGCTGGCGCGCAGTTTCAGGAAGCTGACGGCGTCCAGGGCGAAGAAGTCTTCGCGCGAGAGCACCCAGGCGGCCGAGAAGCTGGGGAAGCGCCCGTAGCGGTTGTTGGCGCCGAAGCGGCTGGAGCCGTCGATGCGCAGGGTGGCGCTGAAGAGGTAGCGCTCGTCGAGGGCGTAATTGAGGCGCCCGAAGAAGGACAGCAGGGCGTTTTCGCTGGCGCCCTCGAAGGCGCCCTGCGAGGTGATGGGGTCGATGGTGTTGCTGATGTAGGCGTCGCGGGGGTCGTTGCTGGGCAGGTTGGTGTTGGAGCCGCCGCTCCATTCGGCGCGGCGTTCCAGGGCGGTGTTGCCCAGGGTGACTTCGAGGGCGTGCACGTCCTGGAAGGTGTGGTTCCAGTGGAGGGTGTTTTCGACCTGCCAGTTTTTCCAGGTGTTGTGGTTGATGGCCACGGAGTTGGTTTCGTTTTTCTCGCCGGCGGGGGCGTCGCTGAGCACCGGGTCGTTGCTGAGGTCGAATTTGGGGATGAAGATGTCGCGGGTGGCGAAGGTGGCGTCCACGCTGTAGGTGCTCTTGAAGCGGAAGCCCTTCGGCAGGGTCAGTTCGGCGAACACGCTGCCCACCACGCGGTGGGTTTTCCAGGTGTCGTAGGTGTTTTGGATGGCGTTGACGGGGTTGGTGATGTCGGTGTCGGCATAGAGGGAGTAGGCGTAGGTGCCGTCGGCTTTGCGCACGGGCGTGACGGGGTCCATGTTCAGGGCGCGGATGATGGGGCTGGTGAACTCGTTGTTTTCGGGCAGGAAGTTGCGCTCCAGGACGGTGAAGTTCAGCGTGTTGCCCAGGCGCAGCCAGGGCTTCATCTGGTGGGTGGTGTTCAGGCGGACGGTGTAGCGCTCGAAGCCGGACTTTTCGCCGCCCACGATGCCGTCCTGGCGGAAGTAATTGCCCGTCAGGGCGTAGGTGGATTTTTCATTGCCCCCGGTGAAGGAGAGCTGGTGGCTGGTCATGGGGGCGGGTTCGAAGATGGCTTCCTGCCAGTCGGTGCCTTCGCCCAGCAGGTCGGGGTCGCGGAATTCGGGGCGGGGCGCTTTGCCGCCGGTGATGTGCATTTCGTTCGAGATGACGGCGAATTCGCGGGCGTTCAGCAGGTTGAGCTTGCGCGCCAACACCTGCTGCCCGGCGTAGCCCTCGTAGCTGATGCGGCCGGCCTGGTCCTTCTTGCCCGACTTGGTGGTGATGAGCACCACCCCGTTGGCGGCACGCGTGCCGTAAATGCCTGCCGAGGCGGCGTCCTTCAGAACGCTGATGGACTCGATGTCCGAGGGGTTGAGAAAGTCCAGCCCATCGACGGGGATGCCGTCCACGATGAAGAGGGGCCCGCTGTCGCCCAGGGTGCTGATGCCCCGGATGTTGATGTTCAGGGGGCTGCCCGGCGAGCCCGAGTTCTGGGTGACGAGCACACCGGCGGCCCGGCCCTGCAGCGCCTGTTCCACCCGCAGGGCGGGGGTTTCGGTGATTTCCTCAGCCGTGATGACGCTCACCGAACCGCTGATGTCGCTGCGTTTCTGGTTGCCGTAGCCCACCACCACCACTTCTTCCAGCACTGAAATCTGGGGCTGCAACACCACGTCGATGCGGCTTTGCCCGCCCACCTGAATTTCCTGAGGCATGCTGCCGGTGTAGGAAAAGACCAGCACCGCCTCGGGGCCGGGCACTTCCAAGCTGTAGCTTCCGTCGAGGTCGGTGGCGGTGCCCCGGTCCGTGCCCTTGATGAGCACCGTGGCCCCGATGACGGGCAGACCGTCTTCGGCAGAGGTGACCGTTCCGGTGACGAGCTGCTGGGCCGCGGCCCCCGAAAGGGCTGCCAGCATCAGGAGGAGAAAAAGGGAAAGGGTTCGCATCACGTGTTTGAATTCGGAAGGGGCGGCTTTTGGAAGGAAGGGGTGAGCCTGCCTGCCAAAACCTGCCCTGGAAAAGGTGAGGGGCGCGGGTTGTGTGTTGGGGAGCGAGCCTGCGCACGGGCAGGCTTCCATCGGGTAAGGGGTGGGGGTTCGGGGAAGGGTTTACGTCCGGGTCTGTCTTCGGATGCCGGGCTGGATGCTACCTCCCTCCATCCTCGAACCCGAAGCATCGCCCAGCCCACGGAAGAGTGCCAAAAGCTTCCCGGCCGCCGCTTTCCCAGGAGAAAGAAAAGGAGGATTTTCCGGGGAAAATCCCACCTTTTCAAGATTCAGAGACCTATTGTTTCACCCTGTTTAACCGGGGCGGGAAGCCCAAATAATGCATTTTGGCAATATTGACTCTTCAGGGCTCCGCCTGGGCGGAGCCGGGTGGGTGTTCATTCTCAGCGTTCGGTGACCACGAGTTTGGCGGTGCCCATGCGGGCTTCCGAGCGCACGGTTACGAAGTAGAGGCCCCCGCCCCATTGCCGGGAGGGCAACTCCACGGCCGGGGTGCCCGCATCGGCTTCCCGGTAGTGAATCAGGCGGCCCAGCACGTCTCGGACTTCCACCTGGTGAGCCGTGGCCGGCCCCTGGAACAGGACGCGGGCGTCGGTGCTGCGCACGAGCGAAGGCATGAGGCGGAAGAGCTGCTCGGCGGGCACCACTTCCACGGTGGAGGTGGGGCACAGGTCGCAGGTGCCGAAGCAGACGGGGTCGAGCTCGATGGGCTCGCTGCCCATGACGTTGACGAAGCGGTTGTAGAAGGGCGGGTTGATGGTGCAGGCGGCGTCGAGGCTGTCGAGCACTTCGGCACAGCACCAGCCGGGGCCGTTGATGAATTTGTATTCGTGCAAGCCGGGCTGCAGCTCGATGGTCACTTCCCAGATGTCGTCGCCGTCGGGGTCTTCCAGGGCGATGTTGCCGCTCCAGTTGTCGAAGCTGGCCCCCATGAAGACGCCGTCCGGGTTGGTCATTTCCTCTTGCATGTTGACGCGGAAGGTGACGTCGAGGGGTTCGCCGGGCGGGGTGCACATCAGGTCGTCGGTGCATTCGCCGAAGCAGGTGTTGATGATGGTGTCCTGCATGACGGGGGGCAGGAAGCGGTCGTTGAAGTTGTTGGGGTCGGCGCAGGGTTGGCCGCCGATGTTTTCCTTGCAGGAGAAGTCGGGGCACAGGCCGTTGGTGAAGGTGTAGTGGCTGGAGAAGCCCACCTCCTTCATGAAGGTGATGGAATAGACGCCGTCGCCGTCGGGGTCTTCCAGGGGGTTGTCACCCGGGACGCCGAAGGCCGCACCCCCTGCGATGAAGACGCCCGAGGGGTCGGGGGGGTGGAATTCCATGTTCAGGTTGAAGGTGATGCTGACCAGGGTGGGCGGGTTGCACACCTCACAGCTGCCCCAGCACACTTCGGGCAAGGTGGCGTCGCCGTTGACCTCGATGAAGCGATTGGTGAACCCCCCGGTGGTGATGGTGCAGGGGTCGCCTTCGGTGAGCATTTCCTGGTCGGCCCAGTCATCGACCTCGAACTTGTATTCGTTGGGGCCGGCGGGCAGCAGGTAGGTGCCGGTCCAGACCATGTCGCCGTCGGGGTCTTCCAGGGGGTTGCAGTTGCCGCACCAGCCGTTGAAGCTGCCGGCGACGAAGACGGTGGTGAAGCTGCCGGCGTACTCGCTCATATCGACGGCGAAGGTGATGTTGCCGTCGGTTTGGACGCCGCAGTCCACGCAGCTGCCCCAGCACACTTCGGCCAGGGTGCTGTCGCCGTCCACTTCGATGAGGCGGTTGGTGAACTGCCCGGAGGGGTCGGTGATGGTGCAGGGGTCGCCGGGGGTGAGCATTTCCTGGTCGGCCCAGTCATCCACTTCGAACTTGTATTCGTTCAGGCCCGGCTGCATGGTGACGGTGCCGGTCCAGACCATGTCGCCGTCGGGGTCTTCCAGGGGGTTGCAGTTGCCG
>CAZBYX010000009.1:25829-29637 GCA_964496055.1 uncultured Saprospiraceae bacterium
GGTGCCGGTCCAGACCATGTCGCCGTCGGGGTCTTCCAGGGGGTTGCAGTTGCCGCACCAGCCGTTGAAGCCGCCGGCTACATAGACGGTGGTGAAGCTGCCGGTGTATTCGCTCATGTCCACGGCGAGGCTGATGTCGCCGGCCATGGGGTTGCAAGAGAGGCAGGAGTTCCAGCACACTTCCGGCAGGGTGGTCGGGCCGGTCACGTCCACCAGGCGGTTGGTGAACTGCCCGGAGGGGTCGGTGATGGTGCAGGGGTCACCGGGGGTGAGCATTTCCTGGTCGGCCCAGTCATCGACCGTGAACTTGTATTCGTGGGGGCCTTCGGGCAGGGGGAAGGTGGCGCCCCACAACCCGTTGCCCATATCGGTCAGGGGGTTGGAGGTGCCCGACCAGCCGTTGAAGGAACCACTGACGTACACCTGCGTAAAGGTGCCGCCGTAGTTGCTCATATCCACCGTGAAGGTGACGTCGTGTTGTGCTTGGAGGGCGCCGAGCCCGAAAAGCGAACAAAGCAGGAGGGTAAAAGTCCATTTTTTCATAAGCAAGACGGATGGTTGGATGGAAAGAATTTCAGCGTGGCACCTCATCATCCCGAAAGAGCTCAAAAAAAAGTTCGTCGGGGTTGGGAAGAAAATTATTTCGAGAGAGGTGCGCTTTCGCGAAGCAAATTTAGGAGGGAATCAGGGAGCGGAAAATTGTTTCGCCACAGCAGGACTACATCAGAAAGGTTATTTTCGGGCGCATGTCCGACTTTTCCCGGTTTGGACTACATCATCACTACATCATGCCCGGGAAATGGCCCTATTTTCACCTCTCGCAAACCACCAGGTGGATGAAGGCATTGGCGCTGCACATGCTGGGTTTTTGGATGGCGGCCGGCCCCTTGTTCGGGCAGTCCAATCTGGGGCAACCCTTCATTCAGAACCACCCCCGCTCGGAATACCGGGCCGGCACCCAGAACTGGGCCGGCTTGCAGGGCCCCGACGGCCGGGTCTTCTTCGCCAACAACGAAGGCCTGCTGGAATTCAACGGCAAGGGATGGCACAAGCACCCCCTGCCCAACCGCACCATCCTGCGCTCCGTGGCCCTGGGTCGAGGGGGGCGCCTCTTCGTCGGCGGGCAGAACGAGCTCGGTTATTTCGAGCCCGACTCCCTCGGCCGCCTGGCCTTCCACGACCTGCTCCCCTTGCTCCCACCCCGGCATCGCCGCTTCGAGGACGTCTGGAACCTGGCCTGGCACCAAGGGCAGCTCTTCGCCCAAACCAGCCGCAAGGTGTTTCGCATCCAGGGGGATTCCGTCGAGGTATGGGAATTCCCCACCCAACTGACCATCCTGCGGCAGGCCGCCGACGAGCTCTTCCTCCACGACCAGGGCCAGGGCTTGTTGCACCTGAAGGAAGGGTCCTGGGTGCGGGTGCGGGGCGGGGAACGCCTGCAGGGCCTGCGCGTGACCGGCGTGGTGCCTCTGGGGCCTGACAGCTTCCTCGTAGCCACCTTCCGCAACGGCTTGCTGCTCAGCCTTCCTACGGGCGTAGGCAACTTCAGCACCCCGCTCGATAGCCTCCTCCGCCACGACCGCATCAACTGCCTCACCTCCCTGAACGAGCATCGCCTCCTGGTCGGCACCATGCTCGGCGGTGCCTATGTAGTGGAGCGCCCCTTCCGCCCCCTCTGGCACCTGGACCGCCGCCGCGGCCTGCTCACCAACAACATCCTGGCAGCCTTCACCGACCGCAGCGGCAACCTCTGGCTCGCCCAAGACAACGGCATCGACTACGTCCTCGTCAACTCGCCCTTCACCCACCTCGCCCCCGATGGTGAGCTGGAAGGCAGCGCCTACGCCGCCGCCATCCATCGCGGGCGCCTCTACCTCGGAACCACCAACGGCATCTTCGCCATCCCCTGGCAAGACTATTACGACCCCCTCCAACCACACAACTTCCAACCCGTGCAAAACACCACCGGCCAAGCCTGGAGCCTCTGCGTCGTGCACGACGAACTCTTCGCCGGCCACCACGACGGCGCCTTCCACATTCGGGGGCTGGTGGGGCAGCCCATGGGCGCCGCCTCCGGCGTCTGGACCTTCCTGCCCGTCGCCGCCAGAACGGATTTGCTGCTGGCCGGCACCTACCGCGGGCTGGACCTTTACCAAAAAGGAGCCGACGGCTGGCACCTGCTCCGCCACCTCGAGGGCCTGGAAGAGTCCTCCCGCCTCATGACCCGGGACCCCCAAGGCTTCTACTGGATGGCGCACCCCTACCGGGGCATCTACCGCATCCTGCTCGACACCCTGAACCTGCGCATCGCCCGCGTGGACTTCTTCGGCCGCAACGCCGGACTGCCTTCCGACCTGAACAACCACGTCTTCCTGGTTTTCGGCGAAATCCTCGTCGCCGCCGAGCGCGGCATCTACCGCTACGACAGCCTCGCCCAACGCTTCGTTCCCCACCCCGAATTCGACGCCCTCTTCGGACCCGAAACCAAGGTGCGCCGCCTCTGGGAAGGCCCCGACGGCAACCTCTGGTTCGTCACCCAGACGGAAGCCGGCTTCCTGGAAGTGCGCGATGAGGGCCTCGAAAAATCGGTGCGCAAGGTGGTGCTTCCTCAATTGCAAGAGCGCCTGGTCGGCGGCTTCGAACTCATCTACCCCCACGACGCCGAGAACGTGTTCATCGGGGTGGACAAGGGGTTCATTCATTACAACCCCCGCCAAGACCACCGCACCCCCGACCCGCCCCTGAACGTCCTCCTGGACCGGGTGGAACTCCTGCACCCCGAGAGCCGCCTCCTCTTCGGGGGCTATGGGCAGGACATCCCCGGCACCCCGGAATTGAAAGCCCGGGAAAACGCTTTCCGCTTTTCCTTCTGCGCCACGGAGTTCGGCTTCCCCGACCAGGTGACCTATCGGGTGTGGCTGGAAGGGTTTGAGCAAGGGTGGTCGCCGTGGTCGGCCAAATCGGAGAAGGAGTACACCAATCTGCCACCGGGGACGTACACCTTCCACGTTCAGGCGCGGACGCGGGGCGGCGCGCTCAGTCCCCCGCGTGCCTTTTCATTCCGCATCTTGCCCCCCTGGTATGCCACGCCCGAAGCCCTGCTGGCCTATGCCCTGCTGATTGGCGGGCTCCTGGTGGCCCTGGTGGTCGTTCCCCGGCGGCGTTTCCGGCGCGAAACGGCGCTGCTCAAAGACCAGCAGCGCCAAATCGAGGAGCAAGCCGAAAAAGCCCTCTCGGAGCTGCGCCACCAGAAACTGGAAGCCGAAATCCGCTTCAAGAACCAAGAGCTGGCCACCACCACCATGCACCTGGTGCAAAAAACCGAGTTCTTGGAAAAAGTCCAGAACGAGCTCAAACGCGTGCTCGATACCCTCCACAACGAAGAAGACCGCCGGACCATCCGCCGCCTGTTGCGCACCCTCCAGGCCGACCAACGCCTCGACGAAGACTGGGAACGCTTCGCCCACCACTTCGACCAGGTCCACGCCGACTTCCTCAAACGCCTGCGCCAAAAACACCCCGACCTCACCCTGCGCGAGGAAAAGCTCTGCGCTTACCTGCGCATGAACCTCAGCAGCAAAGACATCGCCTCCCTGATGAGCATCTCCGTCCGGGGGGTGGAAATCAGCCGCTACCGCCTGCGCAAAAAATTGGGCATCCCGAGTGGAAGGGGGCTGCCCGAATTCCTGCAGGAAATATGAACGGGGAGATGGGTTTTCGATGGGGAAGACATAGAAACAGATGGAATTAGGTGGAGACAAGTGGAAATAAAAGGTCTCAGGGTCTCACGGTTTCACGGTTTCACGGT
>CAZBYX010000010.1:0-28439 GCA_964496055.1 uncultured Saprospiraceae bacterium
TCCGAGCCCCCCGCCTTCCCGAAGGGCAAAAGACGGGGCAAGTGCTTCTCTTCACGGCTTTTATAGATTCGGGGATTCAGGTTGAATGCATTCCAGGGCTTCGGTTCCTCGGTTCCTCAAATCTTGAGTCCACTACAAAAAAGGTTGTGGGACTAAGGTTTAAAGTTTATTCCTTTGGTTATCAATGATTTATTCAAATCCTCGATTCCTCAAATCTTCGATTCCTCGGCGGGATTGGACTTTTTGCAGCAGACTCATTCCTCAAATCCGCCTACTCTCTGTCATTCACCGGCGCTATAAATCTTCCCCCCCATGTATTTCGTTCGCATTCGCAGGCATGTTTTGGTCGCTCATTCCCTGCAGCATCCGGGTTTCGGGCCGGCGCAACGGCTGCACGGCGCCACCTACGTCGTCGATGCCGAGTTTTCCACCCCCGCCCTCGATGCGATGAACGTCGTGGTGGACATCGACCTGGCCGGGCGCCTGCTCGAAGAAGTGCTCGAACCCCTGAACTTCCGCAACCTCGACGAGCTGCCCGCTTTCCAGGGGTGCCTGACTACCACCGAATTCCTGGCCGCCTACATCCACCGGGAGTTGGCCCGACGGCTGCGCGGCACTTTTCGGGGAAACCTCAAAATCACCCTCGGAGAGTCTCACGTGGCCTGGGCGGGTTTCGAAGGGGCGGTGGAGTGAGTCAACCAAACCGTTTTTCATGGGCGAATCTGTGTCCCTGCATTTCGTCGTTCCCGAGCCTGCATCCTTTCCTTCGGGGGGCAACCTCTACAACGCCCGCCTGATGGAGGCGCTGAGCGGTTTGGGGGTGGAGTTGCGGCATTGGACCTGGGAGCGTTTTGCCGCGGGAGTCTCTGCTTCCGGGGCTGATTGCTTTTTCTTCGACAGCCTTTACCTGGAGGCTTTGGCCGCGTGGCCGGGGGCGCTGCCCGCGCGTTCCTTCCTGCTGGCTCACCTGCTGCCCGGGATGCGGGGTGCGCCCACCGTTGCAGAGGGGCAGGTCTTGAAACGGGTCAGCGGGGTGGTGGTGACGGGAGAATGGGCGCGCGAGTGCCTCGTCGGGCGGCTGGCTCCTGAGCAGCAATGCTTGCTGGTTCCGCCTGCTCCCCTTTTCGAGGGGCGGAGCCTCGCGCCGAAGGCGCCCGAACCCACGGCGCTGGTGGTCGCCCACCTGCTGCCCGGCAAGGGCATTTTGGAATGGCTGCAGGCCCTGGCCGCCCTCGCCGGTGGGCGGTCTCCGATTCAGGGGCAGATTTGGGTGGTGGGCTCTCTGGAGCGGGACCCCGCCTATGCCGCTTCTTGCATGCGCCTCGTGCGCCAAACCCCCGCTCTCGAGGGGCGGGTATCCTTCCTGGGGGCTTGCCCCCCTGCCCGGCTGGGGCGGTTTTACGGGCGGGCGCATTTTTTCGTCTCGCCCTCCCGGTTCGAGAGCTTCGGCATGGCTTTGCAGGAGGCGGTGGGGTTCGGCCTGCCGCTCCTGGCGCTGCGCGGGGGCAATGTGGCGGCACACATCCGGGAAGGGGTGAACGGCCTGCTTTTCGATGCGGCGGAGGCTTTGGCGGAGGCCACCCTGAGCTGGCTGGCGCATCCCCGGCGCATGGCACCCTATCGGGAAGCTGCCGAAACCCTCCGTCCCATCGGCAGTCCGTCCTGGGAGGCGGCGGCCCGGCACCTGCTGGCAGCCCTGCAAGGGGGGGCGGGTTAATGCTCCGCCGCCAACAACCCCTGGATGAGGGGGTAAAGGTCTTCGTGGTGAAAGCGCAGGGAATCCGTCCGGGGTTCGAGCCCCGGAACCAATCCTTGCTCCCGAAGCGGGGGTTCGTGGAAGCTGTCCCGGGTCAGAACGTGCAGGGGGGTGGCAAAGCGGAAGCGGGGGCGGTCGGGGGTTAGGAGCAGGGCGGGCTGGTGGTCGCCGATGAGGAGGAAGACGGCTTTTCGGGGGTATTGCAGGGCGAATTGAAGCGCCATGCGCAGCTCGTACACCATGGCTTTGCGGTAGCGTTCGAGGCGGAAGCCTTTCAAAGAGCGCTCCGCAGCCGGCAGGCTGTCGAGCGTTCGCCAATCGGGTGGCAGGGGGGGCGGCTCGTACCAGGGGATGTGCGAGCTGAGGGTGATGAAGAAGACGAAATGCGGCCCCGGACGCTGCAAGAGGTGTTGGTCGCGCAGGAATCCCAGGGCGTATTGGTCGGGGATGCCCCCATAGAAGTCGAAGGGCGGGCCGGCGTAAGGGATGTCCTCGAATTCGAGGAAGTGGTCGAAGCCCCAGAAACGTTCGAGGGTGGGGTAGGGGATGAGTTTGCGGGTGGTGGGGTTGGTGCGCATGGTGGCCAGGCGCCAGGTTTCGTAGCCCAGGGCATGGAGGTAGCGCACGAGGTGGCGGCAATCCGCGTGGCGGCGCAGCAAATCGTTGTACTGGACCTGGCTTTTCACGGGCAGGCCCGTCAGCCCGGTGGTGAAGCTCAGCCAGGAACGCCCTCCGATGATGGGTGCCTGGCTGAAGGTGCTGAACACCTGCCAGCCCTCCCTGCCCAGCACCGGGAGCGCGCTGTCGGCCAGGGTTTCGAGGGCAGGCCGTACCGCCGGGTGCTGCCAGGCGACGGCCCCATACGATTCCAGAAACAGCACGAAGACATCGGGAGGTGAAGGCGCCGGGGCGGGCATCGCCGTTTGAGGGCAGGGGTTCGCTTCGGAGGCGTAGCGGTGGGCCGCGGGTAAGTGCAGGCTCTGGGCCAGGTCTTCGGAGACCCACCGGAAGGGAAAATTCGGCTCGACGAAGAGTTGCAGCAAGGCGAGGCCCACTAAAACCAAAAGCGTTCGGCGGTGGTGCGGCCGGGCGGCTTTCCAGGCAGCCCGGCACAGCGCCCAGGCCGTGCCGCCGAGGAGCAGGGCGGCGGCCAGCCCGAGCCCGAAATACAGCAGGCGATGCCCCCCGATGCTGCTCAGAAAGACCGGGAGCACCTCCCGGGCCAAGGCATAGTCATCCTGAAAGTGGGGCGGCTCCCCGTACGTGGCCTGGTAGAAAGCGGCATAGCCCTGATAGAAAAACAGGAGCACGACCACCCCGGAAGCGAGCCCCTGGAAAACCCGCTGCCGCGGCAGCAGGAACAGGAGCGCCAGTTCGCCGAATAGCACCGGTGGCGCCACTTTCAGCCCCTGGAAAAAGGAGAGTCCCGAGGCCTGACAGGTCAGTTGGGTGAAGACCAGCTCGGGCGCATACCAGAGAAGATGGAGCCCCAGGAAAAGCCACCAGAAGGCGCGGGTTGGCGGGCCGGGGGGCGGGTTCGGGGGCTTCAGCTGTGGCTTTCCTGCCATGTCTTGCGGTGGAGGAAGAGGTGAATCAAATCGTAGGAGAAGGTCCCCGCCACAGCGACGGCAAAAAGGATGAGCAGGGGTTGATAGACGACGCGCGGCAAGAGAAATGCCCCCGCCAGGCTAAGCATGAGCCCCCCCGCCACCCAGCGGGCGGCGGCGTAGCGCTTTTCCGGCATGCCCGAAGGGCGAAACCACCACCCAAACAAAACCACCCCATAGCGCAAAAAACCCACCGCCAGCAGCCAGGCGCCGGCTAGCCCTTTCAACACCAGCAGCATGCACACCGCCAACACGAAAAAGGCATCCGTTTCGGAGTCCAGGTAAGCGCCGAAAGAAGAGCTGGTCTGCATGCGCCGCGCGATGTAGCCGTCGAGCCCATCGGCCAAAACGATGACCAGCGCCAACAGCCCCAGCTGAAACAATTCGGCGTGCGGGCTCAGCCCCAACAAAGCCAAGACACCCAACAGGCGAGCCAGACTGATCAAATTGGCGGGTTGGAAGAGGAAGGAAAAGTCGCCGAAGATACGCGCCCCCACCACCGCCAAACCGGCAAACCCCAGCGTCGCGCCCCCCTCCAGAAGAGCGGGTTGCCCCAATTGCCAGCTCAACACCCCACTTCCTCCCAGAATCAGGGCGTGCCAGAGCATCCAGCGGTGCAAGCGTTGGTGGTCGGTCATTCGCCAAATTTAACGAAAACCCGCCGAAAAAGCAGATTGTCAGGGACTTGAGAAAGGCTTGAAGGGGGCTGGGCGATCAGGCTTTCTTCACCTCGGGCATCTGGCATTCTTCCCCGGGCTTGCGCCCGCAGACGCTGCATTCCCCGATTTCGTCTTTCAGCATGGGGTTGTTGGTGGCGCAGGTGCCCCGAAACTCCTTGCCGGTGAAAAGTTGTCGGATGTTGATCAGCAGGAAAGAGAGGCCGAAAGCGGCGAAGATGATGCCCAAAACGTACAGAAATTCCATGGTTGCTTGCGTTGATGCCCGCAGATTCGAACGCGCCGGTGGGTCAAGGCCTGGCCCCGCGTCGCGCGGATGTAACGATGGTGGCGATTAAAAGTTTAAATTTGCGTCCTTTTCCCGGGCGCCCTGTCCGACGTCGGCAAAGATAGGCCCTCGGGAGCGGTCGGGAAGCGCCCTTTTTTCGAGGGCTCCCTGTTCTCAGTCGGCTCGTCATGGAAGTGCAACCGCAACGATTGGAAGAAAAACTCGAAGCCTTCAAGCGCCTGCTCGTCATCATGGACGAATTGCGGGCCCGCTGCCCCTGGGATCGCAAGCAGACCTTCCAGTCCCTGCGCAACCTCACCATCGAGGAAACCTACGAGCTGGCCGATGCCCTGCTCGACGAAGACCTCCCCGGCATCGAAGAGGAGGTGGGCGACCTGATGCTCCACATGGTCTTCTATGCCAAAATCGGGGAGGAAAAAGGTGCCTTCGACATCGCTTCGGCGCTGAACAAGCTCTGCGACAAGCTCGTCCAGCGCCACCCCCACATTTACGGTACCGTACAGGTGGAAG
This sequence comes from uncultured Saprospiraceae bacterium, assembly GCA_964496055.1. Taxonomy (GTDB): domain Bacteria; phylum Bacteroidota; class Bacteroidia; order Chitinophagales; family Saprospiraceae; genus CAZBYX01. Next base: position 4,840 of record CAZBYX010000010.1, read on the forward strand.
ACGAGGCTCAGGTGAAGGAAAACTGGGAGCGCCTGAAGCTGAAGGAGGGCAAAAAATCGGTGCTTGCCGGCGTGCCGCGTTCCCTGCCCGCCCTCATCAAAGCCTTCCGCATGCAGGAGAAGACCGCGCAGGTGGGCTTCGAATGGGAAAATGCCGAGCAGGTGTGGGAGAAGGTGGAAGAAGAGCTGGCCGAATTTCGCGAAGCCATGAAGGGGGACTTGCCCCCGGAAAAACGCGAAGAGGAATTCGGCGACGTGCTCTTCTCCCTCATCAATTATGCACGCTTCCACGGCATCGAACCCGAGTCCGCCCTCGAGCGCGTCAATCGCAAGTTCAAGCGCCGTTTCGAATACATTGAAAAGCACGCCCCGCGCGACTTGAAAGACATGACCCTGCAGGAAATGGATGCCCTGTGGGAGCGCGCCAAGGACGGCGATTGAGCGCCGCCTGCAGGGATTGGATGCTCTGCAAAGATTTTCTACCTTGGCATTTGCCTTGAAAGGGGAAAAGCCCCCTTAGGAACTCTTGAGAAACTTCAAAAGAACCCCCTTGCCTTTCCGCCTCAAGTCGTATTTTGGTAGGCGGAAAGCTGCAAACTTCCGGCCGCAGCGGGCGTTTATTTTGCCGAATGGCAAATTCTTTGCACCCCAAGCCCGTATCAGGTGCCGGTTGCTATTGTAGAACCCAAAATCAGCCGCTTGTGTCTTCGATGAAGAAAATCGAACTGGATATCGTGGCTTTGTCACATAGCGTGACCCAGTCGCACAACTATGCCGTCGTGTTGGGCGAGCAAAACGGCTCGCGGCGCCTGCCCATCGTCATCGGGGGCTTCGAAGCCCAGGCCATCGCCGTGGCCATGGAGCGCATGACCCCCAACCGGCCGCTGACCCATGACCTGTTCAAAAACACCCTCGAGACCTTCAACGTCGAGTTGAAGGAAGTCATCATCAACAACCTGGCCGACGGCATCTTCTACGCCCAGCTGGTCTGCGAAAAGGACGGCCAAACCGTCCTGATCGATTCGCGCACCTCCGACGCCCTGGCCATGGCCGTGCGCTTCAATTGCCCCATCTACACCTACGAGTTCATCTTGGATGCGGCCGGGGTGGTGCTCGAAGACCCCGAGGAGCCGCGCCCGGCGGCTCGCCAGCGCAAGCGCCGCCGTCCCCGGGGAGCGGCCCTGTCTTCCTACTCCATCGAGGAGCTCAACCGCCTGTTGGAGGAGGTGCTCGAAAAGGAAGATTACGAACAGGCCGCCAAAATCCGCGACGAAATCAACCGCCGCAAAGAACAGGGCTGACCCCGAATCCCTCCCCTTCTCCCCCGAAACCCGTCGAAGGCTCCCGGAATGCGTTTCCGGGAGCCTTCTGTCGTTTCAGGGGGGCTCGAACGAGGAAAGCCGCCTCGTGGGCGGCTCTCTCGGGTTTGATACCACTTACCTTTCGGGAAGATGTATGGAGAGGTATAAGTAGCCGAAATCACTTTTCCGGCCGGGCCGCAAGGGCGGCCACTTTCAGCCGGGTGGAAACGATTTGCCCGTTTTCCAACAAGAGTTGGACCAAATAATAGCCGGGCTCGCGGGGCGCCTTGAAAAAGAAGCGCGAGACCCCCGGCTCGATGGTCACTTTTTCTTTCAGGTAGGCTTTGCTGCGCTGGTCGTAGATGAGCAACTTCCCCTTGCCGTAGCCTTCGCTGCGGATGGTGAGAAAGGCCGGGGCATCGGGGCTGAGGTGCGGGGGAGGTTGCAGCTCCAGGCTTTGGTTGCCCACTTCCGCTACCCGGGCGGTGGCGCCCACCGTGTACTCGAAGCGCTGGCTGCACCCCGTGGCATCGGTGATGGTGAGGGTGTAGGTGCCTTCCTGCAACTGAAACTGCTCGCTGCCGGAGCGCCCGTGGCTCCAGTCGAAGCGGTAGGGCGCTTTGCCCCCTCCGACGCGCCGCACGGCAATCCAGCCATCGGCGCTGCGGTCGGTCGTAGCCGGATGGACGGCCACCTCGGGATGGAAAGCCCCGGCGGGCGGCACCCTGAAAACGCCCTCGGCACGGCAGCCTTGCGCATCGATGACCGTCAGGGCGTAGGAGCCCGGCGCTATTTGTCGAAGGGCGGCTTCTGTGGCGCCCGTCTCCCAGTGGTATTCGTAGGGCGGGGTGCCGCCTCGAACCTTCACGAGCAGCACGCCGTCCTCCCGATCGGGGCAGGAAGGTGGCGCTGCCTGCGGCTCGAGGACCAGCGGAGTGGGTTGTGCGATTTCGAACCGGGCGGTGGTGCTGCACCCGCTGGCGTCGGTGACGGTGAGGGTGTGCGTGCCCGGTTTCAGGTGTTCGGCGCGGGGGGTGTCGGCGCCGTTGCTCCACCGGAAGGTGTAAGGCGGCTGCCCGCCGGAAGCACGCACTTGCAGGAATCCTTCCTCCGGGGATTGGCAATCGCCGCCGCCCGAGTCTTCGAGCTCGACGGCCAGAGAGCTTTCCCCCGAAAGGCGCAGCAGACCGCTGGTGAACAGGGGGGAGGCTTCGCTGAAATCGTGATGGAACACCCGGATGGGGGTGGGGCTGTCGGTGAATTGCACGAGGGTTTCAAAGGGTTCGGCACTGCGGGCGCGGAAGACCAGCTCGAGCATGCGCTCGTCGTCGTAGAACGACAGCCCCGTGTCGCGGGGCTCGTACCAACAGATGGGCAGCAAGCCCAGCTCCGCTTTCCGGGTGTCGGCCCCGAAGACGGCGCCCTCTTCCAGGCGGTTGTTGCGGAAGCCCTCGAAGTGGAGCAATTGGGGGTCCCATTGGAGGGTGAATTGGAAACCCCGGAGCATGGCGAAATTCCGGACGCTGAGGGGCAGGACCAGCTCCTGCTCCGCATCGCAGGTGGTGAAGCTCCCCAGCAGGAATTCGGGTTGGAGGGTGATGGGCGGGTCGCGGTGATAAGCCTTTTCGTCGGCGATGTCGCCGGGGGCGATGGCGATGAAATTCAGGTCGTGCAGGTTTTCCTCCACGGCTTCGATGCGCAGGGAAGTGGGCAGGGGGGCGGCGAAGGGGTTGTATTTGTTCGGGAAGCTGTAATCGGCGGGCAGCAGCCGCCATTTGGCGGGCAGGGCGTTGCCCAGAATGATTTGACGGGCCCACTCCAGGTCGAGCGCCGTGATTTGCGCATCGCCGTTGAGGTCGGCGGAGAGTTGCCGATGGGGGGAGCCGATGAACTCGTAGTTGTAGAGGTGGCGGGCGAAAATCACCAGATCGAGCACGCTGAGGGTTTGGCGGAAAGCCGGAGCGTCGGGGGTGATTTCGAGGGAGTAGCCCCGCGGAATGGACGAAAAGCGAAAGCGGCCCTCGACGTCGGTCCAGGTTTCACCCAGTTTGCCGGCACGCAGGCGCAACCCCGGCAGCGGATTGCCCCAGAGGTCCAGGATGCGCCCCTCCACCGTGAGGGTGGGCTTTGGGGCGGCGATGTGGAAGCCCAGCCCTCCGCCCACGTCCAGATTGTCGATGGGGAACTCAACGTAGGAAAGCCCCTGAAATATGCCCAGATGCACCTCATCGCTGGATACGGGCAGGCGGATGAATTCCGCAGGGTAGGTATTGGTGGCCAGGGGGTGAATGCCCAGCCCCCCGGAAAGGAGGAAAACTTGCATCTGGCTCAGCCCGCCGGGCTGGTTTTCCAACCCGCGCATAGCCTTTTCGAGGTCTTCCAGGTCCGTTGGGCTGAAATAGAAGCGAACCTTGAGGGGGTGGGTCAGTTTGGGGTTGGGGGCGCTGATTTGCCAGTAACGGTTGGCCACCAACCAGATGCCTTCCTCGTTGTAATCGGCGCGCGTCAGGTTCATGGCCCCCTTGCCGTAGCCGGGGCTGAGACCCGCCCGCACACTCAGGTCTCCCTTCCGCACCGAGGGCAATTCCCCTGCATGCTGGATGCTGAGCAACAGATACTGCCCGTCTTTGAAGTAATAATGCGTCCATCCCGATTCGTCCGTCACCTCCTTGTCGGCTATGAGAAAGGTGGAGCCCATCTCGGACAGGCTGAATTGGGGGAGCTTCTGGGCGCAAAGGGAAGAAAGCGTGCCCAACCAGCACAGCCCCAGCACGCTCAGCGAAATCAGGTTCGTTTTCATTCATCGAGCTCTTTTGCAAATACCCAAACCAAATGGTGGTGTTCCTCAGAGCAGTGTTTGGGAAAAATCGCTCACGGTTTTTCAGGGGGGGCTGGGAGCTTCGAGGGCGTGAGTGGAAAAAAGTCTTATTGCTTTTTTAATATGTTATTTACAAATGTAGTAAATTTCCGCAGCCTTTTCGAAACGAGCATTGTGTCACTCACTCCGCGAGGGCCCGTTCGCCCTGAATGAGCTGGTATCCTTTTATTCGTTTTCTCAATCCGGAATAAGAATTGTCGAATTTCGGCTGAATGCCACCTCCGAGGAGCACCCCGAATGCAGGGGAGGGTCGGACGGTTTCGGAATTCTCCATGTCCGAAAGTTCATTCCTCCTGTGGGCGGACCCTCCCGGTAGGGTGGGAATTGTTGGAGGGAAGGGAGGGGTTTGTCGCCAAGCTCCTTTCGCAAGTAAGCAGAACCGCAATCCAATGGCTGTTCGAGTATCCATTTTGGCTTTTTTCGGCCTGCTTTTCGGTATGCCCGGGAGCCTGGCCCAGTTCGAGGAGGGCTTTTCCAGAACCGACGAACGGCCTTTACCCGAGTTGCTTCAGGAGGGGCTGACTCACGGCGACTACCTGGCGTTGCGCGACGCGGGCGGCTTGTTGGACCACCCCCGGTTTCGGAAGCGGGCGCTTCAATTGCTTCGCCGGCACACCCTGTTTCTGCCCCAGGAGTTGAAAGTGGATGAGCGCCTCGACCGCCGCACCTTTTTGGACTTCTTCCACCGCGAGCGTTCGCGCCTGAAGTTTTCCGAAGTTTTGGCGGTTTTCTACCTCACCCCGGTCGAGGAGCAAACCGTTCGCTACGAATTGGAGCCCCTCGATGAGGGTGCCTCCGTGGACCCGGCCGAGCGCCTGCGCGAGCTGGTGGATGCCTTCCGGTTTCATCTCGAGGTGGGTGACGAAGCGGCCTTGCTGCAGGTGGGCAAGGAGTTGGCGGCTTTGGGGCGGCGCGAGGGCTTCCTGTTCCTGTGCCGCGTTTTGCGGGAGGGGCGCCTTTTTCAGGGGCACCTGGCCAACCCCGCGCGGGTTCGAAACGTGCTTTGCTGGGAGCTGGTCCAGTTCCGCGATCTGGAAGCGCTCGAAACCCTGCTCACCTTGCTGGAACGCGGCGAACTGGACGAGGATTTCGTCCTTCCCCTGTTGACCCAACTGACCAACATACGCCTGGCTCCGGAAGACCGCGTGCGTCCCCTGCACGAACAGTTCCGCCACTGGCTGGACTCCCTGCACACCTTGCCCAGGCTCCGGCAACTCGGCTACGATCGCAGCTTCTCCTTTCGAAAGAGTTTCTTTCAATTCCCCGTGGACTACTACGGCAAGCTGCTGGGCCGGGTCGAGTCCAACCCCTGGATCGAGCGCAACGTCCTGGAAGACCTGAAGGCCACCCATCACCCGCGGGCGCTGTTTTACCTGGCGGCTCAGGTCTTTCGTGCCAGCCGGGACCCCCTGCGCCAGGACGCCGACTACTTCGCCTCCCTGCTCGAAACCTGGAGCGGGCAACGGGTTCGGGTGGAGGGGACGGCCGGCTTCACCGCAGCGCACCACTTCGATGAAGACCCCTTTGCAGCCCTGAACCTGCTGCGCTACTGGGCGAGCCATTACGACGACTACGAATGGGACGATGGGAAGGGGCGGTTCGTGCTCAAGGCTTCCAACCTGGCCCTGACCCAGAATTACGAGCGCCTTTTCCGGCGCCTCAACTCCTCCAACGACTCCGTGGCCCGGCAGGCTTATCTCCTGCTGGTAGAGGGAGACCCGAACGAGGTCCTTCCTTTGGCCAGGAAATACCGCGAGCTCATCCGCCAGTTCAACCCCACGCTGCCCTCGGCGAAGCACCGGTTTCTGGAGCAGCTCGTCCTGTTGCACGACTTTTGCCGCCGCAACCAGGTCCACACCCGCCCCCCTGCCCGGCTGGCTTTCCAACTGCGTCAACTGGCCCAGGCACAAACCCCCCGGGAGCGCCTGGCCATCGAAAACCAGATTCTCGAACGCCTCACCCTGGACGAAATCACCTCCCTCGAAGTCTGGGGGCTGCTCCACGCCAACCACCTCGAAAACGCCTATTCCGTGGCCCGAATCGTGGATTGGTTCTATTCCCGCCACTGGGGCTACATTCTGGCCAATCACCGGCAGCTTCGCCTCTTTTTGAAAAAAGCCACCCTCTTCGCCGGAATCGGGGCCGGGGGCGTGTGTGCCGGGTACCTGAACAAATTCAAGGAGCTGAGCCCCGAGCTCCGGCAGCGCCTCCTCCAGTTGAAAGAAACGGAATCGGACCCCGACATCCTGGCCAGCATTCAAGCCCTGCTGCAGGAGGATTTGCTCCGACAGCCCGAGGTGCTGAACACCTTTCTTTTCAGCCCCGAACTCTTCACCCCGGAACAGGTCAAGGCACTGCCTTCGTGGACGGGCGAAGACTGGTCGCCCCTCCTGACGGCCTACCGGGGCTGCACCGAGCCGGGCTGCCGTACCAACCTGCTGCTGTATGCCTGCCGCCACGAATCCCTCGAGCAGGTTCCCTTCCTCATCGGGGTGCTTCGGCAGCAACCCGACGAAGCGCTAGCGCTTCAACAACTGGAAAAGCTTTGCGGAGCACCGGCGGGCACCACCGCCCGGGAGTGGCTCGAACGCTGGGAACGCGACAGCACGAACTTCCGCACTTGGCCGAAAACCTTCTTCGATGAATTGAAAAAACGACTCGCCGAGCAGGACTCCCTGCCGGTGGAAGTCTTCAACGCTTTCGCCGCCTCCTCCCACTTCACACCCCAGGACCTCCCCTTGCTCCTGAACGCCCTCCCCCACCTCCAACCCTCGCGCGATGTGCGTCGCCTGCGCCTGCCCTTCGCCCTGTCCATTTCCGAACACCTGACCTATTTCGATTCCCTGCCTGTCGAGCCGCGCTATCTGGATGATTTGCCCCGGCTTTTCGATTTGCAGGCCGACCTCAACCCCTTGTTCGACTGGTTTTTCCAGCAAACCGCCACCCTGGACGCGGAGGCGCGCGGGCGTTTCTACCTCGATTTGTTTCGCAAAAACTGGTTCCTCAACCACATCTTCGACGGCAAAATCAGTCGCCAGCAAACCGTCCTCATTCGACAGGCCCTGGAAGCCTATCTGGACCAAACCGCCTACCTCAGTGAATTCGAGGAGCTGAGCATCGAGAAGTACCTGGCGGCCCTGCAGTTGGCACATCTGCCGCTGCCGGAACGGCTGGAAGCCACCATCCAGATGCCCCTGGACGAAGAGGCGCGGCGCAGCCTGCAAAAAGAAGTTCTGGCTCGGGTGCAGTATGCCGACCTGCCCACCGTGGCGCCCTTCTTTCCCCGCCTGGCCGTCCTCGACGAGTACAATTTCCTCAATCGGGACTTCGGACTGCCCCTCTTCGACCTGCAAGCCGAAAACGTCGGGGAAGAACTCGTCCGCCTGCATCGGCGCCTCACTCCTCTGGAATTGTATGCCCACTACCTGCAGGCCTTCGGCGTGGATTTTCAGGACGCCTCCGGCCGGCTGGACTTCGGCAAAATCCGCGACCTGTTGCAGTACGACCTGGTTTCCCCCTTCGTGGGCAGCGGCGGGCAGCGGCGCGACTATTACGTTTACGGGCTGGTGAAGGTGTTGGAATACTATTTCGGGCAGCGCCTGGGCTTCCACGAAAAGCTCAACGAAAACCAGACTTTCTTCACCCATTTCGCCACCCAACGCGTGCGGGCCTGGCTGGCTTTCCTCGAGCAAAACGGCTACCTGGAGAGCCCCTTGCTGAGCATCCCCTCCTTCAACGCCATCGGCCGCCAGCGCTGAGGCCCGCCCCCCCTTCTGCTTCGGGGGGCCTTCTCCATTCGTTTCGAGCTGGAAAAATGCGCAGTTTTGCGAACCGGAGAGCCCTTTTCTCCGAGGACGCCCATTTTGCGAAACGAAAACTGCTGAACCATGAAACTTCCTGCCTCCTTCCTGCCATTCCTGCTCCTGTTGGCGGCTTGCAACGGCTCTTCCCCCCGAATGCCGGATGCCGCTCGGCCCTCCCAGCCGCTCGCCGACACCACCCTGCAGCTTCCGGCCGGTTTCCGGGCCTACGTCGTGGTGGACAGCCTGGCTCCGCGCACCCGCCACCTCGTGGTGCGCGACAACGGCGACATCTACGTCCAGTTCGACCGCCTGAAGAACGGCAAGAGCAGCGCCGCCCTGCGCGACGAAAACGGCGACCACCGCGCCGACCGCATCGAATACTTCGGCAACCACCCCGGCACCGGCATCGACATCTATCGGGGCTATCTCTACGTTTCCAGCGACGAGGCCGTCTATCGCTACCCCCTGCCCGAAGACGCCCTCCTGCCCGACGAAGCGCAACGGGTGCTCATCGCCGGCGGCTTCCCGGAGCAGCGGGAGCATGCCTCCAAAACCTTCACCTTCGACGAGCAGGGGCATCTGTACGTCAATGTCGGTGCGCCCTCCAACGCCTGCATGGAACAGCACCGCACCGCCGGCTCGCGCGGGTTGGACCCCTGCCCCCAACTGGAGCGCCAGGCGGGAATCTGGCGTTTCGACGCCGCCCAACTGGCTCAAACCCAAACCCAAAACGGCTACCGCTATGCTTCCGGCATCCGCAACGCCGTGGCGCTGGCCTGGAACCACAGCACCAACAGCCTCTTCGTGGTCATGCACGGGCGCGACCAACTGAGCCAGTTCTGGCCCGACCTCTTCTCCCCCGAACAAAACGCCGAATTGCCCGCCGAGGAGTTTTTCGAGGTTCAGGATGGGGACTTCATGGGCTGGCCCTACTGCTATTACGACCCCCTGAAAAAGAAAAAGGTGCTCGCCCCCGAATACGGCGGCAACGGCGAAATCCAGGGGCGCTGCGGCGACGCCAAAGACCCCCTGCTGGCCTTCCCCGCCCATCTGGCGCCCAACGACCTGCTCTTTTACGAGGCAACCCAATTCCCCGAAAAGTATCGCCAGGGTGCGTTCATCGCTTTTCACGGCTCCTGGAACCGCGCCCCGCTGCCCCAGAAAGGCTACCTCGTGGCCTTCGTGCCCTTTCGGGAGGGCCGCCCCGTAGGCGGTTGGGAAATCTTCGCCGAGGGGTTTGCAGGCGGGCAAGACATCGCCTCGCCCGGCCAGGCGCGTCACCGCCCCTGCGGGTTGGCCCTCGGCCCCGACGGCAGCCTCTACATCTCCGACTCGGTGCAGGGGAAAATCTGGAAGGTGGTTTACGAAGGACCCAAAAAAGAAAGCTGATGCGCCAGCCCCTCCCGCCTTTGCCGGAAAAATACCGCCTCGAACGCCTCCGACTCGACATCGGGCGGCGGCGGGTGCTTCTCGACCAGGTGGCGAACCAGGAGGAGCTGCTCGACGAGCTCATCGCCAAAGGCGAAAACCACCCCGACGTGCTCGACGACCGGCTGCCCTATTGGGCCGACCTGTGGCATTCGGCCCTGGCCCTGAGCCGCTTTCTGGTGCAGGAAGGGGAAGTGGTACGGGGGGAGGCGGTCGTGGAGTTGGGGTGCGGGTTGGGGTTGCCGGGCATCGTGGCCGGGCTGGAGGGCGGGGCGGTCTGCTTCACCGATTACCTGCCCGAAGCACTGGCCCTGGCCCGCCACAACTGGGCGCTCAACTGCACCGGGCCGGCGCGCTTTCAACTGCTGGACTGGCGCAGCCCTCCCGCCGACCTGAAAGCCGACCTGGTGCTGGCCGCCGACGTGGCTTACGAAAAGCGCTTTTTCCAACCCCTGCTCGAGCTGTTCGGCACCCTCCTGCGCCCGGGCGGACGCATCCTGCTGGCCGAGCCCGGGCGGGGCATCGCCCGGCCCTTTCTGGACGAACTGGAGCGCCGCTTCCGGCTGAACAAGAGCTTGCTGGAGCAACGCTGGAACGATACGACCCTCGCGGTGGGTATCTACCGCCTGCAGATGCCCGCGCCAGGAACCCCCAGGCTCGAAAATTCCGACAACCCTCGAAACGAAAGCCCCTCATGAACCCGGTGGATGAATTTTTCGAAAAGTTGCCCCCCGAAGAACGCGAAACCGCCTTGCTGCTGCGCGAAACGGTGCGGCAGGCCCTGCCCGAAGCCCGGGAAAAGCTGGCCTACGGGGTGGCCTACTACAGCCTGCGCCGCCGCGTGTGCTACATCTGGCCGGCGAGCGTTCCCCGGGGCGGGCACGGGGCGGGGGTGGCGTTGGGGTTTTGCCGGGGAAGCTCCTTCCAGCACCACCGCGAGCTGCTCCGCTTCGAGGGGCGGCGCCTGGTCGGGGTCTTGTTGTTTCACCGCCCCGAAGAGGTGGCCGCCCTGCCCCTGGAAGCCCTCCTCCGCGAAGCCGCCCGCGTGGACGGCGCTGTGCATCCGCGCTGAGCCGGGGCGGGCGCCGCGCACCCTCCCCCCAACCTCGAACCGCAAACCTCAGGAAGCCTCTTCCTTTCGAGCCGGCAGCGCGAAAGCGAGGGTGGTCCCGTCCGGGGAAGACTCGTCCACCCAGATGCGCCCCCCGTGGCGATGGATGATTTTCTGGCAGATGGACAAACCCATGCCCATGCCCTCCTTCTCCCCGTAGTGGTGCAGGCGTTTGAAGAAGCCGAAGATGCGCTCGCGGTGCTCTTCCGGGATGCCCACCCCGTTGTCCTGGAGGAAGATGAGGTGTTCGCCGGCCCAAAACCGGGAGTGGATGCACACCCGCGGCGGGCGTTCCGGGTGCCGGAATTTGAAGGCGTTTTCCAGCAAATTTTGGAAGACCAAACCCAGGAACAGGGCGTTGCCTCGGACCACCGGCAGCGGACCGGCCTCCACCTGACCATCGTGTTGCTCCATGCTCACCTTCAGGTTGAGCAGGCACTGGCGCAGGACTACGTTGAGGTCCACCTCGGCCGCTTCCATGTCGGCATTGCTGACGGTGGCGTAGCGGAGCAGGGCGTCGAGCAAGGCGTTCATGCGTTGCACCCCCTCGGAGATGTATTGGAAGAAGGTGAGGAACTCCGCATCGAGCAGGGGTTTGGCCCGGCGCTCGATGATCTGGGTGCAGCTGGCGATCATGCGCAGGGGTTCCTTCAGGTCGTGGGAGACGATGTAGGCGAACTGACGCAGCTCGTTGTTGGCGGCGGAAAGCTCTTCGTTTTGCTTGGCCAGTTGCTCGTTCTTTTCGAGCATCAGCAAGTGGAACTGGTTTTCCCGCGTCAGGCGTTCGATTTCCTTCTGCTTGTCGCGGATGGACTGGCGGATGGTCAGTTCCCGGCAGCGGTTTTCGCGCTGGCGCTTCAGAGTGGCGGCTTGCAAGCGGCTGACCTGTTTGAAGTGGCGCAGGGCGGAGGGGTAGTCCTCCTTTTCTTCGTAGATGCGGGACAGGAGCTCGTGGGCGCGCTTTTGGTTCAACTCGTCGCGGCTTTCGTCGGCTGCCGCCAAGCCGGCCTTCGCCAGGCGGAGGGCCTCTTCCGGCTGCTGACGATGCAGGTGCAATTGGGCCAGGTTCAGCAGGTGGATGCTTCGCCCCTGAAACTTTCCTTCCCGGCCGCTGAGTTGGGCTTCGCAACGCTCCGCCCAGCTTTGGGCTTCTTCGAAGCGCCCGCATTCGATTTCGGCGCGGCAGCGCTGGGCAGCCAGAAAGGGCAGCAGGTCTTCCAGGGCGGCTTGTTGAGCCAGATCCCAGGCTTTGGAAAACCACTCGGCGGCGGCTTGGGGCTCCTCTACCTGCAAGCGCAGGTTGCCCAGGTTGTTTTGCAAGATGGCGCGGGTGCGGGGCTCCATTTGGCGGTCGTACCGCTCGAGCACGAACTCATAGCGCCGAATGGCCTCTTCGAAGTTGTGGAGGTGGGCATGCAGGGTGCCCAGGTTGATTTGAGCCTGTGCCAGGTGCCGGACGTGGCCGAGGGCTTCGGCTTTTTCGAGGGCGTCGAAAAGGAAGCCCATGGCGTTTTCGTAGTCGCCGCGTTTGCTGCAAGCGACGGCGAGGGTTTGCAGGGCGGCGAGCTCGTGTTCGGGTTCCTGGCTCAGGCGGCTCCAGTCCAGCAGGTGGCGGGCTTGCGTTTCGGCGCGCTCCGGTTGTTCGTCTCTCAGATAGGCGGAAGCCAGTACCTTGCTGATGTCGCCCGCCAGGCGGGGGTGCTCGGGCAGGCGCCCCTCGAGGTGGGCCAGGGCAGCTTGCGCTTCCGCCAGGGCGCCTTCCACATCCTCGCGAAGCAGGCAGGCCTCCGCCCGCAGCAGCCGCACTTCAGCCAACCCGCCGGGGATTCCCCGGCAGGCCGCTTCCAGGTCTTTCAGGCAGGCTTCCAACTCCCCGAACCGCTTCCGTTCCAGATGCAGCAAAGCCCGAAGAAAAGCGGCGCTGCGACGCAACTCCTCATCGGGTTCTCGTTCCAATAGCCGTTCTCCTTGTTCGAGAAAGGATTCCGCCTGATCGTATTGGGAAGGGTCACCCAGCCAGCGGGCGTTGGAGGTGTGGAGTCGTGCCAGTTCCAGGAAGTGTCGGGCCGAATCGGGTTCTTCGGCCTGCCCTTCCGAAGGTTTCAAATGGCTGGGGTCCAGACTTTTGAGGTGGATGGGAGAGAGGGGGGGATAGGACGAATCCCTCCGCAGGGTGCGCGAGTGTTCGGTGTTCATGAGTTTTTGTCTGTTTTTCGGGGGGGCTGCGTTTTTTCAGCAAATACCAAGCCATTTCCCTCGATTTCCACCACGAATTTGGGGGGAGGGGAAGCAGGGGGGGCGGAGGCGCGTCTCAGCGGCTCACCAGGCGCGCGACGGGGCAAATCATCTCTTCCAGCGAGATGCCGCCGTGTTGGAAAGTGTTTTTGTAGTAGTTGTGGTAGTAGTTGTAGTTGTTGGGATAGAGGAAGAACTTGTCTTCCTTGGCGAAGATGAAAGTGGAGCTGACGTTGGGGCGGGGCAGGAGGGCTTTTTCGGGGTCGCGCACGGCGAGCACGTCTTTGCGTTCGTATTGGAGGTTGCGCCCCACCTTGTAGCGCAGGTTGGTGGTGGTTTCGCGGTCGCCCACGACGCGCGAAGGCGTGTTCACGCGGATGGTGCCGTGGTCGGTGGTGACGAGCAGTTGCACGTCGCGCTCGGCGATGCGCTGCAGCGCCGACCAGAGAGGCGAGTTTTCGAACCAGGAGCGGGTCAGGGAGCGATAGGCTTTCTCGTCGCCGGCCAGTTCCTTGAGCACTTCCATTTCCGTGCGGGCGTGGGAGAGCATGTCGATGAAATTATAGACGATGACGGTCAGGTCGTTGTGCAGGTAGTTGAGGATGTTGTCCTGCACTTCTTTGGCATGCCCCACGTTGGTGACCTTGATGTAATCCCAGCGGATGGGCTTGCGGAAGGTGCGCTGGATTTGGTGTTCGAGCAGGTCACTTTCGTGGAGGTTTTTGCCGCCTTCGTCGTTGTCGTTTTTCCACCATTCGGGGAAGTGGCGGCTGATGTCCAGGGGCATCATGCCGGCGAAGATGGCGTTGCGGCTGTATTGGGTGGAGGTGGGCAGGATGCTGAAGAAGTAATCCTCCTCTTCCAGGCGGTAGAATTGCCCCAGGATGGGCTCGATGACCTTCCACTGGTCGTAGCGCAGGTTGTCGAGCAGAACCAGCACGGTGGGGCGTTCTTCTTTCAGGGTCGGAAAGATGCGGCGGCGCAGCAGATTGTAGGACATCACGGGGGCTTCGCTGCGCTCGTTGACCCAATCGAGGTAATTCTTTTCGACGAACTTGGAGAATTCGCTGTTGGCCTCGCTCTTTTGCATGGCGAGGATGTCGCCCATCTCCACCGATTGGGAAGCGTCGATTTTCAATTCCCAGTTGATGATTTTGCGGTAAACCTCGACCCAGCCCTCGAAGTCCAGCCCGCTGTTGATCTGCATCATGAGTTGGCGGAACTCCTGCTGGTAGTCGGCGGTGGTCTTTTCGCGCACCAGGCGCCGGTTGTCGATGATTTTCTTGAGGGTCAGGAGGATTTGGTTGGGGTTGACGGGCTTGAGCAGGTAGTCGGTGATCTGGGAGCCGAGGGCCTCTTCCATCAGGTGTTCGGCTTCGTTTTTGGTGATCATGACCACCGGGAGGTTGGGGTATTGTTCCTTGATTTTGGAAAGGGTTTCCAGCCCGGTCAGGCCCGGCATGCTCTCGTCCAGGAAGACGACGTCGATGTCGTTGGCCTGGCTGCACTCTTCGAGGGCGTCGTGCCCGTTGGTGACGGTGAGCACTTCGTAGCCCTTCTTTTCCAGAAACATCAATTGGGGCTTGAGCAGGTCGATTTCGTCGTCGGCCCAGAGGATTTTGATCTTGTCCATAAGCGGTGGCTGGTTGGGAATTGTTTTCAATTGTGCAAATTAATAAAGTTCGCGACGGACTCCTTTTCGGGGGGGAATTTTCGGGGCAGGCGACGCGGAGCGGAAAAACCTGCCTTTCTTTGTGAAGAAAAAAATCAAAGGGTGGGAAATGTTTTCCTCCCCTCAAAATCCGAGCTGTGGAAACCAAAACGCAGAAAGCGGCGAAACTGATACGTCCGGGGCAATTCGAACCCCACAACCACTGGTATCAGAAAGCCCTGAACGCCACCATTCATCCGTTGGTGAGCTTCTTCCTCAACTTGCGGGAGGAGCGCATCATCAAGCGGTATTGCCACTTGCACCCGAAGGTGAATGCCGAGGTTTTGAAGCAGATGTTGAGTTACCGCCCGAAATATTTCCTCTGGGCCGGCGCCGACCTGATGCACGTCACCGATGCCAACGGCAAGCGGCAAATGGTGCTCATCGAAACCAACTCCTGCCCTTCGGGGCAAAAATCCATGCCCCTGCTGGACGACAACCGCGAGCAGGGAGGCTATAAGCAGTTGGTCGAACGCACCGTCAAGCCTTTCGTCCTGAGTCGAAAGCGCAGCTTCGACGGAGCCGTGGCGGTGGTCTACGACAAGAACCCCATGGAGGCCTCCGGCTACGCCCATGCCCTGGCCGACGTGCTGGACACCGAGGTCTTCCTTGCCACCTTCTATGCCGAAGACCGCGACCCGCCGGTGCGCTTCCACGAGGGCGTGATGCACGTGCGCGATGAGCAAGGCAGCTGGCGCCCGGTGCGCTTTGCCTTTCGCTACCTCACCCAGCGCCCCTGGAGCCGCTTGCCCCTGCACAGCAAGACCACCCTCCTGAACCCCATCGTGGCCTGCCTGGCCGGCGGGCGCAACAAAATGGTGGCGGCCAAAGCCTACGACTTCTTCAACGCCGACTTGCGGGGCACCGGGCTGGAAATCATCACCCCCGAAACCATCTGGGACGTTTCGAAAGCGGAAATCCCCCTCTGGGTGCGCAAGCTCGGCGGCCAGGCCGTGGTCAAAATACCATACAGCAATGCCGGCCAGGGCGTGTTCACCATCGTGAACGAAGCCGAGCTCGAAGCCTTCATGAGCCGGCAGTTCCCCTACAAACAGTTCATCGTGCAAAGCCTCATCGGCAACTACAACTGGAGCAGCACCGGCAGCCGGGGCCGCCTCTTCCACGTCGGTACCATGCCCAACCATCAGGGCCATACCTACGTGGCCGACCTGCGCATGATGGTCAGCGCCACTCCCGATGGCATCAGACCCCTCTGTGTCTATGCCCGCCGCGCCGCCGCCCCCCTGCTCGACAACATCGCTCACGGCGCCGACTCCTGGAGCATGCTCGGCACCAACCTATCGGTGCGCCAACCCGACGGCAGCTGGGACACCGACACCAACCGCCTGGTGCTCATGGACCGCCGCGACTTCAACAAGCTCGGCATCGGCATCGACGACCTCATCGACGCTTACATCCAGACCGTCCTTTCCCTCATCGCCGTGGACAAAATGGCCCAAACCCTCTTCAACACCAAGAACAAGTTTCGCATGCGCCTTTTCCGCAGCCTGAACAACGACGACACCCTGCTGGACGAAATCTATGTGGAATGAAGGACCTCCGCCTGCTGGTATTGACCGACCACAGCACCCACAGCCCGAACAATTCAGTCTACGTTCTGGCGCGTGCTCTGGCCCGGCATCCCCGGGTGCAGGAGGTGTTCATGGTCAGCAGGGCCACCGACGCCAACCGGCCATTCTTCGAGGCTTTGCAGGAAGGACCCCTTCATGGCATCCGCATCACCCGCAGAACCGACTTTCAACCCGATGGGGCTCAATTTTTCCAGCCTCGCGTGGAACATCGGCTGGGGGATTTCGACGTGGTGTTACTCCGGCTGCCTCACCCCGTACCCGTCGAATTTCTGCGCTTTCTCCAGAACGCCCTCGATGAACGGAAAATCATAAACCGGCCCTCCGGCATTCTGGAGACGGGTTCCAAGGCTTTTCTCCTGAATTTCCCGGAGCTCTGCCCCCCCATGCAATTGTGTGAAACCCGGAAAGAGGTCCTGGAATTTGCCGCCCGCTTTCCCATCGTCCTGAAGCCCATCCAGAATTACGGCGGGAGGGGGGTGGTGCGCATCGAAGGGGAACGGGTTTCCGGCTCGAACGGAGAGCAAGGGCTGGACGAATTTTTTGCCGAAGCCGAAGAACAGTTTCAACGAGGGGGCTATCTGGGTATGAAGTTTTTGCACAACGTGCATCAGGGCGACAAGCGCCTGGTGGTGGTCAACGGGCAAATCGTGGGGGCGGCCTTGCGTCTTCCCCCTGAAGGAGCCTGGCTTTGCAATGCAGCCCAGGGAGGGACCAGCACTTTCGCCAAAGCCGATGCCGATGAGCGCCGCATCGTGGAAACCCTCAACGGCCAGCTCCTGCCCCGTGGCATCGTTTTCTACGGGGTGGATACCCTGGTAGGCGACGACGGCCGTCGCGTCTTGTCCGAAATCAACACGCTCAGCATCGGAGGGCTCAAGCAGGCCAAATCCCTGGGTCGAGTGCCGGTGCCCCGCCTGGCCGCCGAGCTCCTGCTGGAGTACGTCGAAAACCACGTCGTGGGCCGAGCCTGAGGGCCCTTTGCAACTTTCACAACTCACAATCGAACAGCCCTATGAATGTCATGCTGCAAGACGGAGTCCGTTTCGTGGACAACCTCGATTTGAGCCAGGTCCCGAAAGGGCGCATCAGTCGGTTTTACGTACATCTGGTAACGAACGGGCTCAGCATGCCGCTTTACGTGCCGGTGCTGGTGGCGCGCGGGGTGAAAGACGGGAAGGTATTGGGGCTGACGGCGGCCGTTCACGGCAACGAGCTGAACGGCATTCCCGTCATCCAGCGCCTGTTCAACGAATTGGACCCCAAGTCCCTTCAGGGCACGGTGGTGGGGGTTCTGGTGGCCAATGTTCCTTCCTTCGTCCGACGCACCCGCCGCTTCATCAACGGCAGAGACCTCAACCACATCATGCCGGGCCAACCCGACGGCGACGTCAGCGAAGTGTATGCCTTCCGCCTGGTGGACCGCATCGTCAAGCACTTCGATTATTTGGTGGACCTGCACACCGCCAGCTTCGGCCGAGTCAATTCCTATTACATCCGGGCCGACCTCTCCGAACCCCAAACCCGGCGCATGGCCCTGTTGCAAAATGCCCAGATCATCGTCCACAACCCCCCTTCCGACGGCACCTTGCGGGGTGCAGCCTGTGAGCTGGGCATCCCGGCCATCACCCTCGAAGTCGGCAACCCCAACACCTTCCAGCGCGGCTACATCCGGGACGGCCTCACCGGCATCCACAATTTGCTGGCCGACCTCGGCATGACACAGGAGGAAATCGAGGAGGACGAAGTGCCCCCCGTCATCTGTAGCCGCTCGTATTGGATTTACAGCGATGACGGCGGGCTGCTCACCGTGCCCGTGCAGGTGGTGCAGAAAGTGCGGAAAGGCCAGCCCATCGCCTATCTGCGCAACATTTTCGGGGATTTGATCCGCGAGTACCTCGCCCCGGAAGACGGGGTCGTCATCGGCAAGGAAGTGAACCCCGTCAATCAAACCGGCGGGCGCATCCTGCACCTCGGGCTCGAAGCCCAGCCGGGCGATTTCCCCTGGCTATAAAAAAAAGCCCCCGGGCGGGGCCCGGGGACGTTCGTTGGTGGATGAGGAAAACTATGCAAGGTATCAAATGGGCAGCAAGCCGGTGGCGATGACCTGAATGTTCACCGTGCCGTTGGCATTGACCGACACGGCACCGAGGTTGATGCTGCCGATGATTTCGAGGCTGAGGGTGCCCGCAAGTTCGAAGCGGCCGTCGTTGTCGCTGTCTTCATAAGCCGCAAAGACGAGTTCGTACTCCCCTTCGGGCAAAAAGCTGAGCGTGAAATTGCCCTGGGCATCCACGGTTGCGCTGGTGACGGCATTTTTGAATTCGATGTTGCTGGCGCCCTGGCCGCTCATTTCGACCGGCTTGTCGAAAGTGCCCTTTTGATAGGCGTACACCACCACTTTGTCGGCATACTGGAAACTGTTCTGGCAATTGCCTTCCACCTGCCCGGAGGATTCTTTTTCCGTCCAGCGCAGGGCGCTGTTGAGCTCGGCGCTGGTGACGAAGGCATACTTCGAAGAGCTGCCGCTGCTTTCGCGCTTGATGGCTTTGCGCAGGTCGAAGTCGATGACCAGGTTGGTCCGGCCGTTTTCTTCAACGGTGAAAGGTTGGCTCTGGATGGTGATTTCGTTGGCCGTCTGAGCATTGGCGCTCAGGTCGTGCTTGACGTTGTCGTCGGTCAGCACGTAGCAGCCGGGGGCATTGCCGTCGGCGTCCTGTTCGAAATCGAGCACCAGCGTGACGTTGTTGTAGGTGCCGGCTTCGAGCTCACCCAAACCCAGGGACTTGACCTGGCCGTTCTGGTAAGCCAGCAGGTCGATGGTCTGTTTGCCGGAAAAGCCGCCGAAAGGCTGCCCATCCACTCGCACCTCACTGACGGTGACGAAGGCACCTTGCACCTGCGCGTCGTCGATGGGAGCATCCGTGATTTCGAATTGAACTTGTCCATGGGATTGCAGGGCGTCGTCATCCGAACATTGGGTGAAAAGAAACATCGCGCCCAATGCTGCCATAACGAGCAGCCCGAACTTTCTCACATTCTTCATGGGAGTCAGGAATTTGGTTAAACAATGAAATTTTGCGGTAAAGATTTCTGCGATAGATAGGCTGAGAGGGGGGATTGAATAAACGGGTTGCGTATCAGTTACGTATTTCGGGGGGATGATTTTTTTTCATATTCGAAAAAGAGGTTTGTTGGATTTTCAACCCTAAAAAGTGCGATCCCCGGAAAATGTTCACTTTTGGGGGGAATATTTTTGACCACCCTTCAAAGCCGAGCCGCCTATGAACCTCGATTTGGAGCCCGCGATTTACTTCTTCGGCATTCTTGCCGCCACCATTGTGGCAGGTACGCTGCTGAACCGATTTTTCATCCGGTTGATTCGACGTTCCACGGAGGAGATGCAAACCGACCCGACGAATTACCAGTTTTTCCGTCGGATTCTGGTGGTGATGGTCTATGTCGTCGGGTTCAGCATTGCCATATTCATGCTTCCCGGCATGCGCACCCTGGCCAGCTCCATGCTGGCGGGGGCGGGCATTGCGGCTGCGGCGGTGGGTTTTGCCTCCCAGCAGGCTTTGAGCAACATCATCGGCGGGGTGTTCATTGTCATTTTCAAGCCCTTTCGGGTAAACGACCGGCTGAACATCAAAGGCATGAACGGCATCGTAGAGGACATCACCCTGCGGCATACCGTCATTCGGGATTTCGAAAACCGGCGGATCGTCATTCCCAATTCCATCATCTCCCAGGAGGTCATTATCAATGCCGATTACCGGGACGAAAAGATTTGCAAATGGATCGAGGTGGGGATCAGCTACGATTCCGATATCGATCGGGCCAAGGCCATCATGCGGGAAGAGGTGCTGAATCACCCCCTTCGCATCGATCACCGGACGCCGGAACAAATCGAAGAAGGGGTGGAGGAAGTGCCCGTGCGGGTCATTCTTCTGGGGGATTTCGCCGTTACCCTGCGTGCTTGGGCCTGGGCCAAAAACGCCGCCGATGCCTTCCAGATGCAATGCGATTTGCTCGAGTCCATCAAAAAGCGCTTCGATGCCGAGGGCATCGAAATCCCCTTTCCCTACCGAACGCTCGTTTTCAAGAACCCCCTTCCGAACCTTCCTGCCGAGATGAAATAAATTTCCGACATGGGAAAGAAAAAACACAAGGCCGGTCTGCCCCCCGGCACCCCCGTCTTCACCGGCAAGAAATACCTCGATGAACCCAATGTGGTGCTGATGCAATACGGCATCGAAGAATGCCGGGAAAGTTCCTTGCAGGCCCGGCTGCCCGAACCCCTCGAGGGCGACTGGAACACCTGGTACGACGTGCGCGGCGTCCATGACCTCGAACTTATGAAGGTGCTCGGCGAGCGCTTTCGCATCCATCCGCTCGCCCTGGAAGATATCGTGGACACCCACCAGCGTCCCAAAATGGAAGACTTCGTCGAGGGGGTGTTCCTCACCTTTCGGGCGCTGAGCTTCCAGGCCGAAACCCTCCAGATCGAAACCGAACAGATTTCCCTCTATTTCGGCGAAAAGTTTCTGCTCTCTTTCCAGGAAAAGGAAGAGGACCTCTGGAAACCCATTCGCGAGCGCCTGCGCGGGAATGGCTCCCGCATCCGCAAGCGGGGTGTGGATTACCTGGCCTATGCCCTGGTCGATCTGGTGGTCGACCATTATTACATCGTGCTGGATCAGGTGGAAGACGAAATCGAGCGGCTGGAAGCCCGGGTGCTCAGCGGCGAGGACCCCGCCGTCAAGGGAGCGATCTACCAGCTCAAGCTGCAACTGCTGCACATGCGGCGCAGCATCTCGCCCCTGCGGGAGGCCGTCGGGCAGTTTGCCAAAACGGAAAACCGCCTCGTCAAGTCCACCACCCGCGTCTTCGTCCGCGACCTTTACGATCACACCGTCCACGTGCTGGACTCGGTCGATACTTTCCGCGACATGGCCAACAGTCTGTACGATTTGCACCTTTCCGAGCTCAGTCAACGCATGAACGCCGTCATCCAGGTGCTGACCATCATCACCACCCTGTTCGTACCCCTGACCTTCATCGTGGGGGTTTATGGAATGAACTTCGAGTACATGCCGGAGCTGAAATGGCGCTATGGTTACTTCGCCGTGTGGGGGGTGATGGTGCTCCTCTCCATCGCCATGTTGTTCTTCTTCCGGAAAAGGCGGTGGATATAGCCTCCAGAGGAAGAAAGCCACTTTCCCATTTTCAGACAGCAAAAGAAGAGGAGGGAGCCAGGACGAATCGCACCCTTTCCCGTCGGAGCATTTCGAAAGGGGTGAGGTGGTGAATACCCAACCCGATGCAAACGTTTGGGATTTTTACTTTCCGCAAGGTGTCTGCAGGTTTTTCGTGGGTGACCAGTTTGAAACCATGAGCGAGGGCATGGGCAACGAGGTAATAATCGGCTACACTGAAAAACAATTCTTGTGCGGCTGGCTCGTAACCTTGATTCTGAACCCACTCAGAAATGCGACCGAATGCCGGTATGACCAGAGCGTCGGGTGGAAGGAAAAAGCCCGACTCGAGCGCCCGCACCCATTCCGACAGCTCATCTTCGATGGCCAGCAGTTCCTCCCGTACCTTTTCGATGCTGAAAACGAGGCCGCGCTTGTTGGCCATCATCAGCCATTCCCAGAACCCCGGGCAAATATCGAATCCGTAATGAAGGTTCTTGGCCTGGATGAAGACGTTGGTATCGAGCAAGTAAGGCATCAGTCCAGGTGGTATTTGCGAGCCAGTTGGCGAAGGGTGCTCATTTTGCGGATACCGAGCAGGCGAAAAGCCTCCGTGTAAAGGGTGGTTCCTTCCAGCGCACTGGTCAGCAGAGCGCGTGCAAAGGGCGCCCCGACCCGGGTTTGCAGGGTGTTGAAGAAATCACCGCCGCCTTTTCCCTTTGTTTCCAATCGGCGCAATCTGGCGATTTCTTCGCCAAAGGCACGCTGGAAAGCCGCGCGGGGTAAAAGCCCGGTGTCGTAAAGGCGTCGCAAGCAAACCAGGGTGCTTACCTTGAATGTTTTGGCCAGCTCCTGTGCGGTGTGGAGGGGGTCTTCGGTGGAGGGTTTCCGGTCCAGGAGCTGTTCGCCGGGGACGAGCAATTCGGCGGCCGCTTCATCGCACCAGCGCTCCACGGTGTCAAGGGGTTGGGGTTGGAGGTCGGGGTTGGATAGCGCCGATTGGCCGAGCCAGACATGAGCCAGTTCATGGGCCAAGGTGAACATCTGGGCGGAGCGGCTGTCGGCGGAATTGAGGAACACCAATGGCGCGTAAGAGTCCACTAAGGCGAAGCCCCGGAATTCCTCCGGGTTCAGTTTGCGTCGCGTGTTGTTCCCTACAATGCCGGAAGCCATGACCAACACCCCCACCCCCTGAACCTGCTCCCGGAAGCGACGCAAGGCTTCTGTCCAGGTGGGAATGCGGCGACGCTCCTCCACATCGAAGCCAATGGTTCTTGCTATCTCCTGGGCTGTTTTTTCGGGGGGCTGTTCCAAAGAAGCAGACCCCACGAAGGGGAGGGGCCGGGCCTTGTTGCGCTGCAAATGTTCGCGGTACCAATCCTGGCGCAATTGGCACAGGTGGATGGTTTCCAGCAGGTTCGGGCTCGGTTGAGAGCCGGCCGCGCGGCCCCGCCGCAAATCGGGGATGGGAAGCTGCTCTTCGGGGGGCGCTTGAAGGAATAAGGTGCCAAAGGAAACATGAGTGACCCGCGCGAATTCTTCCAAATTTTTGAGTGTGGGAAGGACTCGACCTTCTTCCCAGTCCGCGAGTCGGGGAAATCGAGCCTGCAGAACTTCCGGAGCGATGCCGGAGCGCTCAGTAGCCCAACGCAGCATGCGCGGGTTGACGGGGATGCGCAGTGTGTTCTTTGCCAAGGCACGAAGACTTTGTGTGCATACAGGATTCAGACGATCGCGGGGGTCTTGCCTGGAAGTATGCCCCAATGCCTAAAAATAACCGAAAATGAGAAAACGACGTCGGCGGGGTATGTTCAAAAGCCCAACACCTGCACCACGATGCGCTGGTTGGAGAGGTGTTCGTCCATGCTGCAGTGGTAGTCTTCGGGGCAGGGGTGCAGGGGGTGCAGTTCGCCGAAACCGCGCACGCGGATGCGCTCGGCGGCGATGCCTTCCTGTTTCAGCCATTCGAGGATTTCCTGCCCGCGCGCTACGGAGAGGGCCATGTTTTCGGCCGGGCTGCCGAGGGTTTCGCTGTGCACTTCGAGCACCAGGCGAAGGGAGGGGTATTCGTTCAGCAGGAAGAGGAGGTTGTCCAGGGCGGCTATGACCTGGGGGGTGAGCTGAAAAACTCCGGGCCCGAAACAAGCCCCGGCGAGCAGGAATCGGTTTTCGGGGGACTCGTCTCCGTTTTGGAGGGCTTCCAGGTATTGGGCAAAGGAGGGCAGGGTTTCGGGTTCGGGGGCGGGCGGGGGAGATTCGGGCGGAGGAAAGGCCTTTTCCAGTTGGATGGGCACGTTGGTGTCCTCCCCGCTGCGGATGCGGATGGGGCGGTAGGTGAGGGCGGGGG
>CAZBYX010000011.1:0-17849 GCA_964496055.1 uncultured Saprospiraceae bacterium
AACTTCTCTTCCCCCGCAGGGCAGCCTAATCAATTGGGCGATTTCAAGGTCGGGCCGTTTCGCGATTCATTTCCAGGCTTAGGGTTTGGCAAAGCGCCCCTTTTTCCTTCAGGAAAGCGAGGAAGGCGGCGTAGGAGGGGTTGCGTTCGAGCAATTCGGCGTTGCCGATGACGACGAGTTGCTCGCGGGCGCGGGTGAGGGCGACGTTGAGCTTGCGGTCCACCCCATCGCTGGAGAGGCTGACCAGGGCGTCGATTTGCTCCAGGGCGTTGGTGCACAGGGAAAGGACGATGACGTCGCGGGCGCCGCCCTGGTAGCGTTCCACGGTGTCGATGGTGAGGCGGTCGGCGGGCAGGCCGGCTTTCGCCAGGGTGGTTTTGAGCAGGGCGATTTGTGCGCGGTAGGGGGTGATGATGCCCACCTGGGACCAGTCGAGGGGTTGTTGGGAAGCCTCGAAGAGGCGCCGGAGGGCCAGGAGCACGTGCAAGACCTGTCGGGCTTCGTGGGCATTGGTTTTCAGGGTGGGGGAGTGCAGGTCGATGGGGGTGGAGAGGAAGAGCAGGCGCTGGCTGGCGAGGGCTTTTTCGAGGGCAGTGGCGTCGGGGGGCAGGGAGCGTTCGAGGGGGGCGCTTTGGCGCAGGCCGGTGGGCAGGGTTTCGGGGAGGGTTTTGAGGATGCCGTCGTAGAATTGCCGGTTGGGGAACTCCATCAGGTCGCGGTGCATGCGGCCCTGCTCTTCGAGGATGTCGAAGGCCTGCGACCACCCTTGTTGCCGGCAGCGGCGAAAGAGGCGCTCGAAGAGCGAGTCTGCCAGGTCGTTCAGACCGATGCTTTTCAACTCCCCGTCCTGGATGGCGGTGAGGTGGGGTGCTTGTTGGACGACGGCCGGCAACTGGCGGTGGTCACCGATGAGGATGGCTTTGGGGAAGTGCGTGAGCAGGCCCACGAGCTGGGGCTCGAGGATTTGCGAGGCCTCGTCGATGACGACGAGGTCGAACTTTTTCAGGGCGAGCATGTCCTCGCGGACGTTGTCGAAGCTGGCCAGGGTGCCCACCACCAGGCGATGGCCGTCGATGAGCGCGCGCAGTTCTTTTCGGGTGCGGATGGACTCGAGCTGAAGGGACAGCAGGCGCGGCCGATAGGGCTCGGCGGTGGCATAGCGGGAGCCGATGCGCAGGTAGCCGGGGCTGTTCTCGGGCAACACTTCTTCCAGGGCGCCGCAGATTTCGTCCACGGCGCGGTTGGTGTAGGCCAGCAGCAAGATGTTTTGAGAGCTGTGCCGGAAGAGGTAATCCACCAGATGTTTCAGCAGGCGGTTGGTCTTTCCCGTGCCGGGCGGCCCCCAGAGGAGGAAGTAGTCGCGGGCTTCGAGGGCTTTTTGGAGGACGGCGTTTTGGTGGGAGGTCAGTTGGGGCAGGGGTTGGAAGGCGAGGGGTTGCGGAGGGGCGGGAGGTTGGAGGGTGAGCAGGAGCTCGCGGCGCTGTTTGGGGGCTTTGGCGAAGGCGAACAGGCCGCGGCTCATGGCCAGGAAGCCGGTGTCCATCATGTCGGGTTCGAGGTTCCAGCGGGTTTTTTCCTCGAAGATGCGCTGGTTGAACTGGCGGCTGCGCAGGCAGACCACCACTTCGTCGGGGTGGATTTCCAACAGGGTGCACTTGAAAATCTGGCTGTGGAGCACGGGGGGAGCAGGTGCGTCGAGGGGGTAGAGGACGGCGATGTCGCCGGGTCGGAAGTTGGCCAGGGTTTCGGTTTGGGGGCTTTTGCGCAAGCGGAGCAGGGGTTCGGCTTCCCGCACGCGGATTTCCGCCACTTCGAGGTGGCTGAGCAGGTCTTGGCGTTCGGCTTTCAGGGCGGGGGGGTCGAGCCAGAGAGCCGCCAGGCCGTTGCGTTGCTCGGAGTTGGCGGCACCCAGCCGGGCCAATTGCTGTTCGCGGGCGATGAAGCCCAGGAAGGCGCAGAAATACTTTTGTTCCAGGCTGTCGAGCCCGCTCAGGACGCCGTGGACGGCCTCCATGTCGCGGCGGCTGAAACCTTGCAGGTGGGGGAAGCGCTGCGGGTGGAAGCGTTGCAGCCAGCGCCTGCAGCGGGGCCATCCTTCGGGGCTGACGAACAGCCCGGCCAGCTCGCGTTCCAGGGCGACCAGTTGGTTGCGGAGCACCAGCGCCTCGTGTTGCTGAGCCTGCACTTTGGGTGCCCAACGCAGGGGCGTGCTCTCCAGCCCGGAGTAGAGGATGTAGCAGGCCACATCGAGCTTGCCGGCGTGTACGGAGCGCACCAGCAGGTCGTACAGGAGGGTCTGGATGAAGTGGCTGGCTCCGATACCGTGGCGGTTGGCCCGGAAGGGGCGACCGCTCTTCAGCTCCACGATGGCGGCTCGCTCCCCCCTTCGGTGGAACAGGTCCAGGCGGCCCTGCAAGCCGTAGCGCGGGGAGAAGAAGGCGGGTTCGAGCAGGCAGTTTTGGGGTTCGATTTCCGCTTCGGGCAGGTGCCGGGCGATGACCTCCTGCAGGTTGCGGAAGTGGAGGCGGAGCTCCTGCTGCAGTTGGCGGACCTCCTCGTCCCGGAAGCGGGCATAGGGCAGGGGGGCGAGGCGGAAGGTGCGGGCGAAGACTTCCTCGAAGCTCGCCTCGGGTTCGTTGAGGGCTTCGTCCAGGAAGAAGTTGGCGATTTTCCCCCGAAGCAGGGGCAGGTTCACCCGGTAGGGAAGCAACTTGTTCAGCAGGTAGAGGAGGGGTTCGGCTTTCGACCCCTGGAAGCATTCGGCAACGGCGCTGACGTCGAGCAAGAAATCGGGCTCGAGGATGAAGGCTTGCGGATGCAGGACGCCCTGCTCGTCCACCTCCACATCGAGCAAGTTGAGCAGGGTGGGGAACCCGAAAACCCGCTTCAGCAGGCGGATGGAAGGGGTGAAGTGTTCGTTGCGGTCGGCGCGGTTGAAGCGCACCCGCAGGATTTCTTCGGGGCGGTCCTCGTCGAAGCCGAGCAGCTCTTCGGCTTCGTTTTTCAATTCGATGGCAACGAAACGCAGCTCGCGCAGAAAGCGGCGGACGCCGGCCTCCACGGGCGGCAACGGGTTTTCCGCCGGCAAGCGGCTGCGCAGGTCTTCGGGAGGGGGCACCTCGAAGACGGCTTCCACCGCCGTACAGAGGGCGGGCAGGCCCAAGGCGCACTTGCGTTCCGGGGAAGTGGGTTCGGCGGGGTGTCCTTCCTTGCGGAAGGCGTGCAAGAGCCGGCGGTTTTCTTTGCTCACCCGATACCGATAGCACACGTACGCCAGGCGGGAAAAGGCGGTGGAGAATTGCAGGCGTTCTTCCCGCACCGCTTCCTCCAGCACCAACTCGAAGAGGTGGTACAGGGCGGCGGCACGCCCTTCCGGGGTGGCATCCGGGGCATCCAGAACCTTCAGGGTTTCCCGGTAAAAATGCCGGGCCAGGGCCAGGGACCGCTGCGAGGGTTTGCTCATGCGGCAAAGGTAAGGGCTTGTCGCCACGAACCCGCCCCCAACCCTCGAACGGTGCGGAGTGTGGGGGTGCGTGGAGGTTCGGGTCCAATTTTATACTAACCCCGCACTCCCGCAGCATGAACACTATCGGGGGGGCGTCAAAAAAGGAGGAAGAATTATTTGCCCCCGGCGGGATTTGCGTATTTTTGCTTGCCACGCCGCGAAACGCCTATTTCGATTCTTGCTGCCCAAGCCGACTTACTCCCTTTCCCCTTCCCCCAAAACCAATTCGGCTTCCTGCCTGAAAATTTTCTGCCGTCTGTTCAAGTTGGAACGCGCAAACACCATCCGAGCCACCTCTAAAACAGAGTTATGAAGGGTTTTTACGTCCTATTCCTTGTCTTGTGCTTGCCCTTAACCCTCTCCGCCCAACAGGATTGCTGCAACGCCACCCCCACCGACGGAGCGCCCTTCGCCATCCCCAACATCGGTGGCAACGGAACCCCCGAACCGCTTTCCAACTGCTCGTGCCTGGCCACCAACGAACACGACACCTGGTGGTTCACCTTCGTGGCCACCACCTCCGGCACCTTCGAAATGGCCATCACGCCCTGGAACCTGGGCGCCGACTATGACTTCGCCCTCTACACCGGTGAATGCCCATGCGGCCCCATGACCCAGGTCGTTTCCTGCGACTACACGGGCCCCATCACCCCACCGGGCCCCTTCGTCGTGACGGGGATTTCCTCCACGCCCCAGCAAACCTTCGGCGTCACGACCACCACCGAATGGCAGCCCACCGTCAACCTCGTGGCCGGGACCCAGTACTGGCTCATCGCCGACAACATCACCACCAACGGGGTGGGCTTCAGCATCCAGTTTGCCGGCACCGCCCAAATCGACGTGCCGCCCAACGGCGGGCTCCCACCCGCCCCCGCCCCCCTGGACGGCGCCACCACCACCTGCCCCGGCGCGGTCGAAACCTACATGGTGCCCAACACCCCCGGCTACTCCTATACCTGGACGGTGGACCCGCCCAACGCCGCCGTCAACGACTTCGGCGGAACCAACATGGCCGAGGTGGCCTGGGGCTTCCCCGGCACCTACACGCTGTGTGTGGAAGCCTCCGACGGCTGCAACACCTCCCCGCCCACCTGCGTTCCCGTCATCGTGACGCCGCTGGTCACGCCCCCCATGCAAGACAGCATCTGCATCGGCGACACCTACACCGCGCCCAACGGACAGGTCTTCACCGCCCCCGGGGTGTACGATTTGCATTTCACCTCTCAGCAGGGTTGCGACAGCATCGTCCAGCTCATCCTCACGCCCCGAACCTTCAGCATCAACCCCATCGTGGAAGTGGTTTGCCCCGGCACCTGCGTCGAAGTGGCCGGCGATGACTATTGCGACGAGGGCACCTACGAAATCGTTTTGGAAGGGGCCAATTATGTGGGCTGCGACAGCACCATCGTCCTCAATCTCATCGTCATCGGCACGGAGGCCAGCTTCGAACCCGACACCCTGCCGGTACTGGGCTGCGCCCTGGATTCCGTGCTGCTCGATGCGAGTGGCTCGGTGGGGGCGGGGGATTTGAGTTTCGAGTGGCTGGATACCAACGAAAACGTCCTCGGCACCGATACTTTCTTCACCGTCGTGCAGGGGGGGGAGTACATCCTGCGCGTTACGGCAGAAGTGGACAGCGTCGCCTGCGTGGACACCCTCCACTTCACCGTGGAGGAGGATGCCACCCTGCCGGAAATCACCCTGGCTTCCGCCGCCATCGATTGCGACAACCCCAGCGACACCATCGATGCCACGACCAATGTGACGGACCCCGTCTTCGAATGGACGGGCCCCAACGGCTTCACCTCCGATGCCGAAGACCCCGTCGTGACGGAGGGGGGCATGTATTACGTGACCGTCACCGCTCCGAATGGCTGCTTCGCGACGGACTCCCTCGAGGTTCCCGCCGATGTCAATTTGCCCGATGCCCAGGCCACCGGCGGCACCGTGGATTGCAGCAACCCCAGCATCACTTTGCAGGGCAATTCCTCGACCCCGGGCGTGACCTATTCCTGGACCGGCCCCAACGGCTACACCTCCAACGAACAAAACCCCACCGTCAGCGAACCCGGAACCTACACCCTCACGGTGGCCGCCCCCAACGGCTGCTCCGCCCAGGATTTGGCGGAAGTCCTGGGGGATAACGCCGTTCCCGACGTTTCCGCTACGGGCGGCACGCTCACCTGTTCCCAGCCCCAGATTCCCCTGAACGGAAGCTCGGCCACCCCGGGCGTGAGCTATGCCTGGACGGGCCCCAACGGCTA
This sequence comes from uncultured Saprospiraceae bacterium, assembly GCA_964496055.1. Taxonomy (GTDB): domain Bacteria; phylum Bacteroidota; class Bacteroidia; order Chitinophagales; family Saprospiraceae; genus CAZBYX01. Next base: position 5,770 of record CAZBYX010000011.1, read on the forward strand.
CACCTCCAACGAACCCAGCCCCACCGTGGACACCCCCGGCGAATACATCCTGACGGTGACGGGGCCCAACGGATGCTCGGCCAGCGATACGACCCAGGTGCTGGCCGACCAACAGCCCCCCGATGCTCAGGCTACGGGCGGCACCCTCACCTGCTCCTTCCCCGGCATCCCCCTCTCGGGGTCTTCTTCCACTTCGGGGGTCACCTATTCCTGGAGCGGGCCCGGCGGCTTCAGCTCCAATGAGCAGGTGCCGACGGTCGATCTGCCGGGCAATTACATCCTCACCGTCACGGCGCCCAACGGCTGCCAGGCCACCGACATCGCCGCGGTGACCATCGATACGGTGGCGCCGGTTGCTTCCGCTACCGGCGGCACGCTGACTTGCGCCCAGACGGAGGTCTTCCTCGTGCCCCAGGTGAGCGGCGGCAACGTGACCTTCTCCTGGACGGGCCCCAACGGCTTTGCCTCCATTCAGCCCTCCCCCATGGTGGATGCCCCGGGCATCTACGAGCTGGTGGTGACCGCTCCCAACGGCTGTACGGGGCAGGCCTTCGCCGAAGTGCTCCAGGACATCACGCCCCCCGATGCTCTGGCCATCGGCGGCACCCTGACCTGCGACAGCCTCGAAGTGACGCTCCAGGGCTCCTCTTCCACGCCGGGCGTCACCTACCTGTGGCAGGCGCCCAACGGAGCCATGACCACCGTGCAGAACCCCGTGGCCGCCATGCCGGGCGATTTCATCCTCACCGTCACGGCGCCCAACGGCTGCACCAACACCGTGACCGCGGTGGTGGACCTCGACACCCTGCCCCCCGACGCCTCCGCCCTGGGCGACACCCTGACCTGCCTGAGCAATACGGCCACCCTGCAGGGCAACAGCGCCACGCCGGGCGTGGCCTATTCCTGGAGCGGGCCCGGCGGCTTCAGCTCCAATGAGCAGAGCCCGCAAGTGACGCAAGCGGGCATCTACACCCTCACCGTCACCGCGCCCAACGGCTGCACCACGCAGGTGGAGGCAACCATTGCCCAGGATGCCGATTTGCCCGATGTGGCGGTCAACGATGCCCTGCTCGACTGCAACAACCCCAGCGCCACCCTCCAGGGGAACAGCAACACCCCTGGCGTGAGCTTCTCCTGGAGCGGACCCAATGGTTTTTCCTCCACCGACCCGGTGGTCAACGTCAGCGATACCGGCAGCTACACCCTGACGGTGCTGGCGCCCAACGGCTGCTCGGCGCAGGCCGTGGCGCTCGTTTCGGGGGATTTCGAAGAGCCCCTCCTCAACACTTCGGGGGCGACCCTCACCTGTGCCGAACCCGAGCAAAACCTTTCGGTGGAAAGCTCCCTGCCCGGTACGCAGTTCAGCTGGACGGGGCCCGGCGGCTTCATGTCCACCCTGCCCGACCCGCTGGTCTCCTCTGCGGGCACCTACGAGGTGACCGCCACGGCGCCCAATGGCTGTACGAGTCAGGCTTTCGTCGTGGTGGACATGGATACCCTCTCCCCCGATGCCGAAGCCTTCGGCAACACGCTCGATTGCGCCAACACCGTCGTCCAAATTCAGGGCAATTCCACGACGCCGGGGGTCACGTTCAGCTGGAGCGGCCCCGCCGGCTATACCTCGACCGAGCAAAACCCCTCGGACATTGCCGTGGCCGGGCTGTACACCCTGACGGTGACGGCCCCCAACGGCTGCCAGAGCAGCGCCCAGGCCGTGGTGGTCGCCGACTTCGCTGCGCCCGATGCGCAGGCTTCGGGCGGCACCCTCACCTGCCAATCGGGCAGTGTGACCCTGACGGGGACTTCCAGCACACCGGGGGTCACCTATTCGTGGAGCGGCCCCGGGGGCTTCACTTCCAATGAGCAGAACCCCAAGGTGAGCGAGGCAGGCACCTACACGCTGACCGTCACCGCCCCCAACGGCTGCACCCAAACCGCTACCGCCGTGGTGGACCTCGACGCCAACGTGCCGCAGGTGGCCGTGGGCAACGGCATCATCAGTTGCGCCGAACCCCAGGATACCCTCATCGCCGCCACCAATGCCCCCAACCCGACTTTCAGCTGGACGGGACCCGGCGGCTTCAGCTCCAACCAACAAAACCCGGTGGTCACCCTTCCCGGCAGCTACACGGTGGTCGTCACCGCCGCCAACGGCTGCACCGCCCAGGCCACCGCCGAAGTGGTGGACAACACCGCTCCCCCCCAAATCATGGCTTCGGGGGGCACCATCACCTGCACCAACCCCACCGTCACCCTGAGCGCTTCCTCCACCACCCCCGGCGTGACCTACCAATGGACCACCCCTGCGGGAACGGTGCTGCAGGAGCAAAACCCCGAAGTGAGTGAAGCAGGCGACTACCACCTGTTGGTCACCGCCCCGAACGGCTGCACCGCGGAAGAAACGGTCAGCGTCTTGCTCGATGCGGATGTGCCGCAGGTGAGCGCTTCGGTCAGCGGGCAGTTGACCTGCCTGGTGCAAGAAGTGGAGCTGAGCGGCAGTTCCAGCCATCCGGACGTGGAGTATTTCTGGGAGGGGCCCAGTTTCCAGGCATTCGCCCAGAATGTGACGGTGAGTGTTCCGGGCTCCTACCTGTTGACCGTCAGTGCGCCCAACGGCTGTTCGGCTTCGGCTTCCGTTTTGGTGGTGCAAGACACCGAAGCGCCGGAGGTGAGCGCCTCCGTTTCCGGCCCCATCACCTGTGCCGAGCCGGTCGTGACCCTGGAGGGGAGCTCGTCCACCCCCGGCGCGACTTTCAGCTGGAGTTTCGAAGGGAGCGTCCTGTCCACCGAGGCGGTGGTTTCCGTCAGCCAGGCGGGCACCTATGAGCTGCTCGTCACGGGACCGAACGGCTGCACGGCCCAGACCTCCGTGCTCGTCGAGCAAGACCCCACCGTCCCGGTGGCCGAGGCTCAGGGCGGGGTGCTGACCTGTGCCCAGCCTTCCTTGCAATTGGTGGGCAGCGCCAACCTGCCCGACGTCAGTTTCAGCTGGACGGGGCCCGGAGGCTTCAGCTCCGACCTGCCCAACCCGACCGTGGACCTGCCCGGAACCTATACCCTCACCGTGACGGATGCCCAGGGGTGCAGCGCCACCGCCACCGCCCTGGTGGAAGAGGACAAAGTCGCTCCCCTGGCTACCATCGCCCCGCCCGACCAGCTCACCTGCATCGTGGAGAGCGTCACCCTCGATGCCTCGGGAAGTGATTCGGGGCCGGGGTTCGCCCTGGAGTGGAGCACCGCCGACGGCAATTTCCTCAGCGGAACCTCGGGGCTGCAGCCCGTGGTGGATGCTCCGGGAACCTATCAGCTGACGGTGACCAATCAGAGCAATGGTTGCTCTTCCACCGCCACCGTCGCCGTGGAGCTGAGCGATGCGGTGCCCAACGACGCGGACATCCTCGCCCAACCCCCTACCTGCTTCGGCGAACGCGACGGGCGCATCGTCATCGAAGAAGTGTTCGGCGGCACGCCCCCCTACACCTACTCCCTCAACTTCGCACCCTTCACCACCAACCCCCAGTTTCTCGGTTTGGGTGGGGGCAAGTACGAACTGACCATCCAGGACGCCCAGGGTTGTGAGTGGAACACCCTCATCGAATTGCAGGAGCCCCCCGAATTGGAGGTCTTCCTCGAAGCCAAAGGCTTGACCGACAACACCCTGCAACTGGGCGACGAGGTGCAATTGGAAGCCCTGCCGACCGTCTTTCCCAGTCAATTGCAGCAGGTCATCTGGTTGCCGGAAGGGTTGGTGCCCGATTGCCCCCTGTGCCTCCAACCCCTCGTCCAGCCCACCCACACCACCCGCATCCAAGTCATCGTGGAAGACCTCAACGGCTGCACCGCCCAGGACGAACTGCTGCTCGTCGTGGACCGCTCGCGGCCGGTGTTCATCCCCAACGTCTTCAGCCCCGACGGCGACGGCATCAACGACCGCTTCTACGTCTTCGGGGGGCGCAGCGTGGTACGCATCCACGCCTTGCGCATCTTCGACCGCTGGGGCGAGCCGGTCTTCGAAAAACTCGATATGCTGCCCAATGACCCCGGCGAAGGCTGGGACGGCACCTATCGCGGCCAGGAGCTGGACCAGGGCGTGTACACCTGGTTTGCCGAAATCGAGTTCCTCGACGGAGAGGTGGAGTTGTTCAAGGGTGACGTGCTGCTGATTCGTTAGGGAATTGGCTGGAAATGCGTACCTTGTGGAGCCCTCCGCTTTTTTCCCTGCTCCTGAAGTCTGTGATGTGGAAAACACCGATGGATTTCGTTCAACGAAATCGCGGGAATGTTGCGGCTTTTCCAACAGGACGCCCCCAAGACGGCCATTTGGCAAAAAGTGCATCCTGTGAAAGAAGCTATTTTTGCACTGTCCAATTGGAAAACAATTGGCGCCGGTTCGGCCCGTAGAAAAAAGGAATCGACCGGTGGCTTAAAACAGAGACCATGAAGAGAGCTTTACTGTTCACCCTGACTGTTTGTTGGCTGCAAATCCAGGCGCAGCCCGTTTGTCCGCCGCCGGGTGCGGACCCGCCCTCTCCTACCTGCCCGGGCCCCGTGGTCTGTGGTCCGTTCAACGATTATTGCGCGGAAATGCCCCCCCAGGTAGGCCCCGATCAGGTATTCCCCGGCTGCCCTTCGAACGTCATCAACAACCCGCAGTACTTCGGCTTCTATGCCGGCAGTACGAACTTCGGATTCGTCATCACGGGCACCAACTGTTTGAACGGTTTGGGTTTGCACGGGGGGATTTACGATGCCTCCTGCAACCCGGTCACGACCGCCTGCCCTTGCAGCCCCGGGGGATACACCCTGCAGACCAACAGCCTTATCATCGGGCAGCAGTACTTCGTCCTGGTGGACGGCTGCGCGGGGGACATTTGCGACTACACCGTCACCCTGACCGAAGGCCAAACCCTGGAAGGGCCACCCCCCGACCCCACGGGCCCCGTCATCGGTCAAACCACCGTTTGCCCCGGCTTGAACGTGCCCTACATCATCCCGCCCGTTCCCGCCACCGACGATTACCTCTGGAGCATCACCCCGCCCATCGGCGTCATCACCGGCAACCCCAACAGCAACATCATCAACATCGACTGGACGGACCCCGGTACGGCGCAGGTCTGCGTGTTGGTTTCCAATGTGTGCGGGCCCAACCCCAACCCCTTCTGCTTCGACGTCACCGTGGACCCGCCGCCCATGGGCACGGACGAGATGGACATCTGCCTGGGCGAGTGTGAGCCCTACCCCGGAAACGGCGAGTTGATTTGCAACCCCGGCGCCTATCAAATCACCCTGCCGGGTGCCAGCTACCTGGGCTGCGACAGCACCGTTTTCCTGACGGTCTTGCCGGTGGTGGTGCCGCCGAGCTTCGATACGGTCACGGCCTGTGCCGGCTACGTGCACTTCCAGTGCAACCAGGTGTTCGACGAATCGGGTTTGTTCAATCCGGTGTGTGAGAGCTACCAGGGTTGCGACAGCACCATCAACCTCAACCTGCTCATCCTCGACCCGCAGGCCGTGGTCGGGCCCTACAACGACATCGGCTGCGGCGCCGACTCCATCATCACCCTGGACGGCTCCGGCTCCTCTCAGGCCGGGGAAGTGGCCGGCTATGCCGGCACGACCTCCTATTCCTGGACGGGGCCGGGCATCATCACCCCGGCGGATTCGGCCATCATCCAGGTGAACGCCCCCGGGCAGTATTGCCTCACGGTCACCCACGAACGCCAGGGCGTGGCCTGCACCGACACCGAATGCGTGGATGTCATCGAGAACATCCAGTTCCCCAATGCACCCGACATCGCCATCGATGCCAGCACCCCCTGCGCCGGCGGGGGCAACACTTTCACCGCCGACAACCCCACCGGCCCCGGCGTTACGCAGTACACCTGGACGAACTCCAACGGCGACCCCATCACGGTGACCAGCGGCGCCCCCGGCGATACGATTCAAATCGACTGGAGCGGCACCGGAACGACGCAGGTTTGCGTGACCCCCGAAAACGATTGCGGCGTCGGGCCCACCTCCTGCATCGACGTAACCATCAGCGAAGCGCCCGCCACGCCTCAAATCGCAGGGGTGGACAGCCTCTGCTCCGGTACCACCCACACCTTCTCGGTGACCAACCCGGACGCCGGCCCCAACCCCACCTACTCCTGGTCGGCTACCGGCGGGGCTTCCATCACCGGCTCGGGCCCCAGCGTGGACGTGGACTTCACGGGGGTGGCCGTGGGCGATTACCAGGTCTGCGTGACCATGGCCAACGATTGCGGGGATGCCTCCAACTGCTTCGACGTCAACGTCAACGACGTCCCCGAACCGCCCGCCTTCCAACCCAACCAGCCCACCGACCTGTGCGACTCCGACCCCAGCCTCCAATCCTATTGCATCGACCCCGTCCTCCGGGCCGACACCTACACCTGGACCACCCCCAACGGCACCTTTACCGTGACGAACACCTGTTGGGACGTGGACTGGACGGGTTTGACGGGGGGGACGGTTTGCGTGACCGCCGACAATGAGTGCGGCTCCACCGCCCCCATTTGCCTCGACGTCGTCATCGACGACGGGCCCACCGCCGCCCTTGACGGAACGGTGGACTTCTGCTCGGGCGATCCCAACCCCGTCAGCCTGACCATTACGCTCACCGGCCAGGCCCCCTGGACGGTGGACTACACCATTGACGGAACGCCGCAAACCCCGCTGGTCATCAACAGCAGCCCCTTCGACCTGCAGACCAACACCCCCGGTGCCTACGTGCTGACCAACGTCAGCGACCCCACCGGATGCCCGGGCACCGTCTCCGGTCAGGGGACGGTGGTGGAAAACGCCCTGCCCACCGCCCAGCTCAGCGGCGGCGGCGACATTTGCCAAGGCAGCGGTGACGTAGTGCCCCTCACCATCGACCTGACGGGCGCCGCCCCCTGGACGGTGGAATGGCTGGTGGACGGCACCCCCCAAACCCCGCTCAACGTCAACGCTTCGCCCTTCACCCTGAACATTCCCGAAGCTCAGGCCGGGCAAATCACCCTCGGCACCGTCACCGATGCCAACGGCTGCCAGAACAGCGGTGCCGGCACCGCCCAGGTCATCGTCAACGACGCACCCCAGGTGAGCAACGTGCAGGTGTCCTGCAATGCCACCGCCACGGCCTATCGCGTCACCTTCACCATCAGCGGGGGCGACCCCGCTTCCTACAGCGTGACGCCCTTTTCGGGCAGCTTCGACGTCTCGGGGACGGTGTTCACCAGCGACTCCATTCCGCAGGGCCTGGGATACTCCTTCGTCGTCAGTGATGCCAACGATTGCAACCCGGTCACCGTTTCCGACCCGCAAGTGGATTGCCCCTGCAACACCCTCGTGGGTGACATGGGCTCCGCCCTCATCGAAGAATGTGGGGAAGGGCCCGTCACGGCCCCCTACGACGATGCCAGCCAGTTTCTCGACCCCGACGACGAGCTCCTCTTCGCCCTGCACGAAGGGGCGGGCAACACGCTGGTCAACGTCCTGGCCTGGAACGACGCCCCGACCTTCTCCTTCGACCCGGCGACCATGCAATACGGCACCACCTACTACATTTCCGCGGTGGTCGGCAACCAGGTTGTGCCGGGTGTCATCGATTTGAACGACCGCTGCCTGCAGGTGGCCGTCGGCACCCCGGTCGTCTTTTACGAGATTCCGGGTGCGGTGCTGGACGGCTCGCAGGCCATCTGCAACGGAGAGACCGCCAACCTGACGGTCACCTTCACCGGCACCGGCCCCTGGAGCATCGAATACCAGGACGACCAGGGCAACGTGGTGCAACTGAGCAACATCACCGACAACCCCTTGCTCATCCCCGTCAACCCCAACGACACCACCACCTACACCCTGACGGACGTCCGCACGGCCACCTGCGTCGGCCCCGCGGACGGCAGCGCCACGGTGTTGGTCAATCGCCCGCCGGAGGTCATCAACGTCATCGAGCAGTGCAACTTCCCGCTGACGCACTACACGGTCACCTTCACCATCGTTGGAGGGGACCCCAGCTCCTACACGGTGAGCGGCCATCCCGGCACCCTGACGGGCAACACCTTCGTCAGTGACGAGATTCCCAAGGCCACCACCTACCAGTTCATCGTGGACGACGGCAACGGCTGCGGCCCGGTGGTCTTCGGGCAGTTCGTCGATTGCGTGTGCGGCACCGAGGTGGGCAGCTTCCAACCCGACCCGCAGGAGTTCTGCGGGGCGCAGCCCGTTTCCGCTACGGGCCTCTATCTGGGGGGCGAAGTGCTCGACTCGAACGACGTGCTGTGCTTCTTGCTGCACACCGGCGACCCCTTCAACCCCATCGCCACCAACCCCAACGAGCCCGTCTTCCCCTTCGACCCCGGCACCATGGCCTTCGAGACCACCTACTTCGTCAGTGCCATCGCCGGGAACGACGACGGCTCCGGCTGCGTGGACCTCATCGACCCCTGCCGCATCGTCTCCAACGACGTGCCGGTGGTGTGGCACGAAATCCCCAGCGCCGTCTTGCTCGGCGATGCCGATATCTGCGCCGGTGAGTCCACAGACCTGACCTTCACCTTCACCGGCAACCCACCCTGGACCTTCACCTACCAGGATGACCAGGGCAATGTGTTCACGGAAACCACCTCCAACCCCAACCACACCATCACCCTCAGCCCCAACCAAACCACCGCCTACACCCTGCTCGACGTCTCGGACGCCAATTGCCCGGGCGACGTCTCGGGTGCGGCCGTGGTGGGTGTGCATCGGGCGCCCCAGGTGGTGAACGTCGAGCGCGTTTGCGATGCCACGAACGACTTCTTCCACCTCGAAGTCACCCTCCAAGGCGGTGACCCCGCCACCTACATGGTTTCCGGCGGCTCCGGCACCTTCTCCGGCAATGTGTTCATCAGCGAGGACATTCCGAACGAAGGCTCCTACCAGTTCTTCATCGACGACGCCTTCGGCTGCGGGCCCATCGAAATTTCAGGTGCCTTCGCCTGCGATTGCGATACCAACGCCGGCGCCATGACCGGCCAAGACCAGGGCTGCGGACCCGATGACCTCGTCCAGGGCTTCCACGATGACACCAACCTCTTCCTGGACCCCGACGACAACCTCATCTTCGTGCTGCACGATGCCGCGGGCAACATCCTGGGCAATATCCTCGCCACCGGCACCACCCCCGAATTCGGCTTCATCCCCGGCGTGATGAATTTCGGCCAGACCTACTACATCAGCGCCGTAGCCGGTGACGGGGACGGGCAAGGGGGCGTGGACTTCGACGACCTCTGCCTCCACATCACCGCCGGCACGCCCGTGGTCTTCTACGAGCTGCCCACCATTGACATCAGCCAGGACCTGACCGTCTGCAGCGGCGACGAAGCCAAGTTCGTCCTCAGCATGACGGGCACGGGCCCCTACGATGTGGTGTACAACGACGGCAACTCCGACATCACGCTGAACAACGTGCCCAACGGGCAAACCATCACCCTCCATCCCACCCAGACCACCACCCTCACGCTGGTCAGCGTCACCGACCTGGGCACCGGTTGCAGCAATTCGGCCGGCGCTTCCGCCACCGCCTTCGTCAATCAGCCCGTGAGCGCGGGCGTCGCCCTGGGCGATTTCGAGGTCTGCTTCGGCGACGGCACCATCATCAACCTGGCCGACACCCTTAGCGGCGCCGACCCCGGCGGCCAATGGCTCGATGCGAGCGGCAACCCCGTCAGCGGCACCTTCAACACCGCCGGCGTGGGTGAAGGCACCTACCTGTTCACCTATACCGTGGACGGGCCCGACCCCTGCCCCGACGATGCCGAACAGGTGGCGGTGGTCGTCCATCCGCTGCCCACCGCCGATGCCGGCGAAGACCAGGAGCTGAACTGCTCCGTCACCGAGGTCGAAATAGGCGGGCCCGGCTCCAGCACCGGCAACGTCACCTACACCTGGAACAACGGCCTGGGCAACGAGCCCTTCCCCCTGGTGACCACCCCCGGTACCTACTCGCTGACAGTCACCGACAACGAAACCGGCTGCAGCGACGAGGACGAAGTGGTCGTCACCCTCAGCGACGACATCCCCGAACCTATCTTCGCCCTCTCCGACGTCAGTTGCTTCGGTGAGCACGACGGCTTCATCATCCTCGAAACCGTAACGGGAGGCTCCCCGCCCTACGAGTACTCCTTCAACGGCGGGCCCTTCAGCAGCCAGAGCCAGTTCACCAACCTCTCGGCGGGCACCTACACCATCGTCGTGCGCGATTCCAAGGGCTGTGAGTTTTCCACCGCCTTCGCCATCGGCGAACCCGAAGAACTGCTCGTCGAGCTCATCAACGACCTCGAGGACGAGAACATCGCCACCCTGGGCGACAGCGTGCGCATCACCGTCCTGGTCAGCATCCCCTTCGATTCCCTCGATGAGGTCATCTGGACGCCCGCCGTCTTCTGCGATACCTGCGAGAGTTTCTTCATCCATCCGACCCAGCAGATGAGCTTCAGCGTCACCGTGCGCAAGGGAGTCTGCACCGCGACCGACAAGATGACCCTCTTCGTGCGCAAGGAGCGCCCCGTGTACATCCCCAACGCCTTCAGCCCTGACGGCGACGGCACCAACGACCTGTTCCGCATCTATGCGGGCAACAGCGTGACCCGGGTCAAGCGCTTCCTCATCTTCAACCGCTGGGGCGAGCCCGTCTTCACCCTGCTGGACTTCGACCCCAACGACAAGGACGCCGGCTGGGACGGCACCCATCGCGGCCAACCCATGAATCCGGCCGTCTTCACCTGGTTCGCCGAAATCGAATTCACCGACGGCGAAGTCGAGCTCTTCAAGGGGGACGTGGTGCTCATGCGCTGACGTTCCGCCACCCCCCAAACCAAAAAGGGTACGGTCGCATCTTGCCACCGTACCCTTTCTTCTTTTCCGCCCGAATCTTCCTCAGCCGGCCCCCAGCAATTGGCGGCCGAGGTCCATCAGGCTTACGATGATGTACTGAACCCCGATGGCCATGACCAGAAAGCCCATGATGCGCGACAGGGCACTCAAACCCGATTCACCCATCAGGCGGTACAGAAAGGGCGCCGAACGCAGGGTCAGGTACACCAGCACCGCCGTCAGGACGATGACCACGGCGATGAGGAAGCGCTCGCCCCAGCCTTCGTTGTCTGCATAGAGGCTGATGAGCAGGGAGATGGAACCGGGGCCCGACAGAAGGGGCATGGCCAGCGGAGAGAACGAAATGTCTTCCTTCTGCAGGGCTTCCTCCTGTACCTTCTTCGTGATGGCCCGGTTTTGCTTGAAGCGCCCCGCCAACAGGGCGAAGCCCGAATTCAAAATGATGATGCCGCCTGCAATGCGGATGGCGTTCAGGGTGATGCCGAAGAACGAGAGGATGTAGCTGCCCGCAAAGAAGAAAGCGAGCAAAATGAGGCAAAAGTAAATGCTGGTCTGATAAGCGGTGGCACGGCGCTCCTGCTCGGAATAGTGGGGCGTCAGCGCCAGAAAAATGGGCACCGCCCCGAAGGGGTTGACCACCGAAAAAAGCGCTGCGAACACGCCGAAGAAAAGCTCGATCATGCAGGCGGGGGTTTGGCGGTTGGAGGGGAGGGGTCAGTCATCGGCTCGCTGCTCGAACCACTCGACCAGGGCGGCGCGTTGCTCGTCGCTCAGGCGGGCTTCCTTGTGCACCCAGGTGTAGCTCTTCAGGGGCATGTGGCCTTCTTCCACCTCCTCGGCCATTTCTTCCCACAGCTCTTCCCGGTCCTCGGCGTCGTAGCCGGCCCAGGTCGAGAAATTGAGGTGTTCGCGCCCTTCCTGGATGTGGTTGTTCAGCCACCAGGAAACCGGCGCGACATAGGCGTACCAGGGATAGCGCGTGTCGTAGGAGTGGCAGTCGAAACAGGCTTGTTTCAGCAGGGGAGCGAGGTTTTCCGGCGGGTTTTCGAGGGCGAGGAAACCCTCTTGGGGGGGCGTTTGGGGGGCGCTGCGATCCACCGGGATGAATTGAATGATGATGAGGATGGAAAACAGCCCCCAGAGCCAGGCTTTTCGAATTTTGTTCATCGCTGGTCGTTTTAGCGTGCAAAGGAAAGGAG
>CAZBYX010000011.1:17949-26721 GCA_964496055.1 uncultured Saprospiraceae bacterium
CAGGCTTTTCGAATTTTGTTCATCGCTGGTCGTTTTAGCGTGCAAAGGAAAGGAGGAGGAAGGATAATTCCTCCTCCCTCCCTTTGGTATTATTCATTCGCCGTGAATTTGAAGGCGTAGGCCGCCACGGCGCCGGCCGCAAAGTTGGCGACCAGGTACATCCAGATGGAGGGCCAAGAAAACGCCCCACTCATGCAAGACGCTATAGCCACCGCCGGATTGAACGCCCCGCCGGATACGCCCCCCAGGGCATAGGCGGCAGCGGCTACCGTAAAGCCGATGGCCAGGCCGTAAAAGGAATTGCCTTCCGTTCCTTTGGCGGTGGCAACGTTCAAGATGACGTAAACCAGCGCAAAGGTGCCCAGGAATTCGGCCAGCAAGGCCGCATTGACCTGCATGCTGATGGCTGCCGAGGGCTTTTCGCCCAGGTAGCCCGCCAGGAAGCTGGCCAGTACGGCTCCCGCCACTTGGGCTATCATGTAGGGGAGCAATTCTCGGGCAGGTAATTTTCCGCGCAACCAAATGCCCAGGCTTACCGCCGGGTTGTAGTGAGCGCCGGATATGTGCCCCCCTGCATAAACCATGACCATCAGCATGCTGCCGATGGCCAGAGGGGCAAAGGACCCCAGGGGAGCGCTGAGGCCGATGGCCAGAAACAGGAAAAAAGTCCCAATGAACTCAACCGTGTACTTTCTCATGGTTCTCCGTTTTGTTGGTGAAGGAATGGTGGGTTTGGTTAGGTTTGCAGCGAAAATGCCAATTTTTTCACGACAACCCAATCGGTGCAGGGCCTGAACGGGGCACCCTGCCACCTCCAGCAGCCATGAAAATCGCACTCATCGGATACGGCAAGATGGGCCGCGCCATCGAAAAACTGGCCCGGGAAGAAGGCGACCGGGTCGTTCTGCGCATCGGTTCGAAGGAGCGGCACCTGCTCCAGACCGAAACCCTCCAACGGGCGGAAGTCGTCATCGAATTCTCCACCCCCGATGCCGCCTTCGCCAATATCCGCACCTGTCTGGAGGCGGGCTTGCCCGTGGTGAGCGGCACGACCGGGTGGCTGGAGCGCAAGCCCGAAATCGAAGCCCTTTGCAGGCGCCTGAACGGGGCTTTTTTCTACGCTTCCAATTTCAGTGTCGGGGTCAATCTCTTCTTCGCGGTGAATGAACACCTGGCTGCCCTGATGGAGGCACAGCCCCAGTACGACGTATCCCTCGAAGAAACCCACCACATCCACAAACGGGACGCGCCCAGCGGCACGGCCATCACCCTGGCCGAGCAAATTTTGGCGCGCCTCAGTCGCAAAAGCGGCTGGGTGGAAGGGCAAGCCAAACACCCCGAGGAACTGGGCATCCGCTCCTTTCGGGAAGACGAGGTGCCCGGCACGCATCTGGTGCGCTGGTCCTCCCCCCAGGACAGCATCGAGCTGAAGCACATCGCCCACAGCCGCGAGGGGTTTGCCCGTGGCGCCCTGCTGGCGGCGCGCTGGCTCCGGGGGCGGCGTGGCTGTTTCGGCATGCGCGATTTGCTGGGCTTCTGACCCCCCTGCCCGGGCCGGTGCGCCCCTCGCCCGCCGTGCTCATTTTTCTACCTTTGCCCTATGCAGCTGACAGCCCGGAAAATCGCCGAATTGGTGGGGGGCGAACTGGAAGGCGACCCCACGGCCCTGGTTTGCCGCCCCGGTAAGATCGAGGAAGGGGGGGCGGATGCGCTGACCTTTCTGGCCAATCCGCGTTACGCTTCGTTCGTCTATGAAGTGCCCAGTGCCGTGGTGCTGCTGCCGCGGGGGTTTCAGCCGGCGCGCCCGCTTGCGGCGCGCGCCACCGTGCGGGTGGACGATGTCTATGCGGCGGTGGCCCAGGTTTTGGAGCACTTTCGTCCCGGCCTCGAGGTGCCGGAGGGTTGTTCCCCCAAAGCTTCCATCCACCCCGAAGCGGAGCTGGCTGCGGATGTGCGCATCGGCGACTTTGCGGTGGTGGAGGCCGGCGCCCGCATCGAAGCCGGTGCCGTGCTTTACCCCCAGGTGTATGTGGGGCGAAACGCCCGCATCGGGGCGGGCAGCATCCTGTATCCGGGGGTGCGCATCTACCACGACTGCCAAATCGGGGAGCGGTGCATTTTGCACGCCAACGTAGTCGTGGGGGGCGACGGGTTTGGGTTTGCCCCCCTGCCCGACGGCAGCTACCGCAAAATCCCGCAGCTGGGCAACGTCATCATCGAAGACGAGGTCGAAATCGGCGCCAACAGCACCATCGACCGGGCGACCCTCGGTGCCACACGCATTCGCACCGGCGCCAAAATCGACAACCTCGTGATGGTGGCCCACAACGTGGATATCGGCGCGCACACAGTGGTGGCGGCGCAAGCCGGCTTTGCCGGCAGCACCCGCATCGGGGCCCATTGCCGCATCGGAGGGCAGGCGGGCTTCGTCGGGCACATCCACGTGGCCGACGGCACCCAGGTGCAGGCCCAAAGCGGGGTGGCCGCCCCCATCGAACGACCGGGCACGGCCGTTTATGGCTCCCCGGCCCTGCCCTATCGGCTCTACCTGAAAGCCTACGCCCTCTTTAAAAAACTGCCCGAGGTGTACGCGCAATTGCGGGGCATGGAGCGGCGCCTGCAAGAACTCGAGAACAAACGCGAAGGAGCGTGAGCGCCGCCCGCGCCCGCCCTCCTTCCAATACCCTTCGAAAATGAACCAGACGACCATCAGGGAACCGGTTAGCATCGAGGGCGTCGGGCTGCACACCGGCCGGCGCGTCTCCATGACCTTCAAACCCGCCCCCGTCAATCACGGGTACAAATTTCAGCGCGTGGACTTGCCCGAGCAGCCCATCATCCGGGCCGACGTGGGCTCCGTGGTCCATACCCTGCGGGGCACGACCCTGGCCAAGGGCGAGGCCAAAGTCTGGACGGTCGAGCACGTGCTGTCCGCACTGTACGGCTTGCAAATCGACAACGTCCTCATCGAAATCGACGGCCCCGAAGTGCCCATCCTCGATGGGAGCGCCGCCCCCTTCGTCGAGGCTTTGCAGCGGGCGGGCCTGGCCGAACAGGAAGAGGAACGCGACTTTCTGGAAATCGGTGAGCCCCTCTCCTATGCCGACCCCAACACGGGCGCCGAGCTGCTCGCCCTGCCCGCCGACGACTTTCAGGTCACCACCCTCATCGATTTCAACTCCGAAATCCTGGGGCAACAATATGCCTCCATCCATTCCCTGGACGATTACCCCACCGAAATCGCACCCTGCCGCACCTTCGTCTTCCTCCACGAATTGGATGACCTGGCCGACCAAAACCTCATCAAGGGCGGCGACCTGGAAAACGCCATCGTCATCGTGGACAAACTCATGCCCCAAACCCAACTCGACGCCCTGGCCCGCAAACTCGACAAGCCCACCATGGAAATCACCCGGGCGGGCATACTCAACACCACCGAGCTGCAGTTTCAAAACGAGCCGGCGCGCCACAAGCTCCTCGATGTCATCGGCGACCTGGCGCTCGTCGGCAAGCCCATCAAGGGCAAAATCGTGGCTACCAAACCCGGCCACGCCGCCAACGTCGAATTCGCCAAAATCCTCAAGCGCTACTACACCGAACAGCGCAAACTCAAGGGCAAACCCAAATACGACCCCAACCAACCCCCCCTGTTCGACACCGTGGAGATTGCCCGCTGGCTGCCCCATCGCTACCCCTTCCTCCTGGTGGACAAGATCATCGAAATGAGCGAACGCCACGTTGTCGGCGTCAAAAACGTTACCTTCAATGAAGCTTTTTTCCAGGGCCATTTCCCCGGCAATCCCGTCTTTCCGGGGGTGCTGCAAATCGAAGCCCTGGCGCAAACGGGGGGCATCCTGGCCCTCTCCCAGATGGACAGTCCCGGCCAGTGGGACACCTACTTCATCAAGATTGACAACGCCAAGTTCAAGAACAAGGTGGTGCCCGGGGATGTGCTCATCCTCAAAATGGAGCTGATGGCCCCCATTCGAAGGGGCATCGTCCAGATGTACGGCACCGCGTACGTGGGCAACAAGATTGCCTCCGAAGGGGAATTGACCGCCCAAATCATCAAACGGGAAGAGTGAGGCGGTGGGAGGAAGCCCGCTGAGGCAACCTTCCGACAGGGAAGGAGCACCAAAAACAGACCGAATCGACCAAATTTGACTACTTTACCCGCCCGAATCGGCTCTTCGCCCGTTCGGATGCGCAATTTTAATCACAGGAATGAATCCATTGAATCAACTCACCGCCAACGGCGCCTCCCTGAGTTTTATCCACCCCAATGCCCAAATCGGCGAGAACGTCGTCATCGAACCTTTCACCACCATCGGGGCCGATGTGGTCATCGGGGACAACACCTGGGTCGGCTCGCACGTCAGCATCATGGACGGCAGCCGCATCGGCAAGCACTGCAAGATTTTCCCCGGTGCGGTCATTGGCGCCATCCCTCAGGACCTGAAGTACAACGGCGAGTATTCCACCGTCGAGCTGGGTGACTTCGTCACCGTGAGGGAGTACTGCACGCTGAACCGCGGCACCAAGGCCACCCATCGTACCGTCATCGGGAGCCACTCCCTGCTCATGGCCTACGTGCACGTGGCGCACGATTGCTTCATCGGCAAGCGGGTGGTGCTGGCCAACAACGTCACCCTGGCCGGTCATATCGAAATCGGGGATTACGCCATCCTGGGCGGGCTGGTGGCCGTCCACCAGTTCGTGAAAATCGGTGCTCACGCCTTCGTGGGGGGTGGTTCGCTGGTGCGCAAGTTCGTTCCGCCCTTCGTCAAGGCGGCGCGTGAGCCCCTCTCCTATGCAGGGGTCAATTCGGTGGGCTTGCGCCGTCGGGGCTTCACCGAAAAGCAAATCCACCACATTCAGGACATCTACCGCCTGCTCTTCGTTAAGGGGTACAACACTTCCCAAGCCCTCGAAATCATCGAAACCACCATTGACCCCACCCCCGAACGGGACTACATCCTCGACTTCATCCGCAAAGCCGACCGCGGCATCATGCGGGGCTTCAACAACCTCACCACCCGGAAACGGTGAACGCAGCTGCCACGCTTCCAAAACTCGACATTCGGCTCCACGAAGTCAGCAAGCGCTTCCGCTACGAGTGGGTGTTGCGCGGCGTGAACCTGGAGCTGAGCGCCGGCCTTTCCTATGCCGTCACGGGGCCCAACGGCGCCGGCAAATCCACCTTGTTGAAAATGCTGTGCGGCCACCTCAGCCCCAGCCGGGGGAACATCCATTGGCTGCGTGACGGCCATGCTCTCGATTCGGATGAGGTCTTCCGCGCTTTCACCCTGGCCGCTCCCTACATCGAGCTCATCGAGGAGTTTACCTTGCTGGAATTGCTGCGCTTCCAGCAACGCTTCCGCCCCCTGATGCCCGGGCTGGAGCTGTCCGCCCTTCTGGATTTGATGGAACTGAGGCATGCGGCTGGCAAGGAAGTCCGCCACTTCTCCTCGGGCATGAAGCAGCGCCTGAAACTCGCTCTGGCCCTGTGTTTTCACTCCTCCGCCGTTTTGCTCGACGAACCCAGCACCAACCTCGATGCCCGGGGCATTCGCTGGTATCGGAGCCTGGTGGAGACCTACGCCCCGGGGCGCCTCCTCGTGGTGGCTTCCAATGTGGAGGCGGATTTCGAGTTTTGTCGGGAGCGGATTTCCGTGCTGGATTTCAAGGGAGGCTGAGACCTCCTACCCCTTTTCCATCCATTCGTGGAAGACGTAGGTTTCCTTGACTGCCAGGTCGGCCTTGCCGGGTTGGAAGTTGCCGTCGCCGTTCTGGGTGAAGACCTGAAATTCGCCCTCTTTGGTTTGGCCGTCGTAGCTCATCATGCGGGTGCGGATGATGAGTTCGAGGTGTTGGTCGAGGTCGAGGTCGGCCAGCCAGGCGTCTTGTTGGTGGCAGACGTCGTTTTCGCACCAGGTGCTGCTCAGGTCGCGGATTTTCTTCAGCTTCCCGCTGGCGGGGTCGAAGCGGCAGAGCACGAGCTGGTTGGGCATCTGCGGGCCCGCCGTGCGGATGATGTAGAAATCGTCCTGGGTTTTGTAGCAGGCCCAGAGGGCATCGGGGTGCTTCAGGAGCTCCTCGTCCAGGAGCGCGTGGTGTTCGGCCGGGATGGGGGTACCGGCATAGGGGTAGGCCTCTTCGTCGTCGAGCTTGTCCATGGCGCTGAACAGGTGCATTTTCACCACGATGATGTCTTTGAAAAGGGCGCTCAGCGATTCATCCAACATGGGGGCGCTTTCTTCCTGCGGGGCTTTTTCGGCCGCCGGCGGGGTGCAGCCCGACCAACAGACCAGCAAGGCAATCAGAAGAATCGGTAAGTTTTTCATGGCGGTGGTTGATTCAGTTGAGAGTTTAGAGTTGAGAGTTTTGAAGCGGGGGGTGGGGTGGGGAGGAGTGCGGAGTGCGGTTGGGGTGGGGGTGTTCTTACTGAAGCAGTTGGGGCCGTCCTCGTCCAGAGGTTTCAGAGGGTGCGGAAAGGGTTTGGGAAAGGGTTTCGGGGCGAAGCGGGCAGGCAAAGGATGTTGGTACAAATTTAGTTTTCTTGGGCGAAGATGTGCCTATTGCCCGCGGCGCGGCCGTAATTTTGAGCGCGTCCAAATAAAAATTGCCGCCCATGAACCCCTTCCTTGTCGTTTCCCTCCTTGCGTGGACCTTGCTGCTGCCGACCCTCGTGCGGGGGCAAGAGACCGACGCCCCCGCCCGGGAGCGCCCGCGCTACCAGATCGTCGTGGACAAAGCCCGCCCGGCGAACGAAATCCAGTCCACCTACCCCTACGACATTCCCCTGCGCACGGCCGACGGGGAGGTGCTCAACTCGGCGCAGGTGCTGAAGCGCAACGGCAAACCCACCGTCCTGCTCTTCTGGCTGACCACCTGCATCCCTTGCCGCTATGAGCTCGAAGCCATCCGTAAAAAGTTCGAAGACTGGCGCCGACGGGCGGAGTTCAACTTCTACGCCATCTCCACCGACTTCGAAAAGAACTTTCCCCAGTTCGTCAAGCGCGTGCGCGAAGAACAGTGGCCCTTCGAAGCCTACCACGACATGCACCGCGAATTCCGCCGAATCATGCCCGGCGAGCTGAACGGCTTGCCGCAGGTCTTCCTGCTCGATGCCCGGGGCAACATCGTGTACCACAAACGCAAGTACCGCTCCGGGGACGAAGACCTGCTGTTCGCCAAGATTCTGGAGTGGCAATGACTTCGAAGGGAGGGTGAACGCCTCGCGGACCGCCCACCCTCCCCCCAACCTTGCCCACCCGCTCCCCTTTTCCAATTCCCGTGATGAGAACTTGGCTTGTAAGGGGCTCCCTTCGGCGGGGAAGGGGCGTTTTTCCCTCAGAACAATCTGGGCAGCACTTCGAGCACCCGTTCCAGCATGGGGTCGGTGAAGTCCAGGTGGGTGACGAAGCGAATGGTTTTAGGTCCGAAAGGAGCGGCTTTGATGCCGTGGCGGGCCAGTTGTTCCAGGAAGCGGTCCGCATCCAGCGGGGCTTTCAGGTCGAAGATGACGATGTTGGTCTGGACGGGGCGCAGGTTCTCGACGTAGGGGAGGGTTTGGAGGGTTTGGGCCAGGGCGCGGGCGCGGCGATGGTCGTCGCGCAGGCGCTCGATGTGGTGGTCGAGGGCATAGATGCCGGCGGCGGCCAGGAAACCCGCCTGCCGCATACCGCCCCCCATGACCTTGCGGAAACGCCGCGCCCGGCGGATGAAGTCCGCATCGCCGATGAGCACGGAGCCCACGGGCGCCCCCAGGCCCTTCGACAGGCAGATGGACACGCTGTCGAACAGCTCCCCCACCTGGCGGGGGGAGTCGCCCGTTTCCACCAGGGCATTGAACAGGCGGGCGCCGTCGAGGTGGAGCTTCAAGCCCCGCCGGCGACACACTTCGGCCACCGAAGCCATTTCCTGCAGGGTGTAGTAGCTCCCGCCTCCCCGATTGGCCGTGTTTTCGAGGACGACCAGCCGGGAACGCGGCAACCAGTCGTACAGGGGCTTGACGGCAGCCGCTACCTGTTCGGCCGTAATCTTCCCGAAGCGCCCCTGCAAGAGGTTCACACTAACCCCCGAATGGAAGGCATAGCCTCCTGTCTCGTACTGATAGACGTGGGAGCCTTCCTCGCAGATGATTTCGTCCAGCGGCTGGGTGTGCACCTTGACGGCGAGCTGATTGGTCATGGTGCCCGAGGGGCAGAACAAGGCCGCTTCCTTGCCGAACAGCTCCGCGCACTTGGCTTCCAAAGCATTGACCGTCGGGTCTTCCCCGAACACATCGTCCCCGACTTCGGCCTGCATCATGGCTTGCAGCATGTCGGGGGTGGGCTTCGTTACCGTGTCTGATATCAGGTTGATGGTCATGCGTACGATGGGTTTACGATGGGCAAGAAATAGAAATAAATTGAGATATGTGGAGACAAGTTGAAATTCATTGTCTCCAAGCCCAGGCCCTTTTTTGTAAAATCGTAAAACTGTAAAACTGTAAAATCGTCACGCGTGACGCGTGACGCGTGACGAGAGGGGTGCGAGCAAGAGGGGCGGGGCAAGACATAGAAACACATGGAAATATGTGGAGACAAATGGAAATAACAGTGTCGGCGTGACTCCCAGTCACGCCGACACTTGGTCGAAGAGGTTTCAGGGTTTCACGGTCTCAAGGTCTCATGGTACGCAATGGGAAAAGACACTGAAACACCTGGAAATAGGTGGAGACAAATGGAAATAGTGTCGGCGTGACTCCCAGTCACGCCGACACTTGGT
>CAZBYX010000012.1:0-22952 GCA_964496055.1 uncultured Saprospiraceae bacterium
CAGCAGAAGATCCGGCGCCTGGCCATCGAAATCATCGAGCACAACTACGACGAGGACGAAATAATTCTGGCCGGCATCAACAACAATGGCATGTACTTCGCTTCGCTGTTGCTGGAAGAATTGCGTGCGCGACGCCCCGACCCCTTTCACCTGACCTCTCTCCGACTCAACCCCGCCAATCCCCTCGCTTCCGAAATTCAATTCGGCATGCCCCTGGAACAGGTTGCCGGCAAGGTGGTCATCATCGTGGATGATGTGGCCAATACCGGTCGCACCATCTTCTACGCCACCAAACCCTTGCTCGAAGTCCTTCCCAAAAAAGTGGAGGTGGCCGTTCTGGTCGACCGCCAACACAAGAGTTTCCCCATCAAAGTCGATTACGTTGGGCTTTCCCTGGCAACCACCCTCCGCGAAAACATCGACGTGCAAATCCGGGATGTGGAAGAGCAGGGGGTTTATTTGCGCTGACCCTCCCCTGCCGGCTCCTTTTAGACTTTCCCCGCCCTTCCAACAGCCCCACCCTCCCGGCTCCGGACCCATTCCCTCGAAGAGGTAGGGTGCCTCTAAGGGCGCCCCTGCTCTCCATCCTGGGGACATTTGGCAGAAATATTGCTTTGAGGAAAAGAAAAAGAACGTCGAAACTCACCCGGGAATAGCCTTTCTGATTGTTTTTCAATTCTTTACAAATTATCGTTCGACTGAAGAGTGTGGTATGTGCAGAGGGCGCGGCGGGTTGACTCGCCTGCGTTTCCATGAAAAACAAGGTGCATGAGAAAATACATTAAGCATTGGCTAACTCTGGTGGATTCCCGTCTGATTCACCCCCGACTGAGGTCTCCCAAGCATACGCTCAAAAAGGCTCGCCTTTTCGTTCACATTCACCTGTTCCTGTTCTTATTTGCCCTGTTGTCCATTCCCCTGTCGGAAGCTCTGACGCCGGAAAACCAGGCGATGCTGGGGGTTGCCCTTCTGCTGGTTGCCATGCTCATGTACGTGTTTCGGCGCTGGGGGAACTTTGTCATTTCGGGCAACTTGTTGGCTTTGATTTTCCCGGCGGCTCTGGCGCCGGTGGTGCTGGAAACGGGGGGCTTGTATTCGGATAACTTGTTGTGGCTGTTGTGTGCGCCGCTGCTGGCGATCCTGTTTGCCGGCAAGCGGTCGGGGTTGGTCTGGCTGGCGTTGCTCCTGGGTTTTACCGTCGTGTTGTACAACATGGAGCTGGAAGCGCCCACCTCTTTCTCCAAAATGATCGAGGAGTTGGGTGCCACTTACTTCTTCATCAGCTATTCTCTACTCTTCATGGTGATCACGGCCATCGTTTTGATTTTCGCCCAGGGGCAGACGGAAATCATCGGGGCCCTGCACGAAAAACAACAGGAGTTGGAAGCGCAAAAGCGGGAAATCGAAAAACAGGCCGAGGAACTTCGCAAAACCGAGGAAAAACTGCGCATCTCGAATCGGGAGCTGGAGCAATTCGCCTATGCCGCCTCCCACGATTTGAAAGAGCCGCTGCGCATGATCGGCACGTACATCCAGCTCATCCAGCGTTCCATGGGTAGCCAGCTCGATTCCTCCACCCAGGAATACATGAACTTCGTGACCGATGGAGTGGATCGCATGCAAAAGCTGCTCAACGATTTGCTCGAGTACTCCCGCCTGGGCCGCCGAAAGGATTCCATCAAACCCACCAACCTGAACGATATTCTCCTGCTGGTGCTCAACAACCTCATGGCCACCATGAACGAGACCCATGCAGCGATTTACGCCAACGAGTTGCCCGTCGTCAAGGGCTCGTCCACGGAAATGATTCAGCTTTTCCAGAACCTCCTGGCCAATTCCATCAAGTTCCGAAAAAAAGACACGGTGCCGGAAATTCGGATTCTGCACACCATCGAAGACGGCAAGCACCTGTTCCGGTTCGAGGATAACGGCATCGGCATTCCCGAGGAGGCTCAACCCAAGGTGTTCGGCATCTTCGAGCGGGTGCACAGCAAATCGGAATACGAAGGGACGGGCATCGGGTTGGCCACCGTGAAAAAAATCGTGAAAAACATGGGTGGGGAAATCTGGTTGGAGTCCGAGGTGGGGAAGGGTACGACCTTTTTCTTCACCTTCCCCATGTCCGCCAACTGAGCGGCCCCTTCTTTTCGGGGGAAAAAGAAACGGCAAAGCCCAGAGGGCTTTGCCGTTTTCCATGGAGGCGGGGCGAGGGGCTCAGGGGAAGATGCCCATCGCCAGGTAATCGGAGCCGATTTTCTGGATGGCATTGACGAAAGCGGCGGTGCGCAGGTCATTCACCTTTCTTTTCCGTTTCATGACCTCCCGGCACTGGTGGTAGGCATTCACCATGGTTTCTTCCAGCCCCGAACGCACCAGGTCGATTTCGTCGGCGCCGCGAGCCACCATGCGCAGGTCCTTTTCTTCGATGGTTTTGCCGGTGACTTTCTCCACCAATCGGATGACGTCTTCGAGGGTGCTTTGGGTGTGGCGCTTTTCCATGCGGCCGAAGCGCATGTGGGAGAGGTTTTTCAACCACTCGAAGTAGGAGACGGTGACCCCGCCGGCGTTGAGGTAGATGTCGGGGAGGATGAAGACCCCCTTATCGAGCAAGATTTTCTCCGCTTCGCTGGTGATGGGGCCGTTGGCGGCTTCGGCAACGATTTTCGCCCTCACCCGTGGGGCATTGTTGATGGTGATTTGATTTTCGAGGGCGGCGGGGATGAGGATGTCGCAGTCGAATTCCATCACCTGGTTGCGCTGCTCTTTGGGGAAGACTTCTGCCCCGGGATAGTTGAGGATGCTTCCGGTTTCCCGGCGCACTTTCAGCAATTCGTGAATGTCGATGCCGTCCTTTTTGTAGATGGCGCCTTCCACTTCGCCCACCCCCACCAGGACACACCCGCCCTCGTCCTGGGAAATTCGGGCGGTGTAGGAGCCCACGTTCCCCAAGCCCTGGACGACGATGCGTTTGCCGGCAATGCCTTTTTTCAGATTCAAAGCCCGCATGATGGCGGTATCCTCGCAGGCTTCGCGGATGCCGTAGAACACGCCGCGGCCCGTGGCTTCCGTACGGCCGTTGATGCCGTTGAGGGTCACGGGTTTGCCGGTCACGCAGCCGGCCGCATCGATTTCGGTTTCCTTCAGCGCGCGGTAGGTGTCGTAAATCCAGGACATTTCGCGCTCGCCGGTGCCGTAGTCGGGGGCGGGCACGTCGATGGCCGGTCCGATGAAGTTGTGCTTCACCAGCTCGGTGGTGTAGCGGCGGGTGATTTTTTCCAGCTGGTAAGGGGTGAATTCCCAGGGGTTCACCTTCACCCCGCCTTTGGCGCCGCCGAAGGGCACGTCCACGATGGCACACTTGAAGGACATGAGGGTTGCCAGGGCCATCACTTCCTCCTGGTTCACGTGGTTGCTGTAGCGGATACCCCCCTTGGTGGGCAGGCGGTGGTGGCTGTGCTGCACGCGGTAGGCTTCGATGACCCGCACCTCGTTCTGAATTTTCACCGGAAAGTGCAACCGGTACACGGCATTGCACACCTTGATTTGTTCGAGCAAGCCCTCCGGCAAGCCCGTGAACTGCGCGGCTTTGTCGAAGAACTTCAGGACGCTCTGATAGAAGGAAACGTTAGATTTCGGTTCCATGCTTGTGGTTAATTTGGTTTTCCAAATTGGTTAGTTTTCGTTCCAGATAAACCAGAAAGGTGACAATGCCCAGAAAGAGAATTCCGATCACAGCCACCACGACGTAGATTTTCCCGATGTTGTCCAGGAAGTCGCCTTCCGGGGTTTGAGCCGGGAGGGTGGGGGGGAGCAGCAGCGCGCACAGGAGGAGGGAAATCCATTTTCTCATGGCTCAAGGTTTGGGATTCGAGGAGAAAGCCTGCATCAGCCAACGCTCGCGCAAGGTGAGCCATCGGAAATGCAATTGCGCCATCCACAGGCCGAGGAGCGTCCAGCCGATGATGGCCGGGTAGAAGACCAGGCGCATGGTGTTGTCGAGGTCTTCACCGCCGAGGGCGGGATTGCCGCCTGCGCCGGGGTGCAGGCTGTCCGTCAGCCGGGGAATGATGAACAGCAAGGGGATGAGGGTGGAGAAGGCGAAAATGTTGTACACTCCGGCGACCCTTCCGCGCGATTCGGGGTCTTCACGACTGCCCCGCAACACGAAGTAGGCCAGGTAGATGAGCAGCGAAATCGCTGTCATGTTCTGCTTGATGTCGAAGCTCCAGTAGGCACCCCAGGTGTGCTTGGCCCAGAGGGCCCCCGTGAACAAGCCCAGGAAGCCGTACAGCAGCCCGATGGTGTTGAGCGCTACGGCTTTCCGGTCCGCAGCCGGGTCTTTGGTTCGCAGGAAGCGCACCGTGTACCACAGCGCCGCGGTATAGAGCAGGAACATGCTGAACCACATGGGCACGTGGTAGTACACGTTGCGGATGGTCTCCACCAGAATGTTGCGGTAGGGGTAGGCGAAGCTGTGCTTGACGTGGAGGTCTTCGATGGGGCTCTGCGGCCAAAGCCTTTCACCGAGTGCGGGGTTGAGGCTGTCCTGGGAAACGAAAAGCGCCTGAGGGAGGACGGAAGGGCCGTCGAGGGCGTTGTCCAGGATGAGGGTGAAGCTCTGACTTTTGTCGGAGCTGGGTAGGAAAGCGGGAAGCTGGAATTCGATTTCGAGTGCCTTGTCGGAAAGGGCGCGGATGCGGTTGGCGGCGAGGGTGTGGGATTCGTCCAGCTTGAGCCAGGCCCGCAGCGAACTCTCGGCTGCTTTGAAGTGGGTGTTGTACCCCGTTACGCGGAGGACGACCTCGGAGCCCGCGTTCGCCGTGAGGGGTTCGCTGTCCAGGATGCCCGGTTTCAGGGGGACGAGCAGGCCGGCGAGCAAGGTGTACAAGACGATGACGACCCCGAGTGCTTTCCACCAGTGTTGCTTCATGGATGCGGGCTGCCTGCCGATTTTTCGATTCGGGGAAGGAGCCGGACCCCCTCCCCGTTAATCGCGCCAAAGGTATGGAAATAGTACCATTCCCAAACCCACCAACAAGGCGTCGATGGCCAGCAAAATCCACACTTCTTCGGGGGCTTGCCGGCCGGGTATCATGCCGATGGCTTGCGCCGAAATTTTCACGAGCACCAGGAGGATGGGAATGACCACCGGGAAGCTCAGGATGGCCATCAGGGTGCTGCTCTGGGAGGCTTTGGCGGCGATGCTGGAAACGAAGGTGAAGGTGACCGAAAAGCCCAGGCTGCCCAAGAAAACCGCCAGGGCGAACTGGGCGCCGTTTTGGACCGGATTGCCCGCAACGAAGGAAAAGGCGGCGAAACACAGCCCGCTCAGCACCAACAGCAGCAGGGCGTTGTAGAGAATCTTCGACAGGAGGAAGGCCACCGGGTGAGCCAGCTGGTAGTAGTACAGTTGGCGGTGCCCGCTTTCCTGAACGAAGCTTTTCACGATGGCATTCACCGACGAAAAGAGCACGATGATCCAGAACAGCACGTTCCACACCGGCGGCTCGATGCGGATGAAGGCGATGTACACGATGAAGATGGTGGAGACCACATAGAGCAAGATGCCCCCCAATGCGTAGCGGTTGCGCAATTCCAAGACCACTTCTTTTCGAAGCAGATGCCAGGTTTCACTCAGAATGCTCATGACGGTTCAGTGAGTGGTTAGGGTTCGGGCCGCTTCCCAGGCTCGCTCCTTCAAAGACCGAGGCGTTCGCGGACCTTGCGATGCAGGAGCCGGGCTGTTTCCTGTCCGTAGCGGTAGTTGTGGAAGTTTTCCACCGGGCGAATGCCCTGCACGGCGTTGGTGAGGAAGACCTCGTCGGCGGTTTCGAGCCAGTCCAGTTGCAGGGGGTATTCGTGGGTGGGGAGGCCCAGTCCGGCGGCACATTGCAAAACGACCCTTCGCATGATGCCGTCCACACAGCCCTCCGAGAGGGCCGGGGTGAAGAGCCGGCCGTTTTTCACCAGGAAGACGTTGGCCGCCAGGGCGCAGGACAGGGTGCCGCGGTCGTTGAGGACGAAGCAGGTGTCGAGCCCCTCTCGTTGGCAGTGGCGTCCGGCCAGGACCTGCACCAGTGCATTGCAGGTTTTGAAATTGCTCAGGCGCTGGCAGGAATGGGTGGCTTGCTGGAAAAGGCCTGCCCGCAAGCCCGTTTCGGGCAGTTCCTCCGGCGGAGGGTTCGTTTTCCGGGCTTCGATGAAGAAGCCGCAGCCCCTTTCAGGGGGTGCGTAAAGGCCTTCGCCCCGGCGGTACACCAGCAGGCGGACGCGCCAGGTGCCGCTCATGGAGGCGGTTTTGCGCAGTTGCCTCAAAACGGAGTCCCGGTCTTCGAGGGGGAACCCCTCCAGGCCCAGGAAATCCATCCCGCGGCGAAGGCGGTCCAGGTGCCCGTCCAGCAGGGGCGCTTCGCCTTCGTGCAGCAGGAGGGTTTCGAAAAGGCCGTCTCCGTATCGAACAAGGCGCTCCCGGGCTGAAAAGAGGGGGGAATCGGCGGGCAGGATGCGGCCGTTGAAGTTGAGGCACAGGGTCGAGTCGGCTTTCGGTTCGGTGCTTGGAGGCATTTCGGCGCGAAATTTGGCCTCAAAGTTGGGAAAAATACGGGGCGCCTGCGGCGCCAGGCCGGCCGGCCGGAGCTTTTGGCTTGCTTCTTGAATGCAGAGTTCTCGCCAAGTAGTTGCTTCATTGCCTTTTACGCATGTGAAAAATTGAAAAGGTGTAGGGGGGTTGCCAAGCGCTCGAGGGAGCACTCCCGAACTCACCCCGGCCAACCCTCCGGATTCCTCTTCCGACAAACACCTAAGAGCAAACACGTTTAGTGCACTTGCCCGAAAAGAAAATTCAATCCGGGAGGAGCTTCTTCGGAGCCCTTTCCGAATTCGTCGTTTGCAGCCAACTCATTGTAATCGCCATGAACACATCTTCTATTCGAAATGCCTTCCGCGCATTTTTCGGGGCTTTCCGCTTCGATATCCTGCCGACCCCCGCTTTCACCCGGACCTCCCACTTCCCCCGGCCCCCGTTGGGTGGGGGCAGGTGGTTGGGGCTGCTGCTCTTGTGCATGAGTTTCCCGGCGCTGGGTCAGGTGGATTTGGCCCTCGCCAAGAGCGTCAGCACGGACAGCGCCGAAGTAGGCGACACGGTGGTTTTCACCCTGACCCTCACCAACGAGGGTGGCAGCGATGCCACCAATGTGTTCGTGGCGGACACCCTGCCCGCCCAGGTGGACTTTCTTGCAGCCTCGGCCTCCAACGGCAGCACCTACAACCCCTCGACGGGGCTGTGGGACGTGGGCGACATCGCCGCCGCCACCTCCACCGTGACGCTGACCATCACCACCCGCGTGAATGCCCAGGCGGTGGATGCCGGCGTGGTGCGAAACGTGGCGGAAATCTCCTCCATGTTCGGCAGCGACGATGACTCCACCCCCAACAACCGGGACTTCAACGAAGACGACATTGCCGTGGCTTGCTTCAGCGTGCCCGTTCGGCTGTGCGCCGCCAACGGCGATTCGCTCCGTTTGGAAGCCCCCGCCGGCCTGAGCAATTACCAATGGTTCGACGGGGTCACCCTGGTGGGAACGGACTCCATCTTTTATGCCACCGACCCCGGGCGCTACACCTGGACGGCGGATTCGGTGCCTTCGGGTTGCCCCCTGGGCAGTTGTTGCCCCGTCATTGTGGAGGGGGCTTGCTTCGACCTGGCGCTGTACAAAGAGCTCGCACCCGGGCAGTCGCAGCAGGTGGAGCCCGGCGACCTGGTCACCTTCCGCATCACGGTCGTCAATCAGGGCGATTACGCAGCGGACAGCATCCAGCTCATCGACTACCTGCCCGCCCAGTTCACCCTCGAAGACGCCGCCTGGACCCCAAGCGGCACAAATGCCCTGCGCACCCTGAACGTCGGCGACGAATTGCCCGCCGGAGGCTTGGCTCCCGGCAATTCCATTTCGGTGGACATCAGCCTGCGACTCAGCTCCCCCGTCCCTGCCAACACGGTCATCGTCAACTGGGCGGAAATCACCTCCGCCCGCGACATCCTCGGCAATGCCTACACCGACATCGACTCCACCCCCGACAGCGACGACTCCAACGACACCTACCTGGTGGACAACCTCATCAACGACGACGGTAAAAACGGCGGCGACGAAGACGACCACGACCGCGCCCACGTGGTTGTCGAACCCTTCGACCTGGCCCTGTACAAGGAGCTGGCACCGGGCCAGAGCCCCCTGGTCAAGCCCGGCGACCCGGTCACCTTCCGCATCACGGTGGTCAATCAGGGCGCCATCGCAGCGGACAACATCCAGCTCATCGACTACATCCCCTCCGATTTGAGCCTCGACGACGCCGACTGGACGCTCAGCGGCGGCAATGCCCTGCGCACCCTGAACAGCGGCGACGAGCTGCCCGCAACGGGGCTGCAACCCACCCAGAGCGTGCAGGTGAACATCACCTTCGAGGTGTTGCCCACCCTGGGCGCCACGGAGAAAGCCGTGAACTGGGCGGAAATCGCCTCGGCGACCGATGACCTGGGCAACGCACAAACCGACGTGGACAGCGACCCCAACACCCTGCAAGGCGACGACACCTTCCTCAGCGATGACTACATCGACGGCGACGGCAAGAACGGCGGCGACGAGGACGACCACGACAAGGCCGAAATCCAGGGCAAAGGCTTCGACCTGGCCCTGTGGAAAGCCCTTGCTTCGGGGCAAAGCGATATGGTGGAGCCGGGCGACACGGTAAGCTTCGAGCTGCACGTGGTGAACCAGGGCATGATTCCCGCCGACAGCATCTGGTTGGTGGACTACCTGGGTTCGGGTTTGAGTCTGGCGGATGCGGGTTGGAGTGCGGGAGGGGGGAACACCGCGCGCCGCCTGCTGGAGCGCAACGACGAGCTGCCTTCGGGGGGCTTGCTGCCCGATTCGGTCGTGGTCGTCAGCCTCCAGGCCGTGGTGAGTAGCGGTTTGGCGGGCGGCACCGTCTTGGAAAACTGGGCGGAAATCTCCAGTCACCGGGACGCCAACGGCAACACCCCCGAAGATACCGACAGCACCCCCGACAGCGA
The DNA here is from genome assembly GCA_964496055.1 of uncultured Saprospiraceae bacterium. Lineage (GTDB taxonomy): Bacteria > Bacteroidota > Bacteroidia > Chitinophagales > Saprospiraceae > CAZBYX01. The sequence continues at coordinate 9,071 of CAZBYX010000012.1, forward strand.
CGACTCCAACGACACCTATCTGGTGGACAACTACATCGACGGCGACGGCAAAGCCGGCGGCGACGAAGACGACCACGACGGCGCCTCCCTCACCGTCAAACCCTTCGACCTGGCCCTGTACAAAATCCTCGGACCCGGCGAGGACAACCTCGTCGAGCCGGGCGATGAGGTGCTCTTCCAAATCGTGGTGGTCAATCAGGGCATGATTGCCGCCGACAACATCCTCATCCGGGATTCCATCCCCGCGGGGATGACTCTGATGGATGCTTCCTGGTCGCTCAGCGGCTCCATTGCCACCCGCACTCTCGATGCGGGCGATGAGCTCCCCGTCGGCGGCCTGCAACCCGGCGCCGCCGACACGGTGGCCATCACCCTCAAAGTTCCCAACCCCCTCCCCACCAACACCCGCCTGACCAACTGGGCCGAAATCGCCTCCGCCACCGACCCCATGGGCGTGCCCGCCACCGACGTGGACTCCGATTTCGACTCCGACCTGAGCAACGACAAATTCCTCCAGGACGACTACATCGACGGAAACGGCCACACCGGCGGCGACGAAGACGACCACGATGCCGAGGACCTCATGTACGAGGTCTTCGACCTGGCTTTGCGCAAAACCGTGGACAACACCGACCCCATCGCCTGGGGCGACGACGTCACCTTCACCATCACCATCTTCAACCAGGGCACCATCCCCGCCCAGGACATCGAACTCTACGAATGGCTGCCCGACGGCTTCGTGTACAGCGCCAACGACTTCAACGGCTGGACCTTCGCCGGCTCCCCCTCCACCCTGCGCATGGAATTGGACGACCTGCTCCAACCCGGCGACTCGCTCAAGGTGAAAATCGTGCTCACCGCCCAGGATAATTTCTGCCTCGAAGACCTCTTCAACACCACCGAGATAACCAGCCAGGAAAACCAGTCGGGTGCCAACATGAACGACCGGGACATCGACTCCACCCCCGACAAGAACCCCGCGAACGACACCCTCGAAGACGACGTCATCACCGGCGATGCCAAAAACATGCCCGGCGACGACGAAGACGACCATGACACGGAGGCGCCCCCCGTCTTCGACCTGGCCCTCCGATTGACCACCGCACAAACCCTCCCCGTCCGCATCGGGGACGAGGTGACCTACACCGCCACCCTCTTCAATCAGGGGAATCTGGGCGCCCGCAACATCGAACTGAAAGCCACCCTGCCGACGGGCTTCTCCCTCAGCTCCAACGATGCCAATGGCTGGACGGACAACGGCGACGGAACCCTCTCTCTGACCCTCACCGACAGCCTCTTGCCGGGTGAAGCCCTGAGTCGCGACCTGCTGCTCCTGGTCGGCGCCGAAGCACACGACGGAGACCTCACCCTCCATGCCGAAATTCAGGGGGCGCAAGACCTCGCCGGCAACGACCGCAGCGCCGACGACCTCGATTCGACCCCCGACATGAACCCCGCCAACGACCTCTTGCAGGACGACGAAATCAACTCCTGCGGCCTGACCGACGAGGACGACCACGACATCGCCAAAGTGGACCTCTTCGACCTGGCCCTGCGCAAAACCTCCGACGATACCGCCGCTGTCCAGTGGTTCGAGGATGCCGCTTTCACCATCACCCTCTTCAATCAGAGCCCCGAACTCAGCGCACAGAACATCCAGCTGGTGGACTACCTCCCCGCAGGCTTCGTCCTCAGCCCCAACGATGCCAACGGCTGGACGGACAACGGCAACGGAACTGCTTCGCTCACCGTCCCGGGACCCATCGCCCCCGGCGACTCCCTGAAGGTGAACCTGTTGCTTCAGGTGGAAAAATACACCCCCGCGGGCTTGCACTACAACCATGCGGAAATCACCGCCCAGGAAGACGGCAGCGGACGCGACCTCACCGATTACGACTTCGACTCCGTACCCGACGACACCCTGAACAACGACCAGCTCAGCGACGACGTCATCACCGAGCACGGCCGCGTGCCCGGCCAGGACGAGGACGACCACGACCTCGCACCCGTCGAGGTGGAAATCATCGATTTGGCCCTGCGCAAAACCACCGCCCAAACCGACCCGGTCCTCTATCAGCAGGACGTGGACTTCACCCTCACCCTCTTCAACCAGGGCTCCCGAGCCCTGCAGGACATCGAATTGGTGGACTACGTGCCCGAAGGCTTCAAACTCAGCCCCGAAGACCCCAACGGCTGGACCTTCGACGCCGGCCTCTCCCGCGCCACCGTTCAGTTTCCGGGAACTCTGGAACCCGGGGACTCCGCCAAGGTGCACATTCGCTTGCGCGTGCAGCAAGGGGCGGCGCCCTACACCTTCGACAACCGCGCCGAAATCACTGCCGCCCGCGACGACGCCGGCCAAGACCGCACCGGCGACGACGTGGACTCCGACTGGGATTCGGACCCCGACAACGACAACCTCACCGACGACGTCATCGACCAGGATGCCACCATCGGCGGCGATGAAGACGACCACGACATCGCCGGCGTCCAGATTTTCGACCTGGCCCTGCGCAAGACGACCCCCGTCAGTGAACCCGTCACCGTCGGGGATGACGTGCCCTTCAGCATCGAAATCTTCAACCAGGGCATGATTCCCGCCGCCCAAATCGAGCTGGTGGATTACCTGCCCTTCGGGTTCGCGCTCAGCCCCAACGACGCCAACGGCTGGACGGACAACGGCGACGGCACCCTGTCTCTGACCTACGCCGGAACCATCGCCCCGCAAAGCTCGGCGGTAGTCCAGTTGCTGCTGCGCGTGCAGCCCGACGCCGTGGCCGGCCTGTTCGAAAACGGCGCCGAAATCACCCGCGCCGAAGACGACCAGGGCAACGACCGCAGCGCCTTCGACGTGGACTCCCGCTACGACCCACTGCCCGACAACGACGCCTACGTGAACGACGAAATCAACGACGACGGCGACTTCGACGAAGACGACCACGACCGCGCCCTCGTCGAGGTGGAAATCATCGACCTGGCCTTGCGCAAGGTCACCCAGTTCCAGAACATGGAACCCGTGCGCATCGGGGAGGACGTCCACTTCGCCTTCGAAATTTTCAACCAGGGCTCTGTGACCCTTCAAAACATCGAGCTGGTGGATTACCTGCCGGCGGGATTCCTCCTCAGCCCCACCGACGGCAACGGCTGGACCGCCCAGGGCGACAGCCTTTACCTCACCGTGCCCGGACTGCTGGCGGCGGGCGAAGCCCTTTCCGTGGGGCTCGTCCTGCGGGTCAGCCCCGAGGCGCACCCCGATAACCTCGTCAACGCCGCCGAGATTTTCGGCGCCCAGGATGCCGACGGCGACCCCCGCATCGACGACGACCGGGACAGCCAGGGCGACCAGGACCCCGCCAACGATGCCCTCGAAGACGACACCATCGACCAGATTCCCCCGCGCGACGAGGACGACCACGACGTGGAAGCGGTACCCGTCTTCGACCTGGCGCTGCGCAAGACGACCCCCCAGAGCACGCCCGTCACGGTCGGCGATGACGTCACCTTTTACATCACCCTCTTCAATCAGGGCACCATCGCCGCCGGAGAAATCGGGCTGGTGGATTACCTCCCCTCCGGGTTCGCCCTCAGCCCCGCCGACGCCAACGGCTGGACCGACAACGGCGACGGCACGGCCACCCTCGCCGTGCCTGGGCCCCTGGTGCCCGGCGACTCCCTGCGCGTGAGCATCGTGCTGCGGGTGCAGAGCGATGCCCAGGCGGGGGTCTTCTTCAACGCCGCCGAAATCACCTTCGCCCGGGACAGCGCCGGGGTGGACCGCACCGACCGCGACCTGGACTCCACACCCGACACCCTCGCCGCCAACGACCCCTTCGTGGATGACCTCATCACCGGCAACGGCAGCGCCGACGAAGACGACCACGACCGCGCCCCCGTCGAGGTGGAAATCATCGACCTGGCCCTGCGCAAAACCACCGATTTTCAGGGGGTGGTGGATGCCCTCGGGCAGGATGTCGTCTTTGAAATCGAAATTTTCAACCAGGGCAGCGTCACCCTTCAGAACATCGAACTGCTCGACTTCCTGCCGCCCGGCTTCGTCCTGAGCCCCGCCGACGCCAACGGCTGGACGGACAACGGCGACGGCACCGCCTCCCTCCTGCTGCCCGACCCCCTGCAACCCGGCCTGAGCCAAACCACCGGCATCGTCCTGCGGCTCGACAGCTTCGCCCTGCTCGGCCCCCTCGACAATGTCGTCGAAATCCAGGCCTTCGAAGACCTCAGCGGCACCGACCGCACCGCCGACGACCGCGACAGCCAGGCCGACACCGACCCCGATAACGACCCCCTCCAGGACGACGAAGTGAACGACGACGGAACCAACGACGAAGACGACCACGACATCGCCGGCGTCTTCGTGGACGGCTTCGACCTGGCCCTCATCAAGCAGCTCGACACACCCGAGCCCTACTTCCCGGGCGACACCCTGCGCTTCCGCTTCACCGTCATCAACCAGGGCACCCGCGACGCTTTCGCCGTCCAGGTTGTGGATTCCCTCCCCCCCGAACTCCAACCCCTCACCCCGGACTGGACCGCCAGCGCGGGCAAAATCTTCGCCCCCACCTTCAATCTCCCGGTGGGGGACAGCGCCGAGCTCACCCTCGAAGTGCGCATCGACCCCTCCTTCATGGACACCCTCCTGGTCAATTCCGCCGAAATCGCCGCCGCCGATGACGACACCGACCCCGGCAACGACCCGCCCTTCGACATCGACTCCCAACCCGACTCGACCCTCGCCAACGACGTCTTCGGGGGCGACGACCTGACCGACAGCAGCAACGGCGACGAAGACGACCACGACCGCGAAACCCTCGAAGTCACTCAGATTTTCGACCTGGCCCTCTACAAGAAGCCCGCCACCGGGCAAAGCCAGCCCGTCGAACCCGGCGACACCGTGCGCTTCACCATCATCGTACTGAACCAGGGCACCCTGAACGCCTACGACATCGTCCTCAAGGACTACCTCACACCCGACCTGCTGTTCTCTACCGCCCTGAACACCGCCGGCATGACCAGCAACCCCGCCGACTGGAGCGCCGACACCACCTACACCATCGCCGGCCCCTTGAGCCCCGGCGACAGCGTCAGCGTGGACATCCTCCTGGTGGTGGATGAAAACACCCTGGAGGAAATGGTGAAAAACACCGCCGAAATCGCCGCGGCCGACCACGATACCGACCCCGGGAACGCCCCGCCCCCGGACGCCGACTCCACCCCCGATGACCAGAACGACGACTTCGTCGGGGGCGACGATTTCATCCACAACGAAAACGGCGACGAGGACGACCACGACATCGCAGTGCTGGCGCTGGTGCCCATGGAACCCGGAACCATCGCCGGGCAAGCCTGGAAAGAGTGTGACGCCGACGGTGTGCGGGAAGGGGGAGAGGGAGCCCTGCCCGAAGTGCTCGTCACCCTGACGGGTACCACCCTCAAGGGCGACCCCGTCGGCATGCAGCGCCTGACCGCCGCCGACGGCACCTACCGCTTCGAGGAGGTGGAGCCCGGCACCTACACCCTCCTCTTCCAGGCCCCGGCGGGCATGAGCGGGCTGGAATTCGTGCCCAAAGACGCCGGCAACGACGATGCCCTCGACAGCGACGCCCACCCCGCCACCGGGGGCACCGACGTGCTCGTCATCATGGCCGCAGACAGCCTCGAAAACGTGGACGTGGGCTTCTTCGACGCCGAAGGGCCGGTCATTCAACCCCAGGACCCCGCCATCGCCGGCCGCAACAGCGGAGACACCCTGACGGTGGAATGCGACGATTTGCCGCCCCTCGATGAAAGCTCCGTGCTGGTGAGCGACAATTGCGACGCCGACCCGCAGGTGACCTTCGGCGAAAGCGTCGAACACCAGGGCGATTGCCCCGCCGACGGCCACCTGCAAATCCTGCGCTGCTTCTGGACCGCAACGGACGATTGCGGCAACAGCAGCGTCTTCGAAATGTTCTTCATCCTCATCGACACCACCCCGCCGGCCCTGGCGGGTTGCCCCCCCGACCTCACGGTGGATTGCAACCAGGTGCCCCAACCCGCTCAGGTGACCGCCGCCGACAACTGCGACGCCGACGTGCCGGTCGATTTCGAGGAGGTCATCGATATGAGCGATTGCCCCTACACCATCACCCGCACCTGGACGGCGACCGACGATTGCGGCAACACCAGCCTCTGCACCCAGGTCATCACCGTGGAGGACAACGAGGCGCCCGTCCTTTCCGGCGTGCCCGATGACCTGACCCTCGAATGCAGCGACCAGGTACCCTCGCCGGCCCACGTGAGCGCCACCGACAATTGCGATGCCGACGTGCCCGTCCACTTCGACGAGGTCGTGAGCGGCACCGCCTGCGACAGGACCATCACCCGCACCTGGACGGCCACCGACGATTGCGGCAATCAGGTCTCCGCCACGCAAACCATTCGGGTGCTCGACTCCCAGGCGCCCCTCCTTTCCGGAGTGCCCGCCGACACCTCTCTGGCCTGCATGGCCCACGTGCCCATTCCTCCGGTGGTCAGCGCTGCCGACAACTGCGACGCCGACGTGGCCGTGGAGTTCAACGAAGACATCCAGGGCAACGCCTGCAACGCCATCATCACCCGCGTCTGGACGGCAACGGACGATTGTGGCAACGCCGCCACCCAAACCCAAACCATCACCGTCCTCGACGACACACCGCCCACCCTCGTCGGCGTGCCCGACGATGCCTCCTACGACTGCCTGGCCGGGGTGCCCGCGCCGCCCACCGTCCATGCGGACGACAATTGTGACCCCGACGTCGAAATCGCCTTCGACGAAGACTTCCAGGGGGATTCCTGCCAGGCCGTCATCACCCGCACCTGGACGGCGACCGACGATTGCGGAAATGCCACGACCCGCGTCCAGACCATCACCGTCCGAGATGACGAAGCGCCGACCTTGGTCGGTGTGCCGGGCGATGTGACCATTGCCTGCGACGCGGAGGTGCCCGATGTGCCGAACGTCTCGGCGGAAGACAATTGCAGCGTCCAGCCGGAACTGACTTTCGTGGAACTCGAAGATGCCTCCGACCCCTGCGATGTGGTCCTCAAGCGCACCTGGACGGCGACGGACGATTGCGGCAACACCGCTTCCGCCACCCAGCTCATCCACATCGTGGACGAGCAAGGACCCGTCATCCAACCCACCGACCCGGGGATGGCGGGGCTGAACCACGGCGACACCCTCACCTTGGCCTGCGATGCCGTCATCGTAGTGGACCCGGACGCCGTCATCGTGACGGATGCCTGCAGCGAACTGGTGCAGGTCGAATTTCAGGAGCTCGTCACCCATGTGGGCGACTGCGAGACCGACGGCTTCCTCTACATCCTGCGCTGCGGCTGGATCGCCACTGATGAGTGCGGCAACCAGTCCCAGTTCTTCGTTTACCTGAAAATCGTGGATGAGGTGCCGCCCATGGTGATGGACGTGCCCGACGACCTGACGGTGGAATGCGACGCCGTGCCCGATGCGCCTTCCATCACCGCGATGGACAATTGCGACGACGACCTCGACATCCTCTTCAGCGAGGTCATCGTGCCCGGCGACTGCCCCAACACCTACCTCCTGCGCCGCATCTGGACGGCTGTGGATGACTGCGGCAACGCCACCGAAGTGGAGCAGCAGGTCCATGTGGAAGACACCACCCCCCCTCAGCTCACCGGCCTGCCCGATGACCTGACGGTGGACTGCTCCCAGGTGCCCGACCCCGCCGATGTGGGCGCCGAGGACAATTGCGACCTGCAACCCCTGGTCGAATTTTCGGAAACCCTCGACAGCAGCGCCTGCCCCATGATTCTGCGCCGCACCTGGACCGCCCAGGACGCCTGCGGCAACAGCAGCACCCACACCCAAACCCTCACCATCGTGGACGACGAAGCCCCCGAATTGCTCGGCGTCCCGGCCGATATCACCGTCCCCTGCGATTCGGTGCCCTTCCCGGCGCCGGTCACCGCCGCGGACAATTGCGACCCCGATGTGGAGCTGAGTTTCGAGGAGGAGGGTTTCGGCACGGGTTGCGACGGCCGCATCGTCCGCACCTGGACGGCCGTGGATGCCTGCGGCAACGTAAGCATCGCCACTCAGACGGTGCACCTGTTCGACAACGTACCCCCCGTCTTGTCCGCGCTGCCCGCCGATACGGTGGTCCATTGCGACGGCATCCCCGACCCGCCCACCCTCACCGCTTCGGACAATTGCGATACCGATGTGCCGGTCGTTTTCGAGGAGCAGCGCAGCGACGATTGCCCCCAAATCATCACCCGCCTGTGGATGGCGGTGGACCACTGCAACAACATGGTCATGCACGTGCAGGTCATCACCGTCGTGGACCAGCAGCCCCCCGAACTGGTGGGCGTGCCCGCCGACACGGTGGTCTCCTGCGGGGAGGTTCCGCCCGTGCCCCCCGTCACCGCTGTGGACGCATGCGACCCGGACCCGCAGGTGGTTTTCGACGAACTCGTCGGGCAGGGTGGTTGCCAGTACACCATCAAGCGCATCTGGTCGGCGGTGGATGCCTGCGGCAACAACGCCGTGGCCCAGCAAACCATCACCGTCGTGGACGACGAGCCCCCCGCCATCTCCTTCTCCAACCCCCTCCTCCAGGGGCTGGAAGACGGCGACACCCTCGAACTGGACTGCGCCCACCTCGACGTCTTTGACGAAACCGATGCGACCGCCATCGACAATTGCGACGACGACCCCCAAGTCATGTTCATGGAGCTGCCCGCCGTGCAGGGCGATTGCGATCAGGACGGCTTCCTGGTGGAGCTGGTCTGCACCTGGACGGCCAAGGATGATTGCGGCAACGAAAATTCCATCACCCTCATCATCCGCATCGTGGATGAAAACCAGCCCTATTTCACCAGCGTGCCCGATGACCTGACCCTCGAATGCGGGCAACCCTTGCCCACCGACCAGCCCACCGTCGCCGACAGTTGCACGGATGTGACCCTCTCGGTCGAGGAGTCCTCCTCGCCGGGCACCTGCCCGGTCGTCGAGGTGCTCGTTTACACCTGGACGGCCGTGGACGAATGCGGCAACAGCGCCACTGCCAGCCGCACCCTGACCATCGAAGACCACTCGGCGCCCGCGCTGAGCGGCGTGCCCGACGATCTGACCGTGGACGCCGACAACGGGGAGGCCGTCCCGCCGCCCGCTTCCGTCAGCGCTCTGGACGATTGCGACCCCGACCCGACCCTGGATTTCGAGGAATCCGAAACCCAGAACGAATGCCGCCGCATCCTCACCCGCACCTGGACGGCCGTGGATGCCTGCGGCAATACCGCTACCGCTACCCAGACCATCACCGTGCTCGACAACCAGCTCCAGGTGAGTGTGGCCACCACCGACGCCTCCTGCACCGACGACGACGGCACCGCCACCCTCAGCCCCGATCACCTCAGCTATGCCTGGAGCGACGGCGGCTCAGGTGCCCTCCGCACCGACCTGGCCTCGGGCAACTACACGGTCACCGCCACCAGCCCGGAGGGCTGTTCCCTGACCCTGAACGTGGACATCGGCTTCGATTGCCAGTGCCAGCCTCCCGTGCTGGACACCCTCATCGTCTCGGATGCCTCCTGCGGGCAGCCCAACGGCAGCGCCGTCATCGAATTGCAGGGCGATGAGTCGCTCTATCAGTACCACTGGGTGCCCGACCTCGGCACCCCCGGTGCCAGCCCGAACATGCGCACGGACTTGCCCGCCGGAACCTACCTGGTCACCATCCAGTTCCTCGATTTCGTCAATTGCGAAGACAAGGTGGAGGTCGTCATCGGTACCAGCGACGACCTGCAGGTCACCGTCCTCAGCCAGAGCCCCGAAACCTGCGACGGCTTCGACGGCTCGGTGACCCTGGCCCCCGACGATGCCACCTACACCTGGAGCGACGGTGGCAGCGGCGCCGTGCGCAACGACCTGAGCGCCGGAACCTACTCCGTCACCGCCAGCCTCGGCACCACCTGCACCGACGTCATCGACCTCACCGTCGGGCTGGACTGCCCCGACTGCCCGCCCATCCTCCCCGACACCCTCATCCAGGTGCAATCCGATGTGGCGACGGTGGACGTCTGCCTGCCCATTCCGGTAAGCGCCGCCGACGAATACGACATCGTGCTCGACGGCGACCTCTACGACCTGCCCCTCGAGGGTTGCAACATGGACTCCGTCAAGTCCTACAGCTACGCCATCGTGCCCAACCAGGGCCAGCAAGGGCCCTATGGTGTCTTCTGGCAGGTCAACGGCAGCACCCTCCTGGACACCGTGCAGGACGCCCAGGAGCTGGCCGCCCGCATGAGCCTGTTCGACCCCACGGGCGATTGGTTCAATGATGCCGGCTCCTTCCTCCTCATCGGCGGCAACACCGCCACCCAATACAGCGACCTGCTGCTGACCTACTTCCCCACCCAGCAAACCGCCACCCTCCAGGAGAACAACTCCTTGATACCCACGGGAACCTCGATTACCATCACCGACGAAGGCAACCACACGGTGGTCTTCGTCCATCCCTCCACGGGTTGCACGGATACGGTGGAGGTGGAACTCGAGGTGAATGTGGGGAATCCCCCGAGCACCAACCTCATCGCTTCGAGCTTCGGGGCCATGAGTTACAATTGCAACTACACCCAGCCGAGCTTCTGCTTGGAAATTCCGTTCGCCGAGTGGAGCGATTACAAGCTGACCAACAACGGCAGCCCGTACAGCGGTGCGGTCAGCCCCTGCAATTTCCTGGGCCGCCATTCCTACAGCTTCGTCACCCTGCCGGGTGTGGGGCAGGCGGGAGGGTGGCTCCTCGAATCCTGGGCGGTGAACGGCCGGAGCCATTCCGGCGCCTTCGCCTCCTTGCAGGAATTGCTCGAACTCATGAATCAATGGGATGCCACCGGCGACTGGACCCTCGACCCGCTGGCCCAGACCATCGACGGGGGCGGCGCCCTGACGGATTACGGGCCCATGCGCATCCTGCACCTCGGTTCGGGGGCCGCCGCCGTTCTGGAAGTGAACACCAGCTACCAGCCCAACGCCACTTCCATTACCCTGCCTGCCGGAACCAACGAGTTGGTACTCACGCGCCTGAGCGATGGGGCTACCGACACCCTGATGCTCATGGTCGCCTGTGTGGAACCCACCTATCTGGAAAGCGTCATCGAAATCGGGCAACAGGACACCATCTGCCTGGAACTGGACGAACTCATGGGCTCCTGGACGGAGGTGCGGAACGCCTGCGAGAACCCCTCCAGCGCCGCCGAGTTTGAAATCATCCCCGGCACCAACTGCGTGCGTTGTTTGGGGGTCGAGGAAGGGTTCAGCTCTGCCTGCCTGGTCATTTGCGACGAGTACGGCATCTGCGACAGCACCTTCGTGGAAGTGGAAGTGCGGGCCGCCCAGCAAAACGAGCTGCAGTACGATACCCTCGTCACACAGCTCAACCGACCCGTCACCGCCGATGTGTTGGCCAACGACTTCCTCCCCCGTGCCCTGACGAGCTTCAACATCGTTCGCGAACCCCTGCACGGCACCCTCACCGTCAACCCCGACTACTCCCTCACCTACACCCCCGACCCCGACTACTGCAACGATGGGCCCGACGGCGAGCCCGAGGTCGTCATGTACGAAGCCTGCACCGCCGAAGGCTGCCAACTGGCCCTGGTCTTCATCACCGTCGAGTGCGGGGAACTGGTCATCTACAGCGGCTTCAGCCCCAACGGCGACGGGGTGAACGACTTCTTCCGCATCGAGGGCCTGGGCCGCTACCCCGACCACAAACTCTGCATCTTCAACCGCTGGGGAACCCGAATCTTCTGCACCGAGAATTACCACAACGACTGGGACGGCACCTGGAACGGTAAAACCCTCCCCGACGACACCTATTTCTACCTGCTCGACCTCGGCAACGGGCAACGCCTCAGCGGTTACCTGCAAATCAATCGATAGCCTCATGGAGGGTGGGCGCGCTCTGCGCCCACCCTCCGCCCGGGCTGGTTCAGTTGTCAGTAGGCAGTTGTCAGTTGTCAGTAGGCAGTTGTCAGTAGGCAGTAGGCAGTAGGGTGAGGGTGAGGGTTTTGGGGTTGAACCGCAGTGCTTCGCAGTTTTTTTCGCAGTTGTCCGCAGTTGGCAGTGGGGGGGGTAAAGTGGAGAGTTGAGAGTGGAAAGTTTAGAGTTGGGTGGGGGTGAGGGTTGGAGAGAGTACTGTTCACTCTGCGGGAAACTCTGGCTTGACCGTATGGTTCACACTGCGGTTCAAACCAACCCAAACCCAAACCACACACCCTCCCTTCGATTTTACGATTTTACAGTTTTACGATTTTACAGAAAAGGGCGTGGGTTCGGGAGGGTTGTTCGTTGCTCGTTGGGTGGGGTTTGAGTTTGGGGGTCAATGAACCGCAGCACCACGCAGCTTTTTCGCAATTGACCGCAGTGGGTGGGGCGCGGGGTGGGGACAATTTATTTCCACCTGTCTCCAAAAATTTCCATTTGTTTCGATGTCTTGCCCATCGCGCACCCTTGAAACCATGAAACCCCGAAACCATTTTGTCAGAATCAGGATGCTCCCCTACGGGCAGGCAGGATGTTTAGGATTTTCCCCTACGGGCAGGCAAGGATGGGGTTGCTCGTGGCTGGTGGCTCGTGGCTGGTTGGGTGGGGGTGTGGGTATGGGTATGGGTATGGGGCTGCGGGTAGGGAGACAATTTATTTCAGTTTGTCTCCACCAATTTCCATTTGTTTCTATGTCTTGCCCATCGCACACCCCTGAGACCCTGAGACCGTGAAACCTTGAGACCTTGGGACCTTTTATTTCTATTTGTCTCCACCTATTTCCATTTGTTTCCTTCTCATCCTTTGAGGAGTTGAAAGACCTGTTCGAGTTTGGGGGAGAGGATGATTTCCGTTCGGCGGTTGCGGGCGCGGTTTGCTTCGCTGTCGTTGGGGGCGACGGGGTCGAAGAAGGCGCGGCCGGCGGCGGTGACGCGGTGGGGGTCCACGCCGTGGGCGGTGAGCACTTTGACGACGGAGGTGGCGCGTTTGACGCTGAGGTCCCAGTTGAGGGCGGCGTTTCCGGTGTCGTCGGTGTGGCCTTCGACGACGATGTCGATGTCGGGGTGGTTTTTAAGGATTTCAGCCAGTTGGATGAGGGCTTTTTTCCCTTTCCAGTCGAGTTTGTCGCTGCCTTTTTTGAACAGGAGGTTTTGGCTGAGGGAGAGGTGGAGCTGGCCGTCGCGTTCTTCGACGCTGAGGTCGGCTTCGGAGAAGTTGAGCACGGCAGCGGCGATGCTTTCCCGCAATTGTTGCATCTGAGCACGTTGGGTTTGCACCAGGGTTTCCAGTTCCTGCACTTTGCGTTCCCACTCGCCCTGGTTGGCTTGCAATTGCGACAGGTACTGTTCCCGCTGTCGAAGGGTGTATTCGAGGGCTTCCAGGCGGCGTTCCTTCTCGTCCAGTTCGGCTTCTTTGGCAGCCAGGGCTTCTTCGAGCGACCTCTTCTCGTAGCTGGCGGTGGTGAGCACCCGCTGGTTTTGGTTCAGCAGGCGGTCGTAGCGTTCGCTGAGGTCGGCATAGTCTTTTTCCAGTTGCCGGGCGCGAATGGTCAGCTCTTCGAGCTGGCGGGTGTTCTGCCGCAGCTGGGCGTTCAGGAAGCGGTTTTCCTGCTCGCATTTTTCGCGCTCGCTTTCCACTTCTTTCAGGGCATGGTATTCCTGCTCGAAGAATGCTTTTTCCTGTTCCAGGCTGTTGTATTTCTTGCTGGAAACACAGGCGCCCAGGAAAACGATTTGCCACAAGACGACGAAAAGGGGTAGCTTTTTCATGGTTGTGTTTTGGTTTTGAACGGGTGGTTCCGTTGGTCGTTGGTCGTTG
>CAZBYX010000012.1:23052-26016 GCA_964496055.1 uncultured Saprospiraceae bacterium
CCGCAGCTTTTTTCGCAGTTGACCGCAGTCGGGTGTGGGCTGGGGTGCGGGTTTGGGGACAATTTTTTTCCTTTTGTCTCCACATATTTCTACGTGTTTCCATTTGTCTCCATGTATTTCCACGTATTTCTTTCCACTGAACCTCCACCCACTTGAAGGCACTCAATTGCTTCGGACGGCCCAGCGGGACACCTGCCCATGCTCCGTTCGGACGACCAGGCTGAGGACCCCTGAAGGGAGGGTTTGCACGTGCAGGGGGAGGGTGTGGGTGCCGGGTGGGAGGGCGGCGAAGTGCTGCGTGTGCAGCAAGCGCCCTTCGGGGCTGTGCCAGCTCACCTGCACGGAGGTGGGTCGGTGGAGGGTGATTTGCAGGGAAGCCGCCGAGGCGAAGGGATTGGGAAACAGCCGGACGCGGCTATCGGTCAGCGGCGGGGCTTCACCGGTGGAGGTGGTCAGTTCGCTCAGGTCGATTTGGTGCATGGAGCGCCCGAAGGTGGCGGCCAGCAGGGTGCGGGTGGGTTGGTGAAAGACCAGGTCGCTGACCACCGTCATGGGGAGCTGGGTGCCGAGGGGCTCCCAGCTCTGCCCCAAGTTTTGGGTGAACCAGACGCCCAAGTCGTTGGCGATGAAGAGGTTTTTGGGGAAATCGGGGTCGATGACCAGGTCGTTGACGGGTATTTCGGGCAGGTTGCCGGAGATGTCTTGCCAGGATTGCCCGCCGTCGGTGGTCAGCAGTACGTGGGGTTGATAGTCCACGTAGCGGAAGCCGGAGAGGGTGACGAAGGCGGTGCTGTCGTGTTCGGGATGGACGGCCACGGTGGTTACGTAGCGGTCGGGCAGGCCGTTGGAGACGTTGTTCCAGCTCATGCCGCCGTTGAAGGTGACCTGCACGTTGCCGTCGTCGGTGCCGACCCAGATGGTTTGAGGATTGGAGGGGGCGACGGCGATGGTGGTCAGGGTGCCGAAGGAGTTGGAGCCGCTGGGGTGGGGGCCGTCCGTCAGGTCGGGGCTGATGGGTTGGAAGGTATTGCCGCGGTCGGTGCTGCGGTAGAGGCGGTGGGCACCGTAGTAGATGACTTTGGGGTCGGAGGGGTCGAGGGCGATGGGGGTGTTCCAGTTGGTGCGGTCGGAGTTTTCGCCGGCGAAGATGAACTCCATGTCGAGGCCGCGCTGGTCGGAGCGGAAGAGGTTGCCGAACTGGAATTCGGCGTACACGTAGTTGTTGTCCACGGGGTCGACGAGGACGTGGAAGCCGTCGCCGCCGAGGATGCGGAACCAGCCGTCGGGCAGGTCGAAGCTCATGAGGGTGCCGTTGTCCTGGGTGCCGCCGAAGCGCACGGTGGGTTCCAGGAAGTCGATTTCGGCGTTGTAGAATTGGGTGATGGGCAGGGTTTCGACGTGCTCCCAGGTTTGGCCGCCGTCATGGGAGAGGTACACGCCGCCGTCGTTGCCGGCGACGACGAAGTCGGGGTTCAGGGGGTGGAATTCCAGCCCGTGTTGGTCCACGTGCATGGCATTGTTCCAGTCTTGCCAGCTCAGCCCCCCGTCGAAAGACTTGACCAGGGGCACCCCGAGGACGAAGACCTGCTCGGGGTCGGTGGGATGGACGCGCACATTGCCGAAAAACCAGCCGAAGGAGGAAAAGACATTGTCGATGCCCCCGTTGACGTCGGCGCGGGTCCAGGTGTTGCCGGCGTCGGTGCTTTTGTAGAGCCCGTCGAAGAAATTGCGGACGGCATTGGTGGTGAAGACGGCATACACCACGTCGGGGTGGGAGGGGGAGATGGCAACGCCGATGCGGCCTTGTTCTTCGTGGGGCGGGGGCAGGCCGTTGCCGAGGCGTTCCCAGGTGTCGCCGCCGTCGGTGCTGCGCCACAGGCCGCTGGTCAGTCCCCCGTATTTGCGAATCCAGGGGAAGCGGATGCGTTCCCAGGTGGCGGCGAAGAGGGTGTCGGGTTGGGTGGGGTGGATGGCCACGTCAATGACGGCGGTGGAGTCGCTGAGGAAGAGCACTTGCTCCCAGTTTTGGCCGCCGTCGAGGCTGCGGTAGAGGCCGCGGTCGGGGCTTTTGCCGTAGAGCAGGCCGGCTGCGGCGACGAAGACGCGGTCGGGGTTGGTGGGGTCCACGGCGATGCGGCCGATGTGCTGGGAGTTTTCCAGACCGAGGTGTTGCCAGGTCTGGCCGCCGTCGGTGCTTTTGTACACCCCGTTGCCGAAGAAAGCCCCCGAGGTGGCGCTGCCGTTGGCTTCGCCCGTGCCTACATAGAGCACGTCGGGGTCGGAGGGTGCCAGCGCCAGGTCACCGATTGACAGAGCCCCTACCTCGTCGAAGATGGGGGTCCAGCTCTGCCCGCCGTCCGTGCTTTTCCACACCCCGCCGACAGAGGCTCCCGCATAGAGGATGTTCGTGTCCTGGGGATGCAGCGCTACGTCGGTGATTCGCCCGCCTACGTTCAGCGGACCGACCAACTCCCACTGCAAATTGGAGCGTTCGGCGACCGCCTCCAGCGCTTCCCGCGTTTGGCGAAGCGCCTGGCGCCAGACCGCATGATTCAGGCGGTTGTGGGGGTAGGCGCGCTGGTCGTAGAGCCATTCCGAGGGGTATTCCATTGGCTCCTCCGGGAAAGCAGGGGGCGGGGTCTCGGGCCGGCAGCCCAGCACCAGACCGCTCAGCAAGCTCAACAAGCAAAGGGTGCGTGTGCTCATCTTCGTCAGCGGATTTTACAGGACTAAAGATAGAAATTACCCCCGGAAAGGGAATCGCACCCGCGAAGGCTGGGGCCCCTTGAAAAATCGTGACGGCGTGGCGGGGGGTGGTCGTTGTTCGTTGTTCGTTGTTCGTTGGGTGGGGGTGTGGTAGAGTGGAGAGTGTAGAGTTGGGTGTGGGCGGGGGTTTGGGGTTCGTCAGAATCAGGATGCTCAGGATGAGCAGGATGAGCCCCTCCGGGCAGGCAGGATGGGGTT
>CAZBYX010000013.1:0-1177 GCA_964496055.1 uncultured Saprospiraceae bacterium
AATGGAGACAAGTTGAAATACGTTGGGGAGGGGGAGGTGGGGGGTTGGGGGCGGCGCCGCGACACCTCCGGCAACCTAACCCTTGCACTGTCAAAAACTCCAATTCGGCAAAAGAAAGCCCGGATTTGCCCAAGAGCAGACAACTTTCGTATTTTGTGCAGGAATTCAGGGCAAAGCGCTTTTTGTCCCGATGGTGAATGCCCAAACTGTCCGCCATGCGTCACCCGATTCTTTTCCCTTTGCTGCTTTGTTTTCTGGGGCTCTGGTCTGCCTGCGAACGCACGGTGGACCTCGAAGCGCTCTATGGTGACGAAGGCGCCCAACTCGTCGTGCTCAGCAATTTCACCAATGCCCAGACGCTGGTGGTTTTCGTCTCCAAATCGCGCTCGGTGTTCAGCCAAGACCCCTTCGAATACGTCGGGGACGCCACGGTGGAAGTGTTCAGCGAAGGCATTTTGCTGGAGCGCTTGCGCTTCGTACCCTTGGATGACGGCAAGGGCATCCCTCCGCACTACGAATCGGTGAAGCTGAAGCCGGAAGTGGGGGTGGTGTACACCATCTGCGTCAAGGTGGATGGGTTCGACCCGGTGGTCGCCCAGAGCAGCGTGCCCGAAGCCATTCCCATTCGAAACGTTCGCTTTTTCAACCTGCAAAAAACCGAAAACGGCTCGGAAGTCCACCTGAACTTCAACTTCGAGGTGCAATTCGACGACCCCGGCGACGTGGAGAATTTCTACCACCTGGCGGTGTACCACGAGCTGAACGGCTACAGCATCAACCCCGCCGGCGACACCCTTATCGACCAAACCATTTACAACAGCACGCTGGGCGTCTTTCCCAACGAAACCAACATAGCCCTGAATCGCTACGTGGACGGGCGCAGCTTCCTGTTCAAAGACCTCACCTTCGACGGCCAAGGCGTGGCCGTCCCCTTCCTGGCCAATCTCTCCTACGACAAAAGCCGCTATCTGCCCGGCCGCTTCCTCGTCGAGTTGCGCAACGTCTCCAAAGACTACTACCTGTATCACTCCACCCTCAGCATGCAAGACAAGGCGGCCTCCGGCGAAGACCCCCTGAACGAAGGTTTCGTCCTGTTCAACAATGTGGAAAACGGCTGGGGCGTCTTCGCGGGCTACAACTTCACCCTCAATTTCTTCGACCTCCAGGATTGACCCAA
>CAZBYX010000013.1:1277-25802 GCA_964496055.1 uncultured Saprospiraceae bacterium
ATTTGTCTCCACGTATTTCCATCTGTCTCCACACCATTTGTGGTTTCACGAAGGAGGCGGGCCTTCGCGGGGTTGCCGCGGAGCGAGGTTCGGCAGGAAGAGAAGCCGTTCAGGCTTTGGATTCTTCCGTCTGGGGGGAGAGGTCGAAAGTATCGAGGTAACCGGTGTGGAAGTCGCCTTTGCGAAAGTTCTCATCGCGCATGAGGCGCTGGTGGAAGGGCACGGTGGTTTTGACGCCCTCGACGATGAATTCATCCAGGGCGCGTTCCATTTTTTTGATGCACTCTTCGCGGGTCTGCGCGCGGCAGATGAGTTTGGCGATGAGGCTGTCGTAATAGGGAGGGATGACGTAGCCGGCATAGACGTGGGTGTCCACCCGGACGCCGTGGCCCTTGGGGCTGTGAAAGGAGAGGATTTTTCCGGGGGAGGGGCGAAAGCCGTTGAAGGGGTCTTCGGCGTTGATTCGGCACTCGATGGCGTGCATCTGGGGGTAGTAATTCTTGCCGGAAATGGGGATGCCCGCTGCGATTTTGATTTGCTCCTTGATGAGGTCGTGGTCGATGACTTCTTCGGTGACGGGATGCTCCACCTGGATGCGGGTGTTCATCTCCATGAAGTAGAAGTTGAGGTCTTTGTCCACCAGGAATTCCACCGTACCGACGCCCTCATAGCGGATGGCCTCGCCGGCCAGGATGGCGGCTTCGCCCATGGCTTTGCGCAATTCGGGAGTCATAACGGGGGAGGGGCTCTCTTCGAGGAGCTTTTGATGGCGCCGCTGGATGGAGCACTCCCGTTCGGAAAGGTGACAAACGCGCCCCTCCTGGTCCCCGGCTATCTGGATTTCGATGTGGCGGGGCTTTTCGAGGAATTTTTCGATGTAGATGCCGTCGTTGCCGAAGGCGGCCTTGGCTTCCTGTCGGGCCAGGTTCCACTGGCTTTCGAACTCTTCTTCCTTCCAAACCACCCGCATGCCTTTGCCGCCTCCCCCGGCCGTAGCCTTCAGGATGACGGGGTAGCCGATCTTGCGCGCCAGGGACTTGGCCTGCTTGAGGTCGCGCACCAGGCCGTCGGAACCCGGTACCACCGGCACCCCGGCCCGGATCATCGTCTCCTTGGCGGTGATTTTGTCCCCCATTTTGCGGATTTGTTCCGGCGTGGGGCCGATGAACTTGATTCCGTATTGCTGGCAGATTTCGGCGAAGTCGGCGTTTTCGGCCAAAAAACCATAACCGGGATGGATGGCGTCGGCGTTGGTGATTTCCGCAGCCGCCATGATTTTGGGGATGCTCAAATAGGACTGCGCCGAGGGAGGCGGGCCGATGCAGACGGCCTCGTCGGCGAAGCGCACGTGGAGGCTCTCCCGGTCGGCGGTGGAAAAGACCGCCACGGTTTTGATACCCATCTCCCGACAGGTGCGAATGACCCGCAAGGCGATTTCACCGCGATTGGCAATGAGGATTTTCTCGAACATGTGTCGGCTTTCGTTTTCCCCGCTCCCTTCACCCCAAAAGGGGAGGAGGGCACGGAAGAAGAGGGGAGAATGAAGACGCTGACCGGATTATTTGCTGGTGTCCACCAGAAAGAGCTCCTGATCGTATTCCACGGGCTGGGCGTCTTCCACGCAAACCTTCACGATGGTGCCGGCCACCTCCGATTCGATTTCGTTGAAGAGCTTCATGGCCTCTACGATGCACACCACCTGCCCCACCTCGACGCGGTCGCCCACCTTGACGAAGGGTGGCTTACCCGGTTCGGGTGCCCGGTAAAAGGTACCCACGATGGGCGATTTGATGGCCACGAGGCTTTCCTGTTTGGCTTCGGCCACAGGCGGGGCCTTGTCTTCCGAGGATTTGTTTTCCGAGTTTTCGGGCGTGGCGGCGGGTGTGGTGACCGGGGCGGGCGCGGGTGTCGGGGCGGGCGCGCTGATGGGCACCACCGAGGGCACAGCCGACACGGTTGGTTGCACCACCTTCGGGGGTTTCACCGAGCCGAATTTTTCCGTCTTCACCGAAATTTCGAAGTCCCCGTTCTTCATTTTGAATTCGGCCAGGTTGGTCTTGTTGATGAGCTTTATCAGGTCTTGTATCTCTTTGAAAGTCATGGTGTTGAGATTGGTTGTGCTTAGGAGAGCCGACGCGATTCGCTCGCGAACGGAGCTTGCAAGATAGAACAATTCACCCAATTCGATGTGTGCGCTTCAATGCCGGGCAGCCCTTTGCCACCTCCCCGAAAATGGCGTGCGGGGTTCCTGGATGGGGGGTGGTTTCGAATTCGTGGGAATGCGGGCCGAAACTCAATTTTTCACCCGTTCCATGTAAGCGCCGGTGCGGGTGTCCACCTTGATCTTGTCGCCCTGATTGATGAAGAGGGGCACTTTGACCTCCGCCCCCGTTTCGATGGTGGCCGGCTTGAGGGTGTTGGTGGCGGTGTCACCCTTGACGCCGGGCTCGGTGTAGGTCACCTCGGCGATGATGTACTGAGGCATCTCGAGTTGGAGAGGGATTTCCTTTTCGGCATGGAACAGCACCTCCACCTCCATACCTTCCATCAGCAGCTTGGGGTTCTCGATGAGATGGGGTTCGAGCGCGATTTGTTCGAAGGTTTCCATGTTCATGAAGTGGTACCCCATGTCGTCGTTGTAGAGGTACTGGAACTTGCGGCGCTCCACCCGCACCTCGTTGATCTTGTGCCCGGCCGGAAAGGTGTGATCCAGGACGCGGCCCGTGGTGAGGCTCTTCAGTTTGGTGCGCACGAAGGCATTCCCCTTGCCGGGCTTGACGTGCAGAAACTCCACGATGGTCCAGGTGTCCCCGTTCAATTCGAGGCACATGCCGTTACGAATGTCGGAAGTAGTAGCCATAAAAAATTTGTGGGTTGTCGGTCGGTGGCGGTGCTGTGAAATGGCCTGTATCTGGGATGCATTTCCCAACTTTGCCGCCCCGGAAGTGCCGGCTCGGAAAGGAGCTTTCCGAAAAAGCGGCGCAAAGATAAAGAAATCGGCAGGAGGGCATAGAGCGTACCCTCGAAAGTGCCATCCGCATTGAGGCCTTCTCAGTTAAATGGTACGAGAATGGCAGAAAAGAATTCGACGCCTGAAAATCGCCCGAGATGATATCCCTGGAGCAACTGGAGAAACACATAGAGGAATGGTGGAACGCCGCGACCCACGGTTTGGGGTTTGTGGCGGCAGGTGTGGGGTCGAGCTTCTTGCTCTACTGGGGCCTGCAGAAGGGGTTGACCATGGGCCAATTGCTGGCGCTCGGCCTTTTCGGCGCCAGCCTCATGTTGCTGTTCCTGGCGTCCACGCTGTATCACGGAGTCCGCGAATCCGGCTGGAAATACAGGCTTCGCAGAATGGACCACATCGCCATCTACTTCCTCATCGCCGGCACCCACACCCCTTTCATTTATCGCTACCTGCCCGACACGAGCGGGCTTTGGTACCTGGGGGCACTCTGGAGCCTCGTCGTGCTGGGCACCCTGTACAAAATCTTCTTCATGGGGCGCTGGGAGCGCTTCTCGCTCAGTCTCTACCTCTTCATGGGCTGGATGGTGGTGTTCATCCTGCCCTGGATTTGGGCCAAGGTCGATGCCACCACCTGGATGTGGATCGGCCTCGGCGGGCTGAGCTATACCGTGGGGGTGATTTTCTACCGCTGGGAGCGCCTGCCCTACAACCACGCCATCTGGCACCTGTTCGTCCTGGGAGGCGGAGCCGGGCACTACATCGCCCTGCTCAACGCCTATGGCCTGCTGGAACATTGATTCCCTCAGACCAGCCCCTGCTGAACGGCGAACTTCACCAGCTCCATGCTGGAGTTGAAGTTGAGCTTCCGAAGAATGTTTTTGCGGTGCGTCTCGACCGTGTGCTTGCTGATGAAGAGCATGTTCCCGATGTGTTGGCTGGTCAATCCCCGGCTGATGAGCCGCAAGATTTCTTCCTCCCGCCGAGACAGCAACAGGCGCTTGCGGAAATCGTCCTTGAGCACGGAACGCGAGCTGCCATTGACCTGCACGCCCTGGGGCATGTTCTGGGCTACCTTCAGACAGGGCTCACCCCGAGCCACCGCGAGAATTGCCTCCACCAGCTCCTCCGGTCGGGTGTTTTTGTGCACGAACCCCGCAATGCCTTCCTTCCGCAAGGACTTGAGCAAATCTTCCGAGTAGTAAGCCGAAAAGATGAGAATTTTGGTCCTGGGGCAGAGCTCCTTGAACTGAGCGATGTTCTGCCGGAAATCTTCACCGGGAATGTTCAAGTCCAAGATCAGGACATCGGTTTTGGCCGGGTGAATTTTCTGCTGTCCCTCCTGAAAGGAGGTGCATCCTCCCACGAAGGAAAGGCCGACTTCTTTTTTCAACAGTGCCTCCACCCCGTTCAACACGATGGGGTGGTCATCCACGACAAAGACACGGATGGGGTGTTTCATTTTATTCATGGGATTGTGTTTGTATGAAACAAGAACAGTTTTTGTCTGGGTGCATCATTCATGTTAGGGTCAAGCAGCCCGGTGCCATCCCCACGGGATACCGGGAAGCGATTCCTCTTGTAGCCGATCAAATCGACCCTCAAATGGCTACAAAGAACACAACTTGTGTTTCACAGGAACGACCAACGAAAAATGCAGGTTGGGGGAAAAAGACCCTGCCGGGGAACCATTGTAGCAACGATAGCAGGAGTTCTGCGAGTAATCGGGTTTTGGGCAAAACCACGGAAGGGAAAGATAGCCAATGATGGGGGCAAGTTAGGCGATTTATCTGAGTTTTACAAATCTGTACTTTTTTGTCGGTCAAACCGAAGACCCCCCCAAAAAGTGTTCATGTGTTGATTTTGAAGCACTTAGGGGTTTCTTCTTTTTCGGGGTTTTGTCAGGGAGATTCCAGCTTCGCGAGGGGCTGGGGGCAGGGTGGGGGGCACTCATTTCTCGGTCAGGGGCTAACTTTGGGCGCCCGAACAAAAACTTCACGCCATGCCACCGTCCGCTCGACGCCCCATTCTGTTCCTCCTTTTGGGAACCCTCCTTTTCGCCTGCAACAAGGATGACGAACCCGGCGGCGCCACCGATGCCGCCTTCTATGAGGTGACCTTCATCGGTCGCTGGAGCGCCCAGACCCACCCCACGGATTACCCTGCCGGTGCTTCCTTTTCCCGTCCGGTGGGCATGGTGCACAACCTTTTCGCCCAACTGTTCACGGCGGGAACCCCCGCCAGCCCGGGTTTGCAAGCCCTGGCCGAGGAGGGCGAAACCCAAACCCTCCAATCGGAACTGATGGGGCAGCTGGGGCTCACCGTCGGCACCCTACTGTTGGGAGAGCCGCTCAGCTCCGGAACGGACAGCGCCGCCTTCACCATCGAAGTTCGGCAAAACTATCCCTTGGTGAGCCTGGCCGCCAAACTCAGCCCCAGCCCGGATTGGTTCGTCGCAGTCCTTTCCATCGAGTTGTTCCAGAACGGCAATTGGTTGGATGAAGTGGAGGTGCCGGTGGAAGTGTTCGACGCCGGCACGGACAGCGGCACGACCTTCGACGCCCCCGACCAACCTACCTTCCCCCCCGGAACCGTCCAACCCCTGCTCGCTCCCCCCCTCGGCAACGGCGCAGGCGTCAGCCCCCCCGTCGCGGCTTTTCGTTTCGTTCGCAAGTCTTGAGGGGAAACCCACACGGGCTGACGACCCTTCTCTTCAGTCCTTGTTTTCCAGCGGGCGGTTGAGCAGCATGCAGTTGTCCTCCAATTCCAGGCACTTGCCTTCGGGGAAAACCTGCCGGAAGGGGCCCCTGAAAAAGGAACGCGTGTGGGTGCGGTCTCCTTCCTCCAGATAGAGGCGGTTGTAGAGGAGCAATCCCCGGGGCTGAAGGGCGCGGGCCAGGGCCTGCAGGAATTCCGGGGATTCGAATTTTTGGGGCACCTGGTTGTCCACGAACACGTCCATGGCGATGAGGTCGAAGCGGCGCTCGTTGGACTGGAGGAAGGCGTAGGCGTCGGCGCAAATCAATTCCAGGGGGGAGCGCAGCTCGTCGAGCACGTACTTGTTGGCCAGGTAAAGGACGTTCTCATCGGCTTCCACCCCGGTGAAGGACCACCGAACCCCGAAGTTTTTCTCCAGCATGTAAGGGATGCTGCCCAGGCCGAAACCCAGCAACAAGACCTCCTGCGGGGGCAGGGTGCGGGGTTCGAGCCGGCGGAAGACCTCGAAGTAATTGCGATACAGGTCGGCGAAGGAATAGATGGCGTTGGCGCTGCACAGCTGGTAGCGCCCTTTGCGGAGGCTGACGTACAGGTGGGGGTTGAGGGTGCTGGGCGCGCTCTCGAGGTGGATTTCCACCAGGTGGCTGAGCAACCGTTTCCAGAGGGGCTGCCGCATGGATTCATCGGGCTTTTTCCCAGGAGCGGTATTTGGCCGTCTCCTCGAAGACCTTGAGCATGATGAGCCGGTCGTGGTGGGTGAAAGGCACCTTTCGGCGGGCCATCATTTTTTCGGCGGTTTCGAAGGCTTTTTCCGTGCGAAAGGTGGAGAAGCCCTGTTGCCCGCCCCAGGAAAACGAAGGAATGAAATTGCGCGGAAAACCGCTGCCGAAGATATTGGCGGATACGCCCACCACCGTGCCCGTGTTGAACATGGTGTTGATACCGCATTTGGAATGGTCGCCCATGATGAGCCCGCAAAACTGCAGGCCCGTCGGTTCGAAGCGCTCGGTCACGTAGTCCCAGAGCTTGACCTCGGCGTAGTTGTTTTTCAGGTTGGAGTTGTTGGTGTCGGCGCCCAGATTGCACCATTCCCCGAGGACGGCGTTGCCCAGGAAGCCGTCGTGAGCCTTGTTGGAATAGCCCATCAAAACCGAGTTGTTCACTTCGCCGCCCACCTTGCAATGCGGCCCGATGGTGGTGGCCCCATAAATTTTGGCACCCATTTTCAAAACGGCGCCATCGCACAAGGCCAGGGGCCCCCGAATGAGGCAGCCTTCCATCACTTCGGCTCCACGGCCGATGTAGATAGGTCCGGCGGCGGGATTCAACACGGCGCTGCTGAGCCGGGCTCCTTCCTCCACGAACACTTCGCCTTCCCCCACCAGGGTGACGGTGGGGGGGAGGGGTTGGGAGGTGCGGCCGTGGGTCAGCAGTTCGAAGTCCAGCTGCAGGGCCTGGTCGTTGAGCCGAAACAGGTCCCACAGCCGCCGCACGCGCAGCAAGTGCAGGTTCTCCAGCTCCAGCCCGACGATGTCGCCGCCGTCGTCGGTGCCGAGCAAGGACTCGAACTGAGAGCGGTCGATTTTGGCGGCGATGAGTTCGTCTTCGTGGAGGAAGGCTTCGTTCAACTCCATGTCCTTCAGCAAGGCCACCAATTCGGGGGTGGGCAGCACTCCGCCGTTGATGATGTAATTGGTGTCGGCCACGGAGA
The DNA here is from genome assembly GCA_964496055.1 of uncultured Saprospiraceae bacterium. GTDB lineage: Bacteria > Bacteroidota > Bacteroidia > Chitinophagales > Saprospiraceae > CAZBYX01. The sequence continues at coordinate 8,672 of CAZBYX010000013.1, forward strand.
TTTCGTACTTCTCACTGAGGTATTCCTGGGTGATGTAGGAGGCTTTGCCGCCCAGGCAGCGTTCCCATTTTTCGCGGATGCTCAGGATGCCGATGCGCAGTTCACAAACGGGGCGGAGGAAGGTGAGGGGGAGGAGGTGGTCGCGGTCTTCGCTGTCAAAGAGGATAATGTTTTCCATAGGGGTCAGGGGAGTTTTCCTGCCCGGTAAAAATAGAAAAAAGCCCCAACCGCAAAGGCTGTGGGGCTTTTTTCTCGGGCAGGAACCAAACCGCCTCGCAGCGGGCTTATTCCTCCGACTTGGCGAAGCGCGTCTTGGCGAATTTCTTGTTGAACTTGTCGATGCGCCCGGCGCTGTCCACGAACTTCATCTTGCCGGTGAAGAAGGGATGCGAAGCGCTGCTGATTTCGAGCTTGACCAGCGGGTATTCCTTGCCGTCTTCCCAGACGATGGTCTCCTTGGAAGGGGCGCAGGAGCGGGTCAAAAAGGCGAAGTCGCAGCTGAAATCTTTGAAGACCACCATGCGGTAGTTCTTCGGATGGATATCTTTTTTCATGACGGCTTGTTTTCTCCGATTTCGAAATGGAGCGCAAAAATAGCACTAATTCCGAAAAAAAGCCCCCGGGGGAAGCGGCTTTTCCACCTACCGCGTTCTTGGGCAGGGTGGCCGACATTCCGAACCCCGTAAATTGATTAGCTTGGGGCGGCGCGAAAGAGCGTTGGGGGGCATCGCCACCGCATTCCCGCTCCCACCCACACCGCCACCCGATTCGCCAATGCCATCATTCCTCGGTCACTTATGAACGAAGCCCAAATCATCGAGCCCGGCCTGACCTTGTGGACGGCCTTGTTTCTCGTCGCCGCCGCGCAGGGATTTTTCCTGGCCGGCATTTTGGCCCTGACGAAGCGCGGTCACCGAAAGGCCAACCGCCTGCTGGCCCTGTTCGTGCTTTGTTTCGCCCTGACCCTGACGGATTACGTGGGCTACTGGTCGCACTACAACCGCTACGTGCCTTATTTGGCGGGCATTTACCTGCCCCTGGCGCTGTTGTTCGGGCCCCTCCTGTGGCTGTATTTGCGCACCCTGTTGGGGCAGGCGCCGGTGCGAAGGGTTTGGCTCCATTTCCTGCCGGCAGGTTTGATGGCTCTGATGTGGGCCGGGCGCCTGTACCACCGGTTGCCGGAGGTGACCTGGTTTTTCGTTCACAATACCCTCATCATTGCCCATCTTAGCTTGTATTTCGGGCTGAGTTTGCGATTGCTGCGCACCCAAACCGCGCCCCCCCAAACCACCCCCGATCATCCCGAACACATCCGACGGAACTGGTTGCGCACCTTGCTGACCCTGTTTGCGGGCTTCATCCTGGGCTATGTGACCTACTTCTTTCTCGCCATGACCCCCTTTTTCACCATCGTGCAGGACTACACCATCAGCCTGGCCATGACGGTGTTGATTTACGGGGTGGGGGTGCTGGGTTATTTGCAGCCGGAAATTTTCACCGGGCAACGCCTGCGACCGCTGTTCGCGCCGAAGTACCAGACCTCTTCCCTGACGCCCGCCGCCGCCGAAAGCCTCAAGGAATCTTTGCTCCACCTGATGCAGTCGGAGCAACCCTACCGCGACAACCGCCTGCGCCTGAACACTCTGGCCGAGCGCCTCGACGTCTCCCCGCATCACCTTTCCCAGGTCATCAACGAGCAGCTGGGGATAAACTTTGCCGATTTCGTCAACTCTTACCGCGTTCGCGAAGCCCAGCAGTTGCTGGCCGACCCCGCCTACCGCGACCAGTACATCATCGACATCGCCTATCAGGTGGGCTTCAACAACAAGACCAGTTTCAACAAGGCTTTCAAAGCGCAAACCGGGCTGAGCCCCAGTGCTTTCCGCAACCGCATGCTGGCGCTGCGCCTGTCCAACACCTGACCCCCTCACCACCTCGAATCTTCCGGCCGGGAAGGCAGCCTCCCTGCATTTTCCAAATCTTCGACCGGGAAGGGCAACCTCCCGCCCTGTGCGCTGTTCATTAAGCGTTAATTTTGCCCCCGAATCAACTTCAAATCGCTTCCATGGCGCGCCACCGCTTCGACGAATCGACTCCCCTGCCCAAACTGAACCGGGAAAAGCTCAAAGAAGCTCTGCAGATCTTCTCTTATGTGCGGCCCTACCGCTGGGCGCTCATTCTGGGGATGGGTTTGCTCTTCCTGAGCAGTCTGCTGTTCATGGTTTTCCCGTACCTGGCCGGCTTGATGGTGGACGTGGCGCAGGGCAACGCTCCATTCGACATCACCCTGCGTGACATCGGCCTGGGCTTGCTGCTCATCCTAATCATCCAGGGGGCGGTCTCCTATTTTCGGGTGTGGCTGTTTGCCCAGGTCAGTGAGCGGGGCATCGCGGATGTGCGGCGCGCCCTCTATCACAAGCTGATTTCCCTGCCCATTCTGTTTTTCGAGCAAAACCGGGTGGGGGAGCTGGTCAGCCGCCTGACGGCCGACGTGGAGAAGCTCTACAACGCCTTCTCCATCACGCTGGCGGAGTTTTTTCGGCAAATCATCATCCTGGTGGTGGGGGTGGCTTTTCTGGCCATCAGCACGCCCCGGCTCTCGCTCATCATGCTGGCGACCTTTCCGGTCATCGTCGTCGGGGCCATGTTTTTCGGGCGGTACATCCGTCGGCTCTCGCGCGAGCGGCAAAAGGAGCTGGCCCAGTCGAACACCATCCTGAGCGAGACCCTGCAGACCATCGACGTGGTGAAAGCCTTCACCAATGAGTGGTTCGAAAACCTGCGCTACGGGCGCTCCATTGCCAAAACGGTCACCGTCTCCCTCAAATACGCGCACGGGCGGGCCCTGTTCGCGGTGTTTATCATCACGGTTTTGTTCGGGGCCTTGTTCTTCATCATCTGGCAGGGCGCCCTGATGGTCATGAACGGCACCCTGAGCGCCGGGCAGCTGATTTCCTTCGTGGTGTACACCGGAATCATCGGCGGGGCCATCGCCGGTTTGGGGAATTTCTACACCGAATTGCTCGGAGCCATCGGGGCCACGGAGCGCGTGCGCGAAATTTTGCGCCAACCCTCCGAGGTGGAAGTGCGCGAGCGCCAGCCCGTGCCCGCCGAAGGCCTGCAGGGGCACATCCGCTACCGCCAGGTGCATTTCAGCTATCCTTCCCGACCGGACATGCCCATCTTCGAGGGGCTGGATTTCGAAGTGCCCGCCGGCGCCAAGGTCGCCCTGGTGGGGCCCAGCGGCGCCGGGAAGAGCACCATCGTCAAGCTCCTGCTGCGCTTCTACGACATTCAGGGGGGCGACATCGAAGTGGACGGCCGCAGCATCTACGATTACGACATCAGCGCTTTCCGCAGCCACCTGGCCATCGTGCCCCAGGAGGTCATCCTCTTCGGCGGCACCATCCGCGAGAACATCCTCTACGGCAAACCCGACGCCAGCGAAGAAGAGGTGCTCGAAGCCGCCCGCCAGGCCAACGCCTACGAATTCATCGCTTCCTTCCCCGATGGGCTGGACACCGTGGTGGGCGAGCGGGGGGTGAAACTGTCGGGCGGGCAGCGCCAGCGGATCGCCATCGCCCGCGCCATTCTGAAAGACCCGGCCATCCTCCTGCTCGACGAGGCCACCTCCAGCCTGGACGCCGAATCCGAAAAGGTGGTGCAGGAAGCCCTCGAAACCCTCATGCGGGGGCGCACCAGCATCATCATCGCCCACCGGTTGGCGACCATCCGGGAGGCCGACTGCATTTTCGTCATCGACAAGGGGCGCATCGTTGAGCAGGGCACGCACCAGGAGCTTTCCCAGCTCGAAAACGGGCTGTACAACAGCCTGGCCAAACTTCAGTTCGAGCAAACCATCTCCGCCTGATGCGAAGTGCACTTTCCCCGAAGGTTTGGGCTGTTTTGGGAGCAGCCGTCGTGGTGGGTTCGATGGCTCTGTACGCCCTCGAATTGCGGTGGCTGGAGAACACCTTCCGCGCCGGCAGACTGGTCGGGTGGTCCATGGGTGTGGGGGCGGCGGTTGGGGGGTGGGTTGCCTATCGCTTGCAGGAGCGTTTCCCCGAAGGGGTTGACCGATGGCGGCTCTGGACAGCCTGCCTGCTGTTCTTCGCACTCTTCGCCCCCCTGGTGGGCAGCCTCAGCAACCGGCTCCTGAGCCTTTCCGGTGTTCAGCAGGTCGAGGTCACTTTTTTCGAGGCCAAGGGCTTCTACAGCGACCGCTTCGGCATTCTCCTGGGGGAAAAACCCGAAGTGGAGCGCTACCACCTCTTCGTCCTCTACGACGACCGCCTGGAGCGGCTGGAAACCCGAAAACCTCAAAAATTGGAAGGGCTGGAACGGGGCGAACCGCTCCTGTTGCCCCTGAAAAAGGGTCTGTGGGGCTTCGAAGTGTTCGTGGAAAAAAGATGGTGAGCCTCAGACGATGCCTTTGTTCACCGCATACAGCACCAGCTCGGAAGCGCTGTTGAGCTTCAGCTTCTTCATGATGTTCTTCCGGTGGGTGTACACCGTGTGGGTGCTGAGGTTGAGTTCGCTGGCGATTTCTTTGGCGATTTTCCCCTGGGCCACCAAACGCACGATCTCGATCTCGCGGGGGGTCAGTGGTACGGGCGAGCAATCGGGGTCGTCTTTGGGGAAGGTCTTTTCCAGCAGGTAGGTGAGAATGTTGTGGCAGAAGAATTTCTCCCCCTTGGCGGTGGCGTGGATGGCCCCTACGATTTCCTCCCCGTCGCAGTGCTTGGTCAAAAAGCTGTTCACCCCCTCCTCGAGGACCCGGAAGATGTTTTCCTTGTTCGTGTCGTCGCTGATGATGAGCAGGCGCACCCCTGGAAGAAGCTCCCGCAATTTGTGAATGGTCTCCAGTTGGAAATAACGGGGCTGGTTGTAGTCCAGAATGACCAGGTCGGGCTTTTTTTCAGGCAGCAAGGCCAACAACTCCGCCTCCTCGGTGGCTTCGCCCACCAGCTCCCATTCGGGCCTGGACTGGAGCAGGTGTTTCAGCCCCTGCCGCGCAAGGTACTGAGAGTCAGCGATGAGGATTTGAAGGGGCGGCATGGATGCAAAAAAAGATGTAGGAACAGGCATTTTCGAAAACCACTGCGAAGATACAGGGAGGGGGCAAAAATGCCAACTTTATGTAGAATTAGTTTAAATAAGTATTGCCGAAACCCGGATTTGGGGGGGTGGAGTGGGGGAGGGGGCGGCATCCATCCGGTTCGGGCTTCTATCTTTGCGAGCAATACGGACCCACATGAGCACAGATCGCAAATACCAGCAGCGCGGCGTTTCCGCCGGCAAGGAAGAAGTCCATCGCGCCATCCGCCGACTCGACAAGGGGTTGTTCCCCAATGCCTTTTGCAAAGTGCTACCCGACGTGGTTGCCGGCGACCCCGAGTTCTGCAACCTCATGCACGCCGATACCGCCGGCACGAAAACCAGCCTGGCGTACCTCTATTGGCGCGAGACCGGTGACCTCTCCGTCTGGGAAGGCATTGCCCAGGATGCCCTGGTGATGAACCTCGACGACATGGCCTGCGTCGGTTGTGTGGACGACATCCTGGTTTCCTCCACCATCGGCCGCAACAAACACCTCATCCCGGGCGAAGTGCTCGAAGTGCTCATCGGCGCCGGGCAACGCTTCGCCGAAACCCTGGCGGACTACGGCATCCACCTGCACCTGGCCGGCGGCGAAACCGCCGACGTGGGCGATATCGTTCGCACCCTCGACGTGGGGTACACCACCTTCGCCCGCATGCCCCGCAAAGACCTCATCGTTAACGACATCCCCGCCGGGGCCTGCATCGTCGGTGTGGCTTCCTTCGGCCAGGCATCCTATGAGAAGGCCTACAACAGCGGCATCGGGAGCAACGGCCTTACCTCCGCCCGCCACGACGTCCTCTCCACGTGGTATGCCCAAAACTTCCCCGAAAGCTTTTCCCCGGAAACCCCCTCCGAGGTGGTATATTGCGGCTCCCGTCGCCTGACCGACCGCCTTCGCATCGACGGTATCGAATACGAGGTTGGGCAACTGCTCCTTTCCCCCACCCGCACCTACTTGCCCCTCATCCGCAAAGTGCTCGAGCACTGCCGACCCGCCCTCCATGGCATCATCCACAACACCGGCGGCGGCCAAACCAAAGTGCTCAAATTTCTCGACCGCAAGCGCGCCGTCAAGGACAACCTGTTCGATCCGCCTCCCGTCTTCCAACTCATCCGACAGGAATCGAGCACCGACTGGCAGGAAATGTTCCAGGTCTTCAACATGGGGCACCGCCTCGAATTCTACGTGGAAGAACCCGCCGCCCAGCAAATCATCGACCTCGCCGCCGATTTCAACCTCATGGCCCAGGTGGTGGGGAGCGTGGAGGATGCTCCCGACAATGAGGTGGAAATACGGTTCAGGGGCGAACGATTGCGGTACTTGGAAAAGTAAGGCGGTGAAATGTGGGAGGCCCCATGCCAGCTTTTTGGACGAAGTTTGTGCCCCTCCTACATTTTTGAACCATGGAGTTAGCAATCAACATCAACGGAATTGAAAAATATCGCAGTCCTTCTCAACGGGTTCGATTTGTGACCGAACGTTGGTTCGGGCACAATGTGTATTGCCCGAATTGTGGGCATTTTCCATTAACCAAGCTCAAGAACAACCATCCAGCGGGAGACTTTTCTTGCCCAGATTGCAAGGAAGAATTTGAGTTGAAGAGCAAAAAAGGATTTCTGGGAACCAAGATTACCGATGGAGCTTATGAGACCCTGATCAATAAAATCATTCGGGGAAATGCTCCTCATTTGTTCCTCCTGGCTTATTCAGCAGAGTCTTCTTCCGTCAAGGATCTAATAGTTGTCCCCAGTCATTTTTTCACCCAGAGGACCATAGAGAAAAGAGCCCCTTTGAAGAGAAGTGCCCGTCGGGCCGGATGGGTCGGTTGCAATATTCTCCTGAACCAGGTTCCGAATCAAGGCAAGTTGTATTTGATTTCAAACTCTCAAGTGGTAGGAAAAGAGAGCGTCCTCCGAACATGGAGGCAAAGTCGTTTTCTGAAAACAAAACCCCTCGAGGAGAGGAGTTGGTTTGTGGACGTATTGGATTGCCTTGACAAGATAACCGAAGAGGTTTTCACCCTTCAGCAATTCTACCGTTTTGAAGAGGAGTTGCAAAAATTACATCCGAATAACCGCTTCATACGAGCCAAAATCCGACAGCAACTTCAAGTTTTGCGTGATCAGGGGTACATTGATTTTCTGGCCAGAGGGCGATACCGGAAACTTCAATAGGTCGGTCGAGTAACTCATTCCCTCAAATCCCACACCCAGTTTCCGTTGTAGTCGAGGTAGCCGATTTTTTCGCCTTTTTCGACGCGGAAGAGGCCTTGCCCGGCGTAGGTGATGTATTCGTACTGGGGTTGGATGAGGAGCTTGCCGTCGAGGTTGCTCAGGCCGGTGAAGCCTTCGATGCGGACTTTGGCGTAACCGTTCTGGAAGGATTCGATGCGGTCGTATTTGGGGGGTATGATTTCGATGCCGCGCTGATTGATGATGCCCCAGCGCCCGTCCACCTGGACGACGGCGACCCCGTGCTGGAAGCGGCTGGCATGGTCGTAGAAGCCGTCGTAGATTTTGGCCTGGGCGGTGATGTAGTAGAACTTGCGGCTTTCGTCGCGGACGCGGCCCCGTTCCTCACGGAAATCGAGCATGCGGTTGATGCTGGGGCGGATGATGAAGCGCCCCTCGCGGTCGATGAGGCCGGCTCTTCGTTGGCCCTTGAAGACGACGGCTTTGCCGTCCTCGAAGTCGTGGCAGCGGGAGAATTGGGTGTCGATGACGAGTTTGCCGTGTGGGTCGATATAGCCCCACTTGCCTTTGATCTTGACATAGGCGCGCTCTTCGTGGAAGTCGCCGGCCTGGGAAAAGCGGGGCGGAATGACCAGTTGGCCGTTCAAGTCGATGAAGCCGTAGCCGTTGCGCAGCTTGACGCGGGCCAGGCCCTCGTGGAAGGGGTGGATTTCGCGGAAAGGGTGAGAGGTGAGGAGGTGACCCTCCAGATCGATCAAGCCTTTTTTCAAAGGGGGCGAGTTGCCGAGGGTGACCACGGCACGCCCGTACCGGTCGAAGGGCTCGATGTTGAGAAAGCGGGGACGGACGAGAAACTCCCCATACCGATCGATGAGGCCCATGCGGGCCTGGCCGCGCACCCACACCTTGACCCGCGCCACGCCACGGTCGAAGTCGTAGGCTTCATCATATTGAGGGGCCAGGGCCCAATTGCCGGCGGTGTCGATGTAGCCGAATTTTTCGGACTCGAATTTGACGGGCGCCAGACCGTTGACGAAATTGCCGGCCTGGGCGAACTGGGGCTCCAGCACCACATTGCCCTGCTTGTCGATGTAGCCCCACTTACTGCCGAGGCGAACGGCGGCCAGTCCTTCGCTGAAGTTTTGCACGGCCCGAAAGCGACAGGGGATGACTTCGCGGCCCTGCGCATCGGTGAAGCCCCACAGGCCCTGGCGTTTGACCGCCAGACGGCCTTCGCTGAAAGAACCGATTTTTTCGTACTGAAGGTTGACGATGAGGCGCCCCAGGGTATCGATGAGGCCGTATTTTTCTTCCCGCTTGAAGATTCGGACGATGCGGTTGTCGGTTTTTTCCAGGAATCCGATGCCGTCGTAGCGGCAGGGGATGAGCTCGGTGGCTTCCACGCCCAGCATGCCCCATTTGCCGTTGCGTTCCACGAGGCTTACGCCGTTGACGAAGTCATTGGCGTAGCTGTACTGCGGAGCGGCGATCCATTGCCCGGTGGTGTCCACAAAGCCCCAGGAGCAGCCTTCGCAGATGAGCTCGCCGTCACGGTCTATTTCCTGGTCATGGAGAGTGTAATCGACCAAGGTGACGATGGTCATGAGGCTATCCATGAAAACCCTCAGCCTGCCCAAACCGTATTGCCCGGCGTTCAGGGTGGCAGAAAGGCGCCCCTTCACGGCGACGCGGGCCCGGCCTTCCCGGAAAGGCCCCACGAAGGTCAGATCTTTGTGGATGACGCGGCCGATGCGGTCGATGAGCCCGAAGGTTCCGTCCTGGTAGATGCAGCGGGCCAGGGGCCAGCCATGCTCGAAATCCTCCAGCTCCAGGTGGATCAGATCCACCCCCTTGATGAGCAGGCCCACCTGGTTGTTCACCAGGCCGAACAACCTTTCCATCCGGTAGGTGGTTCGGTTCACATCGATGTAAACTATGGTCTCGATGCCCACCAGGGTCAGGCCCAGGTCTTGGAGGATGTTGATGGTATGAAAGGCGGGGCGGATCTGAATGGAGCCATCTTCGAGGTTGCGCAGGCCCCATTTTCTTTCTCTGGGGTCGAAGAACCATTCGAATCGATCCAGGACGTAATCGTTTTGGGTTTGCAGGCGGATCACTTGCCTTCGGCGCCGGGAACCGATTTTGATGGTGAGGTGGCGACTGAAGCTGCTGCTGTCGCGCAGATTGCCCTCTTCGTCGAATTGGAAATAGCTCAGGGCCTGTCCTTTCCAGGCTTTGACGGTGCTCTCCGTGGCCTTCACTTTGTCGTAGTCCGGGGACACGAGTATTTCGCCGCGGGCATTGGCCACGCCTTGTTTTCCGTCGAGCATGATCAGACAGGTGCCGTCTTTGAGGGGAGCGATGTAATCGAACTCGAAGGGGAGGAGGAGCACGCCGTTCAGGGAGAGGACCCCCCATCGGTCGTGCATTTTCACCCGAAAGCTGGTATCGGTGAAGGCCTGAATTTCCTCGTAGTCCGGTTCGAAGAGGACTTCCCCGTGCAGGTTGATCAGCCCGACCTTGTTTTTGTGCTGAACCAGAAGGAAATCTTCCGAGAAGGCGAGGTAGTCGTCGAAGGGTTGGAGGGGCAGCAGGCGGCGCTCTTTCAGGGAGAAGACGCTGACCGAGCCATCTTCGAAGAGCTTGATAAAGCCGCCGTCGAGGGGGGCATAGGTCTGAAAGCGAGCCGGGAAGAGCGTTCGGCCGGTGCTGTCCACGGCACCCCAGCGATGGTCTTGCAGGAAGAAGAACAGGCCCTCGGCGAGGGTTTCGATTTCTTCGGCGCAGGGGGGGAGCACCACGTGGCCGTCCCGGCGGACCAATCCGACCTCATCTTCCAGGAAAACGAGGAAATAACCGCCCTCGAAGGTGCTTACCGCGTCGTAGGCGGGGGGCGCCACCCGCTTGCCGGAAGCATGCACGATGCCCCAACGACCCTGGGCACGGAAAGCCAGGAAACCCGGTGCCAGGGGCTCGACGCGTTCGTAACCGGGCTCCAGCACCGTTTGCCCTTGCAGGTTGATGACCCGCCAGTCTCCGTGTTCGAACACCGCCACGAGGTTATTGTCGAGCACCTTCAGGTCGAAGTAGATGGGCGGGAGGATTTCGCGGGCGTGCTCGTCCAGCAAACCCACACCTCCATTCCGCTGCATGACGGCATAGCCGAACTGCTTGAACTGGCCGAGGGCGTCGTACACCGGCTCGGCTACGAGTCGGCCACTGGAGTCGATCAAACCCCACTTCTTGTTGATTTTCACGGGGAAATAGGGCTGGCCCGCGACGGCGAGGGGTAGGAGAAGGAGGCTGAAGGCAATCCAGGGAAGGCGCATAGGTTCGGGCAGTGGTTTTTGCTCGTTCCGTTTTCCCAAAGTAACGCTCGGCGAGACGGGATACTTGTGCAGGTGGGAGGTGTGGGGGTTGGATTTCGGGGTTTGGGGAGGAGTGGGTTGGTAAACTCATAACTCGCCGGCCCGCGAATGGCCACGCTTCGGGCAAGCGGCTGGGGCTTGCAGCGAAAAGTACGAAAGTTCGGGCGCTCGCCCCCAAGGTGGCGCTGCACTTGGCCGTCGTCAATGGGCGAAGATGTGGTCTTCGCTGCGGAAGGCCTTGAATTCGAGGGCATTGCCGCTGGGGTCGAGCAAGAACATGGTAGCCTGCTCGCCGACTTGCCCCTGGAAGCGCACGTAGGGCTCGATGATGAATTCGGTATTGCGTTCGCGCAGGCGCTGGGCCAGGGCTTCCCACTCCTCCATGGGCAGAATGAGGCCGAAATGACGCACGGGCACCTGGTGGCCGTCCACAGGGTTGTGGGCTTCGGACAGGGGCGCCTCGTCCACCAGATGGGCGGTGATCTGGTTGCCGCCGAAATCGAAATCGATCCAGCGGTCGGAGCTGCGGCCCACCCGGCAACCCAGGACCTCCACGTAAAAGCGGCGGGTGCTTTCCAGATCGCGCACGGGGAAGGCAAGGTGAAATCGTCTCATGGTGCTATGGTTGATTTTTCTCGATCAGGTGCCCGGGGAAAGGACGGAACCCCGGGAGGAGGGGGCGTTCGGTCTGGGCGCTCCCCCCTCAAACCTCCAACCGCCCCCCCTCAACGCCATTTCCGCAACTGCTGGACGAGGGCTTTGAAGTCTTTGGGCCAGGGGGCTTCGAATGAGAATTCCTCCCCGGTTCGGGGGTGTTGCAATTCGAGGCGGAAGGCATGCAGGGCGGAGCGTTCCATCAGGGGCCGGTGTTCCTCCCGTCCCGAGGGCTTGAAGTTACGGGTTTTGATTTCCCGGGCATAGATGGCGGTGCGGCGGCCGTAGAGGGCGTCCACGGCGAGGGGGAAGCCCTGCGACTGGAAATGGACGCGGATTTGATGGGTGCGCCCCGTTTCGATGCGGGCTTCCACCAGGGCGAAGTGGCGGAATTGCTCCAGCACGCGGTAGGCGGTGACCGAGGGTTTGCCCCTGGCGGAAATGACCATGCGGGCGCGGCCCCCCGCCTGCTCGGCAATGGGTTTGTCGATGACGCCTTCCGCTTCGGGCAGCACGCCTTCCACCACCGTGTGATAGACTTTGCGCACCCGGCGGTGTTCGAATTGCAGGGAGAGGTGGCGGTGGGCGTCGGGGGTTCGGGCGAAGCAGAGGACGCCGCTGGTTTCCTTGTCGAGGCGGTGCACGACGAAGACTTTCCCGAAGCGGTCGTTCAGGTAGTGCAGGAGGTTGAATTTTTCGGGGGCGTAGCGATCGGGCAGGGTGAGCACCAGCGGCGGCTTGTTCACCACCAGCAGGTCCTCGTCTTCGTACAGGATTTCGATTCGGTTCTTGGCCATGGCAGGTGGTTGAGGGTTCAGGTTAGGGGGGGCGGTTGCTTGCGCCCCAAGACGAAATGCCACCAGACGATGCTGCCCAGGTAGCGGCCTTTCCATGCGCGCGAGGGCCCGATGCGGCAGGCTTCCACCTGCCTTCGCACCTCCCGGCGCTTGCGCAAGAGACCAGGCAGGGAGCGGTACAGCGCCAGGTGAGCCCGGATGACGGCCCAGGTGTGGGCGGGGCGGCCCTGGAGCAAAAACTGCAGCCCGGCCACGCCGTCGAGCAGCAGCCGCAGGGGAAAGAGCCATGCCAGGCGCCGGGCCGCCTCGTTGCGCCACAGCATGAAGTGGTTGTTGCGGAAGTTGAGGTAGGTCTTCCGGGGGGATTCGTAGCCCAGCGTGCCCCCACCCACGTGCCAGACCACCGATTCCGGGCTGAAAAGCACCCGATAGCCCGCCCTTTTCAGCCGCCAGCACAGGTCGATTTCTTCCAGGTGGGCGAAGAAGTCGCCGTCGAAGCCACCCATTTTGCGAAACAAGTCCGCCCGCACTGCCAGGGCAGCCCCCGAAGCCCAGAAGATTTCGGCCGGACTGTCGTACTGCCCTTCGTCGCGTTCCAGATGCTCGAAGAGGCGCCCCCGGCAGAAGGGATAGCCCAGCGCATCGAGCAGGCCGCCCGCCGCTCCGGCGTATTCGAAGCACTGAGGCCGCTCAAAGCTCCGGATCTTGGGCTGCACGGCTGCCACCGACGGGTCTTCGATGAAGGGCCGAACGAGCGGCGCCAGCCAGTCGGGGTGCACTTCCACGTCGGAATTCAGCAGGACGAAGAGGTCGCCGGGCAGGTCGGCCAGGGCGCGGTTGTAGCCTTCGGCGAAGCCGAAGTTGCGTTCCAGGCACAGCAGCCGCACCTGCGGGAAGCGCTCGCGCAGCAAGGCGAGGCTTTCGTCGTCGGAGCAATTGTCGGCAACGGTGATGCTGAGGGGTTCGTAGCGGCTGGCGCAGACGGAAGGCAGGAAGCGCTCCAGCCATTCGCGGCCGTTGAAATTGAGAATGACCACATGCACGGCTGGTTTCATCCGTCAGGCTTTTCCGGGGATTTCCGCCTGCCGCCGAAAGAAGCCGAGGGCGGCTTCCCGGTCGCGGGTCAGCTGCGCGGCCAGTTGCTCCAGGTTTGCGAAGGAGGCGTCGCGGCGCAGAAAGTGTAGAAACTCCACCTGCAACTCCTCCCCGTAGATATTCTGGTCGAAATCGAAAAGATGAACCTCGATGACCTTCTCGGGGTGCTGGTTGAGGGTGGGGCGCCGCCCGATGTAGAGCATCCCCTGATAGGATCGCCCCTCGAAATGGGCCCGCACGGCGTAGATGCCTTCGGCGGGAATGAGTTTGTGGGGGTCGGAGACCTGGAGGTTGGCGGTGGGGAAGCCGAGGGTTTTGCCGATGCCGTTGCCCGGAACGACCCGCCCGATGAGCAGGTAGGGGTGGTTCAGCATGCGCAGGGCCTGCTCCACATCGCCGCGCAGCAAGGCCTCGCGAATTTTGGTGGAGCTGATGGCGATGGCGTCCACCTCCTGCTTGGGGATTTCCACCACCTCGAAGCCCAGCTCCTTGCCGTACCAGCGCAGGAAGTTGATGTCGCCCTGGCGGTTCAGCCCGAAGCGGTGGTCGTAACCGATGACCACGCAGCGCGGATGAAACTTGCCCACCAAAAACTGCACGATGTATTCGTCGGGGGTCAGGCGGCTGAACTCCACCGTAAAGGGGACGATGACGACGTTGTCCACCCCGTAGCGTTCCAGCAGGAGGATTTTTTCCTCCGTGGTGCTCAACAGGTGCAGGTCGCGTGCCTGGGGATAGACCACCAGCCGCGGATGCGGGTGGAAGCTGATGACCACACTTTCCCCGCCCTGGGCCCGGGCCAGCTCCTGCACGGACTCCAGGATCTTCTGGTGACCGGCATGCACCCCGTCGAAGGAGCCGATGGTCAGCACGGGGTTGCGAAAGCGGGGCAGTTGCTCCAGGCTGCGGAATATTTTCATGGCGGCAAAAGTAGGGCAAGCCCGCAGAACAAACAATCGCTCCGGGGGCATGCCGACGGGACTTCGTACCTTTGCACCTCAACCGCTGAAGCATGGACCAAAGCAAGATACTGCAGGCGCTGGACCAGGTTCCCGACCCCGTCACCGGGCAGGGCCTGCTGAAGACCATGCGCATCACCGACCTGAAGGTGGAGCCGCCCCGGGTGTGGGTGAGTTTGGCTCTGCCCGGCATCGGGGAGCAGGAGAAAAGCCGCCTCAACTTCGCCTGCATCGAGGCGGTGCAAAAGCTCTACCCCGAAGCCGACGTGCACATCCACCTGACCACCGAAAAATCGGCCGCCGCCGCCATCGACAAGGCCGTACCCCATGTGCGCCACATCCTGGCGGTGGCCAGCGGCAAAGGTGGGGTGGGCAAGTCCACCGTTTCCGTCAACCTGGCGCTGGCGCTCAAGGAATTGGGTCTGCAGGTGGGTCTGCTCGATGCCGACCTCTACGGCCCCTCCATCCCCACCATGCTGGGGCTCAAGGGGCAGCGCCCCCAACTGCGCAAGCTCTACGACCGCCCCCGCCTGGTCCCCCTCGATTACGAGGGCATGCCCGTGATGAGCATCGGCTTCATCGTCGAGCCCGAGCAGGCGGTCGTGCTGCGCGGACCGCGCCTCGGCGGCATCATCAAGCAATTTTTCAACGAGGTGCTCTGGCCGCCCCTCGATTACCTGGTGGTGGACCTGCCCCCCGGCACGGGGGACATCCAGCTCACCCTCGTTCAAACCGCCGCCCTCACCGGCGCCCTCATCGTCACCACCCCGCAGGAGGTGGCCGTGGCCGACGCCGTCAAGGCCATGAACATGTTCCGCCATCCTTCGGTGAAAGTGCCCGTTCTGGGTGTCGTGGAGAACATGTCCTGGTTCACGCCCAAAGAGCTGCCCGAAAACCGCTACTTCATCTTCGGGCAGGGGGGCGGCGCCAAACTCGCCGACCAGGGAAACGTTCCTCTTTTGGGGCAAATCCCCCTCATCCTGGGCATCCGCGAAGGGGGCGACGAAGGCCGCCCCGCCATGACCCAGGACGACCCGCTGCTGCGGCGCCCCTTCCTCGATTTGGCCGAAAAGGTCCTCGAACGGGTGCGCTGGCGGGAGGAAAACCTCGAACCCACCCAACCCGTTCAGGTCAGCCGCTGAGGCCCCCCGAATCTGCTTGCAAACTTTCATCTTATGCCAACGACCCTTTCCGACACGGCCAAGCGCGAAATCCTGGAACGCGTGGAGCGCGCCCTCGACGGCATCCGCCCCCACCTGGCAGCCGACGGCGGCGACGTGGAGGTGGTGGACCTGACCCCCGAGGGCTTGCTGAAAGTCCGCTGGCTGGGCAATTGCGAAAGCTGCCACATGACCGCCATCACCATGAAGGCGGGCATCGAACAGGTCATCCTCGGCAAGGTGCCCGAAGTGACCGCCGTGGAAGCCGTCAACTGACGCCCGCCCATGACCCGCGACGAACTCTTCCAGGCCATCCTGCGCAAGCGCTCCTTCCTCTGCATCGGCCTCGACCCCGACCCCGAACGCTTGCCCCCGCACCTGCTCGAAGAACCCGACCCCCTCTTCAGCTTCAACCGGCAAATCATCGACGCCACGCACGACCTCTGCGTCGCCTACAAACCCAACCTGGCATTCTACGAAGCCCGCGGCAGCGCCGGCTGGCAGGCGCTGGAAAAGACCGTCCGCCACATCCGCAGCAAGGGCGAACACCTGGTCATCGCCGACGCCAAGCGCGGCGACATCGGCAACACCGCCCGCCACTACGCCCGTGCCTTCTTCCACACCCTCGGCGCCGACGCCCTCACCGTCGCACCCTACATGGGCCGCGACTCCGTCCAGCCCTTCCTCGAATTTCCGGGCAAGTGGGTCGTCCTGCTCGCCCTGACCAGCAACCCCGGCAGCGCCGATTTCCAGCTCCTGCCCACCGACGGCGCCCCCCTCTTCGAACGCGTCCTCCAAACCGCCGCCGCCTGGGGCGACCCCGAGCGCCTCATGTTCGTCGTCGGCGCCACCCACCCCGAGCACTTCGCCCGCATCCGCGCTCTCGTACCCGATCACTTCCTGCTCGTGCCCGGCATCGGCGCTCAGGGCGGCGACCTCGAAGCCGTCTGCCGCCACGGCTTCAACGACCGCTGCGGCCTGCTCGTCAACGTCTCCCGCAGCATCCTCTACGCCTCCCCGAACGAAGACTTCGCCGACGCCGCCCGCCGCCAGGCACTCCACCTCCAGAAACGCATGGCGGAACTGCTTCCGAATCGTGACGGCGGGATTTTCGTTGATCGTTGATCGTTGATCGTTGATCGTTGTTCGTTGGGTGGGGGTGTCAGTTACCAGTTGGCAGTTGTCAGTTGGCAGTTGGCAGTAGGGTGTGGGTTTGGGGGCGTCAGAATCAGGATTGCCCCCTACGGGCAGGCAGGATGTGCCCCTACGGACAGGCAGGATTTTCGGGATGAGTGGGGGTTAGGGAGCTTGAACCGCAGAAAACGCAGCTTTTTTCGCAGTTAAACGCGGTCTCGTAGTGTCGGCGTGACTTCGAGTCACGCCGCCACTATTTTCCCTGCACGGCTGGAGCGGAAAGCTCCACCCGAGCAGCGTTGGTCGGGTGCACCTTTCCGGTGCGCCCGATTTTTGAGCCGACCCCCCGCACCAAAGGGGGGCGTCGCCATGCGCCGCTGGATTTTTCCTGCCGATTTGCTACCAGGAGAGGCGTCGCTACGCGCCGCCGCTGAGGCAGCTGGAAGTCCGTTTCCGTAAGCTCGAGGGAACTGCGAAAAGCTGCGTTCGAACTGCGAAAGGCTGCGGTGATGGCCCGCCCGTGCGGCTATGCTCGTGACTATCGTGACGCGTGACGAACGTGACGACGTGAACCGGTGAAATTGGCGGGTAGGAAAACTGGCTTGACCGTATGGTTGTGGAATTGAGAGAGCCACGAGCCACGAGCCACGAGCTACGAGCCACGAGCT
>CAZBYX010000014.1:0-5768 GCA_964496055.1 uncultured Saprospiraceae bacterium
CCAACTCGCTGCCCGTTTCCATCTGCACCCCATGATGGAACAACCACAGCTTGCGCGCGCAAGTGTGCAGGTAGACAATATGCGTGGCGGTGATTTTCATGAGCGGAGCAGCTTGGGCATTCGGCTAATGAAATCCAGAAACCGCATCACCCGGATCCCCTCCTTGGTCAAATACTCATTCGAGTCAAAGGCCAGACGAAAGTTTTTCTCCTTTTGCACCGCTGGGTAAAAATCAGCATCCGCAACAACTCCCCCAAAATGCTCCGTTGTATCGTGTCTGTAAATTTGAAATGTCATTTCAAATTTACAGAGAAATAATTGCTCCTGTCTCCTCTTCCCCCTCCAAATCAAGCAGCCTGTCGAACCCGGTGTACCTCAAACTCCCACCTCTCCCTGCGGGTTGAGAATCAAAGGGAGCGGGATGCTGAAAAGCTTCCAGCCTCGAGCCCATCAGAGAATGAAATCATCCTCAACCGCCTTCAAATCTAGCCCTTCCTCCAGGCTGTACACTTTGGACCAGTTTTCAAAGAAGAAAAACCCAAGCCTTTCTTCCCCATAGGTGGCAAGAGGGTGGGTGGACCTGTTGGCAAAGAAGGAGAAGGTAAACAAGGCCAGTAGGCTGGAAATTTGTTTCAGGGCGATTCGCCCCTGCATGAAGTCCACTGCTCGGGCCTTGCTCTTCGAAACGAGGTCTTCGTAAACGCCCCAGACCTCCTCCCCTCTTACCATTCCCTCTTGGGGACGAATGCCAAAGTCCTCGAGCAATCGCAATTCCTTGTCTGTCAAAGAACTGGCGGGTATGTCCAAGGGGACAAAGACGGAAAGGGAGTCCTGGTCGATTAGCCTAAGCTCCCGATGCACACAATAAAAATCAAACTTCCTGAAGTATTCCAGATAGTCGGCGAGGGTGCCGGCCATGTAAGGATTTTGGTTTTGCTTTTCCAGCCACGCAATCACCTCATCGTACAGCTCCCCAAAATGTTTGGACTCCAGTGTGCGTCTGCGCAAGGCTTCCCGTTGCTCCTTTGGCCACGTCCTCAGGGTCTTATAGCGAAGGTCTTTTCCGTACACGTGGCTTTTTTCGTCGAGATCGAACAGGTACACCACATTGCCAGATTTGGAGGCATTTCGATTTACCCGCCCCGCAAGTTGTTCTTCGCTATCTGGGAGGCTTACATCTTTGAAACCAATGTCCATGTCAATATCCACCCCAGCTTCCACAACCTGGGTGGAAACCAAAATCACTTTGTCTTCGCTGGAATTTTCTCTTAACCTTCGAATGATTTGTCTGCGTCGAGGTTCCAGGATTTCCCCCGAAACAAGCAAAACCTCGAAACCGGCTTCTACCGCCATTGGTCGAATAAGCCGGAAAAATTCCCCCGCTGTCTTCTTTTTTACGAATTCAATGATGGTTCTCACACCTGATTTCTTCTCCCGGGCAAAGGCTTCCGACTTTTCCAAAACCTGCGACGCCAGGGTTTCCAGATACCGCTCTCGATCCTCTTCATTCCGTGGTTTAGGGTGCTCCAACATGTCAAAATTGAATTCAACCCGTTTCCCAAAATTGGGATTGAGGAAGAATTGGTCCCGGTTCGAAACCAATCGAACCACCTTTCCCTGCATGAGAGATCCTTTTGGTAAAAGGGCATCGATGTTGGGCAAGGTAGCAGACATCATGATGATGCGCATGTTAAACAGGCGGGCATATTCCGACAGGAGGAAGATGATCTTGTCCCAATGGGTGGGAGAGTAGGCCTGGAGCTCATCGATGATTACCACAGAATTGGCCATTCTGTGCAGTAAGTAGTTGATTTCCTTGCGATTGCTCTTCAAGATGTCGAAAAAGCGAACGTGGGTCATCAGGGTGAAGGGGTAGTTGGCAAACAGGTTGGCGATGTAGTTTCGCTTTTCAGTTCCATAGACCCCGTCTTGACCCTCCTCTTTTTTGGAAAAACCCGCTTTTGAATGGAGCTCCACAATTTCATTCGGCTGCAGATCCAGCGTTTCGCGGATGCTCGAGAAAGTTTGAGTCACGAGAGTGGTGAAGGGGAAAACATACACAACTTTGTTCAGCCGAGCGTCAGCTTTCAACAGTTCGAGTGCCAATGCCAGAGAAATATTGGTTTTTCCTCCACCTGTCGGCGCTTCGAGGTAGAACAGATGCCTATCAAGATGCATCCTTAGGTTGCCAAGGGCTTCTGCCGCAAGCTTTTGTCGCAAGAGGTTCAGGTTCGCAGTATTCCGTTCTTGCAAAAGATCAAAAGAAAGCTGGCGGTAGTAGTCCAGCTTTTGAATGAGATCCTTGTTGTACTCCTTTCTGGATCGAAAAGTCTCTAAGTATCGCTGTTTGTCGCTTGCTGAAATGATGCCCCAATCCTTAATTTTCAGGGCGTTCATGTAATCGAAGGTGGCACTGAAATCCGCTGCAGTTAGCAATGAGAAACAGAGCCTGACCAATGCTACCTCTGAAAAGAAGGTTGACAAACCTGCCTGCCAGTATTGGTAAAAGCTATCAAACAAACCCTTCCAATCCAGGATCAATTGAGCAGCTTGGGAAAATGGGTTATCCAATTTCAACAAGTCCAAGAATTTCTGTAGAGCCGCTACCTGGCTCTCTTCCAAGTTAATGTGGTGGTCAAGGGTGCTGGCATGATGTCGCGTAATCGGATTGGAAAGAAGAAAAGCAAATACCCACAAAAAAGTCTGCTCCTCCCCATTAAATGCCGATTGAATGCGGGCAAAGTGGTAATTCAGAAAAAGGAAGGTACTCAGACGCGAATGCTCTGATCCGATGGGTATGTTTTTGTCAATAGTAAATTGCCTGTTTTTCATTCGTTCGCTCTGAAAGTTCGGATTCACCTTGCCATAGTCATGAAAGTGAATCACCGAAGCGAACATTTCTTTGAGGTAAGCACCCACCTTATCCCCAGCTTTGTATTTTTCTAATAAGTCAAGTATCAGTCGGTCTACTACTTCATCCAGACCATGTGCTTTAATGAGTTCCAGCGCATAATGATTAACCAGACGTATATGCTCCTGAAGCGTTTCTGGGCCGGCACCTGGGGAATGAGCAGCACCCGGAAGGTGGGCCCAATACTTTTCGTGATTGGGTAACCACCTTTCGGGCATTGGAAACGATTGAAAAAGCTCATGAAAAGAGCTGAACGATTTCATCGGTATCCTTGAGCTTGTACAAGTTGCTGACCGGATATTCCTTTCTGAAAGAAGCATCCGTAAAGGCAAAATCGGCCAGCTTGTATTGAACCATTTTCAAGTCGTATCCTACAGGTAAGCGTTCGAAATACATGAATTGACCAGGCGACCCAATCACGTAGGCCCTTCCGCCTACTTGGGATTTGCCTTCCTTCACGGGAGCCTCCTTAAGAAAAACCGAGGAAATCTTATAGGACGCCGCTCCTGGGTCAAAAGGCTCGAATTCATACTCCTTCCAGTTGTCCCACCAGAGAGAAAATTCGTTCTTGCCCAGGTAGGGTAAATAGACGGCATCCCTATCGCGCAAATGGGTGTAGAGCGTCTGGTACACCTCGGTATCCTTGTCAAAAAGGACGTAGCACCTGTAGGAAGGCTCAATCAAGGTTTGCTCGGTTACGGGCAAGGTTCCACCGTCTAGGTTGGCATAGCCTACACCATTTACATAAGTGATCAAAGTTTTCTCAAAATTGCCATTTTGGTGAGACCCCAACGGTCGGATTCCAACCTTGAGGTCCTTCAGTTCATCGTAGTATTCCCCGATTCTGACCGCAGGGGTCTCATCGAAAAGTTCCTTTTGCGGCTGCTTTTTCTGTTTCCTCACCTTGCGGGTAGGTGGCTTTTCGAACCCACTCAAGCCCGCAATGGCACCAAGAATGCCCAGAATGGCCGGCCGGTGAAGCATGTTGTAGGTCAAATACACCGGGTCATTCGTGTCGGGCTTTTTCAAGCAGCCGAAATCCGCATGAAAATCAACCGATACTAAGCGGTTCATGGCTTATCCATTTAATGGTTCTCCATTAATGAGGTTGTGATGATTTGCATCTGACGGCAATCCTTTAATGACAGTTTGCTCAGGGAGGTAGTATACTTCTATCTTTTCGATTTGATCTTCGTTGTCGGCCAGAATTTCACCCACCCGAGTGCAGTCCACCACCAGAACTCCGTCATCTTTACTCAAACCAACCATCTTGGTGAAGTTGGGAAGCACGCGTTTGGAGTCGGGTTTGAGTTTTACCCAGAGCAATAACTCATTGTCTGTACCCGCTTTTTGAGCCGAGTCGTAGTAGCTAACACCCAGACGGAAGGCTTCCTTCAACTTATTCACATCTTCATTCGTTAGGGCCGCCGCATCCTCACCAGCAACTTTCCGTACCGGATCGAGATTTTTCGGATTGATCGAGAAATGGTGGATGTAATGCCCTTCCTCCAGTTTGGATTGGCGACCGAGAGTCGTAGCCTCTTTTTCCTCACTCCGCTCATCTGGATTCCGAAAAGGAGAACTGATTTGCTCTGTGAAAATGTTGTTTTCGGGCCAAATATTTACTCCGTGGTTGACCTGAACGGGACCATGAATTGAAATAGCCACATTGCCGCCTTTACCTTTCATGGCGAACGTAGCCCCAAATGAGCGAACATCCAGGCAGCTCAACAGGTTTTTTGCAACTGCATTCTTGTTTTTTTCTGTGTCATTTGGGAACAGACTGGTGTAAGCATCTTCCAAACTCATTGGAATGAAGTCATCTTTTAGTCTTTTGAAGTATAGGACTTTTTCATCGGGATACTCTTTCGTCATGAAGTGCTTAACGGCAAACTTAAATGCCTTGTCCGTCGCGTAAACGATGCCACTTGGCAGCGTTCGTGGTTGGTGAGTGAAATCTGCGTTGTAATTGGAATTCAAGGCTCGGACGAGCACAAACCCGTAAACGCGATTGTTGAAGTCAGTAGACATTTTATAAATTTTTTAAGTTAAACATTTTGATTTTCAGTTTCTTCCGCCTTAGGACTGGGGCGGAACAGCAATGACTTGGCAAAATAACCCGCCAATACCATTGGCATAAGCTCTTTCATATTGCCTGAGTCAGGATCATATCCCATGACTTCGCTCATGAGTTTGTCGAAAGAATACCGTTTTCCTCCGCTGTAAAGTGTGACTTCATGTTTGTAGGTGTCGAAGGTCTTGGCAATAGCCTGTTTGAATTGATTTGGATTCATCTTTTGCAAGAAGGGTTCAAGCAATGCGTGGCTACGCTGTGTAGATTTGCTTTGTTGCAGCAAGTACCTAATAAGCTGCCCTGCGGCGAAGGCGAAGTCATCATCATGTCGAAGAATTGGTTCTTCTCCTTCGAGCGCCTGTTGCAGATGCTCGAGGATTTCACGTGTTTTGTTTACCATATCGATTGAATTTTGATTGGATGAATTGAAGTAGTGAAAAAGGCTAAACCAGATATCCAGGCGCTCCCGGATTCTGAAGTCGTTCTTCATGTCCTCATCCAGGCGAATGAGTTCATGAATAGTTTTACTCATGATATCGTGGAACATAGTTGATGTAATTGCTTGTCGCCTCGACTTGTAGATGTAGTCGTAAATTGCTTTGCGGTATTTCATCAACAGCACATAAGTGGTGTCCGACATGTATTTGGGATCGATTTCTCCAAAATAACGCAACCAATTGTTTTTTACTAACTGTCCATTAAATATTACATTGGCGACCTTTTGCTCGAAATCGAAGATGTTTTCAATTGCATAATTTGGCTTTTCGACTTCACTATTGTAAG
>CAZBYX010000014.1:5778-15618 GCA_964496055.1 uncultured Saprospiraceae bacterium
CTAAAGAGTTGGGAGACATGCATTCCTTCAACATGGTAGCGAAAGGAAGGGACGAAATCCAGGTCTGCTAAATTGTTGCCGACGAAAAAGAAGAGGTAGTAGTTTGATAGATCGGTAGAATGATTCTCGAAAATTCTTTTGATCAATTCCGACCAGGATAAAGCACCCTCCTGATTGTATAGTTTGATTACGGTTTTGTTCAATTCCCCTTGGTCAATGAATATCGGCAATGGATTGGGAAACACCTTTCTTCGTTTTAGCTCGAAAAATCTCCAAATGGCCAAGCCTTCTTGACGGGAGATTTTACGGTTCTCAAAAAAGGGAGCCGATTGGTGGCTCATGAATCTTTTCTTTTCGGGAAATTTACTTAAGGCATCCGAAATACCATAAGATCCATCTCCCAACAAAACCATACTTTCCAGATATCGCTCATGGATTTTTTTGAGATCCTCAATAGAGGGACCTCGGAGATAAACCCAGACTTCCACATTATCGCCAAGTTCTCTGTATTCTGGTATGCTTCCGATCCATTTAAATAGCTCCTCTTTACAAAACTGCTCAAAACGACTTGCCCATTTGGTTTGTGTTTCGTTGTCGGAATCAATAAGTTCTTTGGCTCGCTTGAAATAATTATCGATGCCCGCTTGAATTTTATTCCAGTCTTTTCCCTCGATCGATTTCTTCTTAAAGCCTAAAGCGAATGGAGAGGCCGTATAGATGAAGATCTTGTTGGATGAGTCAAAGCTTCGGTTGGCTGAAAACAATTGCCTACTCAGCACCTGCCGTTGGAAGCACCGCTGAAGCAAGTCGCTCAACTCCTGCTGCTTTTTGGTCTTGAATAGCTCGATTTCTGGGGGGGCGCTTTTCTGAGGCCTGCCCTCCTCGTCCAGTGAAAGCTCAATGTACAGCCCATTGCGAAGGCGCTCTCCCCACGAAAACACCTCCTCCGGCAGCGATTCGATGAAGTTGACGATTTCGGTGATCATGACATGCAGCTTTTATGATTTGTTTTGCACGCTCAGCCATCCGGGATTTTATTCCTGCTTTTGGGTTGTTTGGAGACTGGCATAAACCGTAGGTATTGTTATTGCAACAAATGAGTATTGGAGGCAAAAAGTCAATCATGATTTTTTATATTTATAAAACATTGTAAGTGAATAGGTAGGGCGCATTAAGTCAAAGTTGACCAGCTTGAAAAACTTGGTGAAGGCCATGTCATATAAGTTCAAATTGATGGATATTTTTTCAGAGCTTTGATTGTGGTGCACCATTTCAGAGGTGGGGGCATCTTCATCGAAGAGCAGCTCTTTTACTGGATCCAGATTTTGTTCGAATTCCTTCATGTCGGGTTTTTCTGCATAAATCAGTACTTGAAAGGGAAGCAGAAAAAGTTGGGGGGTTAATCTCTTTTGCCCTATCCTTGCCATTGGAAGTCCTCATTGATAGGGAAATAGACTTTGGTTTATTGTTGAGATGACTTAATCGCACCGAAACGGGATTGAAAATAGGTTTTGTTGTCGCCTTTGAAGGACAACAATTTAATCGCACCAGCTTGGGATTCAATGCGTTAAGGTTGTTGAACGTGGCATTTTGCCTGAAACTGGTACTCAGGTGCATCACGCCTTGTTTCGAGCAGTATCCACCCCTCCCCCTCTTGGGAGCAGGGTGCACCCCTGACTGAGCATCCTTTCTGAATTGGCATCGGGCATCTCGCGGTCCATGGTTCAGAGTTCGTGGGTTCTCGAAACATTTTGCGCCATCGATGCTTTGGCGACGCGTATCGAATCGTGTTCGAAGCTTATGCTCTCAGGTCTTTTCCGTTCTGGAAGCGCGTCTGCGCTCCTGGCCTTTTGATATTTGGTTTTCCATTCCTTTTTCCCCCCTCACCCCCACCAGCCCCATCCCGGTGTTGGAGTTTTTCTCGCCGAAGCCGGCGAGGAAGCCGAGGCGATGCATTTCGGGGGTGGTGGTGAGGGTGAAGTCGAAGAGGTAGCCGCGCACCTGGGTTCCTTTGATGTCGAGGAGTTTGGAGCGGGGTTCGGATTGGAGCTGGAAGCTCCAGTCGGGTGGGGGGGTGAGGGTGTCCGGGGTGGTGTTATGGAGTGCGTGTTGTTTTCGCAGCAGGTTTTGCAGGAGCCGGGTGCCGAATTCGGGGTCGGCGGGGTGGAGGAATTGGGCGTGTTTTTTCCCTTCCTCGTTTCGGCTGAGACAGAGGGGGGTGAGGGTGCGGTAGTGCATGGTGGGCTGGAAGTCGGGCAGGGGCAGCATCTGGATGGACTGCACTTCGAATTCCACTCGGTGGTGGGCGTCGTAGAGTGCAAAGCGCTGGTTTTCGAACAGTCCCATGACGAAGTGCTGGACGGCCTCGTCGAGCCAGAAAGAAAGGATCAGCTTGGTCGGGGGCTCGAGGAGAATAAAAGATTGGCTTTTTGGGGGGATTTGGAATCGGCGGGGGCTGAGTTGGCTGAAGGTGAAGAGCTTGTAGTGCTTGCCGCCGTAACCGAATCCTTGCCGGTGCAGCCAATCGGCGAAATGGCCATCGGCTTGCCGCAGGGTGCGGTACACCCAGGAGGAAAGCAAATAGCCGTAGTTGATAGGCAATGCCTGTCGGTTTTTGTGGTAGAGGGTTAGTTTCAGTCTCATTTCGAGTGCGATTAAAGTTTCGGCTACAAACTTAAACCCACCCCTGGGGAAGCTCCTTCCCCACCCCCCTCCAGGGGCGGTGATTTTTTCTCAAAATTTCATCCGGTCGCGTTGGTTTTTGAGGTGTTCGATGAGGCTTTGGGGGGCGATGACTTCTTCCACGCCGTGGTAATGGCCGAGGATGAAGTTGGTCAGGCCCTTGAATTCGGCGTTGACGCGGCACTGGAAGTCGTAGACGTTGGGGTCTTCGGTGGGCAGGATGTGGGATTTGGTCAGGGGGTATCGTTCGAGGAGCTCGTTGTAGCCCCGGACGTTGATGCGCAGGTGGACCATGACCTGCTCGTTGTTGACGATGCGGAAGGGGTCGGTGGCCTGCACGTGGTGGTATCCTGTGAACTGCCAGGGGGTGTCGGTGAGCTGGACGCGCTCGATGCGGGAGATGCGGAAGTGGCGGATCTGGCGCTGTTCCACATCGAAGGCCTGGACGGTGTCTTCCGAGGGGGTGGGGTGGAAGGGCTCGACGAGGCGGTCGCGGATTTCGTTCGAGTTGGAGGAGTGGTAGTTTTTCAGCACGACCTGCCGCTTTTCCTTCTGGGCCTGGAGCAACAGGTCGAGGCGGGTGAGGTAGGGTTTGCGCAGGTAGCTGTGGCCCAGCAGGTGCCAGTCGTACAGGGCGCTGAGTTTTTTCTTGAGGGATTCTCCCCTTTTGTCATAGGACGCGATGCGGTCGATGGCCTCCTCGAGCAAGTGCTGGTCTTCTTCGGTGAAGTGGAGCAGGTCCTTGAGTTGCTTCAGGGGTTGGTTTTCCTGCAGGTAATAGCGATGCCGTTCGTCGTAGCGCAGGACGAAGCCTGCGTTGCGGATGGCTTCGAAGTCGTGCTTGATGGTGTCGGTGCTGACGCCGTAGAGGTCGGCCAGCCTTCTTTTGGTGTAGATTCTCGGCTGCTCCATGACGGCAATCAGCAGACGCAGCAGGCGGGTTTTGGTCGAGTATTCGTGCTCGGGCATGGGGTGGGGTTTCAGGGTTGGTGCAAGAATGGGCCGCAACGACAGCCCCTCCCCCCTTATCTGAGGGGCAAGCGTGGACGTTCGGGCCAGTCGTGTACGTGGAGATCGTTTAGGTGTGCACTATTTGAAAGGGCGGGCATGGTTGAACGTCTCTGCCACCAAAAGTAAAAAATTCGGAAAAAAATCCTCCCTCGGAGACCCAATTTCCTTCGGCCAGATGAAGGGGTGCGGGGTAAATTTTCCCGCAGGGGCGAAAAAAATGCAAAAAATCCTTGCTGGGATTTGGAGAAGCGGTATATTTGACCGACCAAAAATTGGTCAACCAATTTTTAGTCAACCAAAAAACAAAAAATAGCCCATGGCAACTGAGCGATTGCTGGACAGTTTTCAGACGATAGAAATCGAGACTCCCGTCGATAAAATCATCCGCCAGATCCGGAGCCTGATCTCCTCCGGGCAGCTGAAGCCGGGGGATCGGCTGCCGCCGGAGCGCAAGCTGGCCGAAAAGCTCGGCGTGGGTCGCACCAACGTGCGCGACGCCATTCGGAAGCTGGAGTTCTACGGCATCCTGAAGACCTTGCCCCAGAGCGGCACCTTCGTGGCGGGCATCGGCATCACCGCCCTGGAGGGCTTGATTTCGGACGTGTTGAAAATCGAGGACAGCGATTTCGCCTCTCTGGTGGAGACCCGCGTCATTTTAGAGACGAACACCGCCCGCTTGGCCGCCGAGCGCCGCACTCCCGATGACATCGCCGTGCTGGAAAACGCCCTGGCCGCCTACGAAGCCAAAGTGAAGCAAGGCGAACCGGCCGTGGAAGAAGACCTGCTCTTCCACGTGAAAATCGCCGAAGCCAGCCGCAACAGTGTACTCAAGTCTCTGATGCTCATCATCACCCCGGACATCGTCAACAGCTTCATCAAGCTGGAGATCTGCAAGGACGGGCGCTTCTACCGCGCCCTGGAAGAACACCACCTCATTCTGGAGCACATCGTCTCCGGAAATGCCGAGGCGGCCTCCGAGGCCATGCGCCATCACCTCAAAGACGTGCTGGAATACAGCCAATCGCTGAAGGCATCCGCCGAGTAGGGGGCGCCCCTGCCGGTGGGAAAGATTGTAATCGCTATTTACTCACGACAAATCGAATCACTGATGCAAACCCATCCCCTTTACTGAAACCTCACACGGGGCTTCGTTCCGAGGCACTCGAACGGAGCCAGCCAGGCTCGAGGGCACGATTCGACTTTAGCCCCTAAATTCCACGACAGGTTTCAGGATTTCACAAATGCAAGGATTGCCCTGAGAACGGCTCGCGGCGCGGCAGCGCTTCGAGGGGTGGGAGGTTTGTGGTTCGGGCGAGGGGGAGGGTACGGCTTGAAACAAAAAACTCACCCGAAGGTGAGCTGCAATTAAAACAATTTAAAATAAATGAATTATGAAGACGAAATTAACAAAAACGGCACACTGGCTGAGGGTTTTTTCTGCCTTGTTGGCGGTGTTGCTTTTGTTTTCGATTCCCGGAAGGGCGGGCGACTTCGGCCCTTCCGGCTACAACACGCTGAGCGGCAATGACTTGCTGAAGATCAGCGGCGTGGTTCTATCGGAGGAAGACGGCAGCCCCCTCATCGGGGTGACGGTCGTGGTGAAAGGCAAGAACACCGGTACCGTAACGGACGTGGAGGGCAAGTTCACCCTGGAAGTTTCGGAAGGGGATGTGCTCGTGTTCAGTTACCTGGGTTACCTGACGAAGGAAGTGCCCGTGACGGGCCAGGCGGTTTTGGAAATTACCCTGCAACCCGACATCGCCCAGCTCGAAGAGGTGGTGGTGGTGGGTTACGGGGGCGTGAAGAAATCCCACCTGACGGGTTCGGTTTCGAAGGTGCGCAACGAGCAGCTCGACCAGATTCCCGTTTCGCGGGTGGACGAAGCCCTGGTGGGCCGCGTCTCGGGGGTGAACATCCAGGCCACCGACCCGATGGCGGGCAACAGCCCCACGATTCGCGTGCGCGGCACGGGGTCCATCACCGCCAGTTCCGACCCCCTCATCGTGGTGGACGGCGTGCCCGTGGATCTGGAGTTTCTCGGCAACCTGGACATGAACAACGTCGCTTCGGTGGAGATCCTGAAGGATGCCGCCTCGGCGGCGATTTACGGTTCGCGCGGCGCCAACGGCGTCATCATGATCACCTCCAAGCAAGGGCAAGAGGGCAAGCCTAGCTTCTCTTACAACTCCTACATCGGTTTCAAGGAGGTGCCTTACAACGACGAGGTGTTCAGCACCGTGGACGAATGGGCCGACTACGTGCTTCAGTCCAACGGCGCTTTGACCGACAAGATGGAGTACATCTTGCAACTGGGCACCGAGACCGACTGGCAGAAGGTCATGTTCGACGGCGGGACCATCCAGAGCCACAACCTCTCCGCCATGGGCGGCAGTGAGCGTACCAAGTACCGCCTTTCGCTCGGCTTCCTTGATGACGGCGGCGTGTTGCTGACCGACCACTACACCAAGTACACCGTCCAGCTCAATCTGGACACCAAGGTCAACGACGTGGTGGAGATGGGCTTCAAGCTCAACCCCACCTACTCCAAGCAGCGCATCTTCCCCATCGGCGTGCACGATGCCTTGCGGCAGTCGCCCTGGTTGCCCCTCTATCACGACGAGAACACCGTCCGCTACATTGACCGGGCCAACTACCCCGACATCGGCATCGGCGATTATGCCCAGGAACGCAACTTCGACAACTACGACCTCTACGGCGACGGCAGCGAAGTGGACATCAGCACCACCTCCAACGCCAGTGCCCTGGCCAAGGTCCTCGAGCGCGACCGCCGCATCTTTCGTTTCAAAATGTACGGCAGCGCTTATCTGAAGCTCAATCTGGCACCGGGGCTCAGCTTCCGCTCTTCCCTCGGCGGCGACTTCGGCAACCGCGAGCGGCGCTACTGGCAGGGCACCAAGGCCGACCGCCGCGGCGCCTCCCGCACCTCCGCCCTCTATTCCACCGATGTGCGAACCCACTGGGTCAATGAGAACATCCTGACCTACGACCTGAGCCGCGGCAAGCACGACCTCAACCTCGTGGCCGGTTTCGCCGCCGAAAAATGGCATTGGCGGGAATCGGAAATCGAGGGCGCCGGCTTCGACTTCGACTTCATCCAGACCATCAACGCCGCCAGCGTCATTTCCGGCGGGGAGACCTTCGAGGAGGAAGCCAGCCTGCTATCCTATCTGGCACGCGCCACCTACTCCTACGACGGCAAATACCTCGCTTCGGTCAGTGCCCGCGCCGACGGGAGCTCCCGCTTCGGGCCGAACAACAAGTACGGCTTCTTCCCCGCCGTGAGTGTGGGCTGGCGTCTTTCGGAGGAGGATTTCCTGCGCGACAACGAGTTCATCAGCGACCTGAAGCTGCGCTTCAGCTACGGCGCCACCGGCAACAACTCCATCGGCAATTACCAGTACCTCGGCTTGCTGGGTGTGGTGGGTGCCGTCATCGACGGAGGCATCGTTCCGGGCTTCAACCCCCTGAACATCGCCAACCCGAGCCTCCAGTGGGAAAAGTCCATCGAGCTCAACCCCGGTATTGACATCGGGCTGTTCGACGGGCGGATTTACTTCTCGGCCGACGTGTACAAGCGCACCAGCGACCAATTGTTGCTCAGCCAGCCCGTCCCCTCCGTCACCGGCTTTACGGATGCCACCGTGAACATCGGCGAGGTGGAAAACAAAGGCGTGGAGCTGGAGCTGCACACCCGCAACGTCAGCACTTCCAACTTCAAATGGAGCAGCCGGGTCCTCTTCTCCCGCAATAAAAACACCCTGACGGACTTCGCCGACGCCGACGGCCTCATCTCCATCATCGACGACAAGCGACCCGCCGAATGGATCAGCCTCGTGGGGCATCCCATCTCTTCTTTCTACGGCTATGTGGCCGACCGGGAAATCGACCCCCAGTACATCAAGAACCCCTATTATCCCATCAACGCCAAGTCCCAGGACATTTACGTCAAGGACCTCAACGGCGACGGGCAAATCACGCCCGAAGACCGCACCATCCTCGGGGCGCCCTATCCGGATTTCGTCTGGAGCCTGGACAACGAGTTCCAGTTCAAGGGCTTCGACCTGAGCTTCATGTTCCAGGGCTCGCACGGGGCCGAAGTGCGCAACATGGACCCGCAGTACTTCCAAAACCAGTTCAGCGGCAACCAGGACTACACCAGCGACTTCCCGGACAAGGACCTCGTCCAGCAGCGCATCTTCACCGATGAAATCATCATGGATGCCTCCTACATCGCCCTGCGCACGCTGAACTTCGGGTACTCCCTGCCCGCCTCGACCTTGCAGTCCGTGGGCATTCAGAAGCTGCGCCTGTACTTCTCCGCTCAGAACTTGCTCTACCTCATGGCGGACGGCTACACCGGCTTCAATCCGGAGGGCATCAACGCCGGCGGCGACGACCCCCTGACCTACGGCTACCAACGGGGCGCGGCACCGATTTACCGCACCCTCTCCTTCGGGCTGAACCTCAATTTCTAACTCTCTTCAAAGTGCATCATCATGAAAACGCAACATAAATTCTGGGGGCTGATGCTCGGCCTCCTGCTCTTCGGCTCCTGCACAGACTTTCTGGAGCTGGAGCCCATCTCCCAAATCGGGGACAATGCCTTTTACTCCAACGACGAGGAAGTGGAGGCAGCCGTCATAGCCATCTACGACGGCATGCAAGAAGCCATCCAGCGCGAGTTCGCCCTGACGGAAATGCGCTCCGACAACACGCGCACCAAGAGCCGGGAAGGGGAATGGGCTCAGCTCGAATCCCTGGACGTGGACCCCACCAACGGCACGGTGGCCAACTACTGGGCGCAGTGGTACAACGTCATCTTCCGCGCCAACACCGTGTTGCAACACCTGGATGCCGTCCAGGACGCTGCCCTGCGCAGCCAGTTCGAGGGCGAGGCCAAGTTCGCCCGGGCGCTGGCGCATTTCAAACTGGTGCGCCTGTTCGGCGATGTGCCCCTGGTGGATCGGGTGGTTTTCGTCGAGGACGAGGAGTACTATTCGCGCAAGCCCAGCGATGAGGTCTATGCCTTCATCGTACGAGACCTGGAGGAAGCCGCCGCCGCCCTTCCGGGGCGCAGCGGCATCGCCGAGGGGCGCGCCACCAAAGGGGCTGCCCAGGCCCTGCTGGCCAAAGTGCAACTCACCCGGAGCAATTACAACGAAGCCCGCACCCTGCTGGAAAGCGTCATCAACAGCGGCGACTACGCCCTGGTGGCCGAATACCGCGACGTGTTCTACAACGAGCTCAACGAAGAAATCATCTTCGCCATCCAGTTCATCGAAGACAATACGGACGAAAGCCAGGACTTCTCCCTGGAATTCACCGCCCTGGGCCGGGCCTCCGGTCTCAACTACATCACCGACAACTTCAAGAACGCCATCGACCCCGCCGACAGCATCCGCGCGGCCGTGGCCTTCAACCCCGACAACCCCGACGAAGTGGGGAAATTCATCAGCTCCTCCTCGGATGCCACCCTGGCGGGCAACGACTGGATCGTCCTGCGCTACGCCGACGTGCTGCTGATGCACGTGGAAGCCATCCTCGCCGGCAAAGAGAGCACCTCCGACGCCGCCGCGCTGGCTTCCTTCAACGCCGTGCGCGCCCGCGCCGGCCTGCCCGAAGTGACCGAGGTGACCAAGGACATGCTGCTGCACGAGCGCCGCATCGAGCTGGCTTTCGAAAACCAGCGCTGGTTCGACCTGATGCGCTTCGGCGTCGCCGAGGAAGTGCTGTCGGCCTTTGCCGCCGAAGAAGGCATCTCCTTCCAGAGCACCGACCTGCTGTTGCCCATCCCCCAGCGGGAAATCAACGTCAGCAGGGGCTTGTTGACGCAAAACCCCGGGTATTAATTAGTGAGAGTAAATGCAGAGGCGGTCTCGGTCCCCCTTTCGGAGGATCGAGCCCCTTTTCCCGGAAGGGGTTGAGGTGTGAGGACGGGGTTCGTCCGGGCGGGTGGGGTCTTCCGCCCCCAGCCCTTCCAACCCCGGCCCCGCACCCGCTCTTGCCTCCTGCTCCCACCCTTGCCGGCTCTCCGGGAATGCATCGATTGGAAGGTTTCATACACTTTTTTCTGTGCGAAGAAGGCTTGCAGGTGGAGGCCTTCCGCAAGTCGGAGGCTCTGCTTGC
>CAZBYX010000014.1:15718-25090 GCA_964496055.1 uncultured Saprospiraceae bacterium
TGTGCGAAGAAGGCTTGCAGGTGGAGGCCTTCCGCAAGTCGGAGGCTCTGCTTGCACCTTTTTTCCTGAACTTATGAAGAACCAGACCACCCTGCTTCGGCGCTTGCTGCTGTTTCTGGTGGGTATCGGCCCGGGCATTTTCGCCATCGGCTATACCATCGGCACGGGCAGCGTGACCACGATGATCGTGGCGGGGAGTTCGTATGGTATGACCCTGCTGTGGGTGTTGTTTCTCAGCTGCCTGTTTTCCTGGGTGATGATGGAAGCCTACGGGCGCTATGCGGTGGTGACGGGGGAGACGGCGCTGTTCGCTTTTCGGCGGCATTTGCGCGGGGGCAAGTGGCTGGCTCTGTTCATCATCGTGGGCATCACGTTCGGGCAGTGGAATTCGCTCATCGGCATACTGGGCATTTCCGCGAATGCGGTGTTCGAGGTGCTGGCTTTGTTCGCGCCGGCGGCGAAGGGGTACGAATACGGGCTGGTGCTGGGCATAGCGGTGGCGATTATCGTTTTGATGTACGCCGTGTTGTGGATGGGGCGCTACAGCCTCTTCGAGCGCGTGTTGATATTTTTCGTCAGCCTGATGGGGTTGTCGTTTTTGCTGTCGCTGTTCATCGTGCACCCGCCGGTGGGGGCGGTCCTTTCGGGGCTGGTTCCCGCCTTTCCGAAGGTGGAGGGGGGCAAGATGCTCGCCGCGGCCTTCGTAGGCACGACCATGGCGGCGGCGACCTTCATCTCGCGGCCCCTGTTCATTCGGGGCAAGGGCTGGGAGCTGAAAGATTTGCCGCTGCAGCGCCGCGACGCCCTGTGGGCCGCCGTGCTCATCTTTCTCATCAGCGGCGCCATCATGGCGGTGGCCATGGGCAGCCTGCACAGCCGGGGCTTGGGCGTGACCAAAGTGCTCGACATGGTGACGGCTCTGGAGCCCATCGCCGGTCGCTTCGCCATCGCCCTGTTTTTCACGGGCACCCTGGCGGCGGGGCTGTCCAGCATCTTTCCCATCCTGATGATCGCCCCCCTGATGGTCGCCGATTACCAGGCCGGAAAACTGGACACCAACTCCCGGCAATTCCGTCTGCTGGCGGGTGTGGCCTGCCTCGTCGGGCTGGCGGTGCCCATTCTGGGGGCCAACCCCATCCGGGCGCAAATCTTGACGCAGGTGTTCAACATTTTCGTCCTGCCGGCGGTGGTAGGCGGTATGATCGTCCTCGTCAACCGCTCCAGCCTGATGGGCGCCCACCGCGCGGGGCCCTGGCTCAACGTGGGGATGGGGCTGGCCTTTCTGTTTTCCTGCCTCGTATCCTACACCGGTGCGGTGGCGGTTTGGGAGAATTTTTGAAACGAAACATCATGAAAAGACTTACCAATAACCTGTTGATTTTCGCTTTCTTCCTGGCCACGGTCGCGGCTGCGGGAAGCCTGTTTGGAGGCTGCCAGAGCGACGGCATCCTGGTGCGCAACGTGGAAGAGTTCCACGCCGCGGTGGCCGAAGCCGGACCCGGCGACAAAATCGTCCTGGCCAAAGGCGTGTGGAAGGATGCCGAGCTGCTCTTCGAGGCCTATGGCAGCGCCGAGAAGCCCATCGTTCTGACGGTGGAGGAAAAAGGCAAGACCACCCTGGAGGGGCAGTCCAATCTCCGGCTGGCCGGTGAGCACCTGGTAGTCGAGGGGCTGGTGTTCCGCAACGGCTACACTCCCACCAAAGAGGTCATTTCCTTTCGCAAAGACAAAGAGACCCTGTGCAACCACTGCCGCGTGACGGAGTGCGTCATCGACAACTACAGCAACCCCGAACGCATGGAAACGGATTACTGGGTGGGCCTCTATGGCAAGCACAACCGCCTGGACCACAACTACTTTACCGGCAAGCGCAACCACGGCGTCACGGTGGCCGTGCGGCTCAACACCGAAGCCAGCCGCGAAAACCACCACCGCATCGACCACAACTACTTCGGGCACCGCCCCATCCTGGGCGCCAACGGCGGCGAAACCCTGCGCATCGGCACCAGCCACTATTCCCTGACCAACTCCAACACGGTGGTCGAATTCAACTACTTCGACCGCTGCAACGGCGAGCACGAAATCATCTCGAACAAGTCTTGCCAGAACGTCTTCCGCTACAACACCTTCCACGAATGCCAGGGCACCCTGACCATGCGCCACGGCAACGAAACCCTGGTGGAGAGCAACTACTTCTTCGGCAACCGCAAACCCAACACCGGCGGCATCCGCATCATCAACGAAAAGCAGAAGGTCATCAACAACTACTGCGAAGGGCTGACCGGCTACCGCTTCCGCGGCGCCCTGGTCATCATGAACGGCGTGCCCAACTCCCCCCTGAACCGCTACTTCCAGGTCAAGGACAGCGAAGCCCGCAACAACACCTTCATCAACTGCGATCACATCCAGCTCTGCGCCGGCAGCGACGCCGAGCGCAGCGCCGTGCCCGTCAACACGCTGGTGGCCGACAACCTGTTCTACCACGAGCAGCGCGACAGCCTCTTCACCGTTTACGACGACATCAGCGGCATCACCTTCCGGGGCAACCTCATCAGCCCCAACGTGGTGCCCCCGGTGTCGGAAGGGTTCGAAAAAAAGCGCCTCCGCTTCGAGCGGGATGCCTCCGGGCTGTTGCGCCCCAAAAACGGGGAGAAACTGAGCGCCGGCATGCGCGAAGTGACCGAACGCGCCACCCCCGAAAACACCGGGGTGGACTGGTACCCCCGCCGGGAGGAGGAAGTCCGTTTCGGCACGGGGGCGGTGCACGGCGTCTCCCCCGGCGAGAACACCCTCTTCGAGGCGGTGAAAGCCTCCCAACCCGGCGACATCCTAAGGCTGGAACCCGGTGAATACCTGCTGACCAAAACCATCGTCCTCACCCACCCCCTCACCATCCAGGCTGCCGGGGAAAAGCCCGTTTTGCGCTTCGAGAAGAACACCCTCTTCGCCATCGAGAACGGGGGGAGTTTGCGGTTGGAGGGTTTGGTCATCGACGGCAGCGAATGCCCCGACGCCCCCGGCAACACGGTCATCCGCACCAGCCGCTACTCCATGAACCGCAACTACAAACTCTTCATCGAGGACTGCGACTTCCGCAAGCTGGACGTGAACCACACCTTCGACGTGTTCCGCGCCGCCAAGAGCACCTTCGCCGATTCCGTCGTCGTGCGGGGCTCCACCTTCCGCGACGTGAGCGGGGCGGTGCTCCTGCTCGACAAAGAGACCGACGACATCGGCATCTACAGTGCCGAAAGCGTCGTCATCGAGGGCTGCCGCTTCGAGCGCATCGGCGGTCCCGTGCTCAGCCTCTACCGCGGCGGGCGCGACGAAAGCACCTTCGGCCCCATGCTGCACATCGCCGACTGCACCTTCACGGAGGTGGGGCACGACCGCCGCAATCGCAGCGAGGCTTCCATCGCCCTGCACGGCGTGCAGGTCATTCGGGTGCACGACTGCACCTTCCGGGACAGCCGCCCCCTGCGCATGCACCTCGTCGTGGGCGAACCCATCACCGACATCCGTAACTGCACCTTCGAGCGCTCGGGGGGCGTCGTGTCCAACGAGCCTTACGTGGCGCACAACCTCATCGTCCAATGAAGCTCCTGAACCCGACAAGGCGCGTGCGAAAGCCGGGGCTGTTCCTCCTGCTGGGGATGGTGTGGGCGATGGGTTGGGGGCAAAGCCATCCGGGGCTGACCCTGACCCCCGAAGAGGTGGCTTTCGTCCGTTCCCACCTCGGGAAGGTGCCCTTGTTCGACCGCCAGATTCAAAGGCTGCGCGCCGAGGTGGACGCCGAAATCCGTGCCGGGGTGTTCGTGCCCGTGCCCAAAGACATGGCCGGCGGCTACACCCACGAGCGCCACAAACGCAACTTCTTCGTCCTGCAGATGGCGGGCAACCTCTATCAACTCACGGGCGAGGAGCGCTACGCCGCCTACGTGCGCGAAGTGCTGCTCGAATACGCCCGGCTCTTTCCCACCCTGGATTTGCACCCCACGCGGCGTTCCTACGCCACCGGCAAGATTTTCTGGCAGTGCCTCAACGATGCCAACTGGCTGGTGTACGTCAGCCAGGCTTACGACTGCGTGTACGATTACCTCTCGGCCGAGGAGCGCCAAACCCTGGAACGGGACCTGTTCCGCCCCCTGGCCGACTTCCTGTCGGTGGAAAACCCCCAGTTCTTCAATCGCATCCACAACCACAGCACCTGGGGCAATGCGGCGGTGGGCATGATCGGCCTGGTCATGGGCGACGAGGAGCTGGTCAACCGCGCTCTGTACGGCCTGGAGTGGGCGAACATCCCCGAAGACCTGCGCGACAACGACGGCGGCTTCATCCGCATCGAGGGGCAGACGAAGGCCGGGTTTCTGGCTCAGCTCGATTATTCCTTCTCCCCCGACGGCTACTTCACCGAGGGGCCTTACTATTTGCGCTATGCCATCTTCCCCTTCCTCGTGTTTGCCCGGGCGCTCGAACGCCATCGCCCCGAGCTGGGCATCTTCGACTACCGGGACGGCATCCTGCGCAAGGCCGTGTACGCCCTGCTGAACCTGACCGACGCCCAGGGGCGGTTCTTCCCCATCAACGACGCGCAGAAGGGCATGTCCTGGCAGGCGCGGGAGGTGGTCACCGCAGTGGACGTGCTCTACGCCCTGGAAGAAGACCCCGCCCTGCTCTCCATCGCGGCGCTTCAGGGGCGGGTTTTGCCCGATGCCGCCGGGCTGAAAGTGGCTCTGGCCCTGCAGCAAGGCCGAGCGCAGCCCTTTGTGCGTCGCAGCATCGTCTATCGCGACGGGCCGGACGGCACAGGCGGAGGAATCGGCCTGTTGCGCGGGCGCCGCGACAGCGCCCTTACCCTCCTGCTGAAGTACACCAATCACGGCATGGGGCACGGCCATTTCGACCGCCTCTCCATCTCCCTCTACGACGCCCAGGGGGAGGTGCTGCAAGACTACGGCTCGGCGCGCTGGGTCAACATCGACCAGAAAGGCGGCGGGCGCTACCTGCCCGAAAACCAGACCTGGGCCAAACAGACCATCGCCCACAACACCGTCGCGGTGGACGGCCGCTCCCAATGCGACGGCGAGGTGAAAACCGCCGAAGCCTCCCACCCCCAATTTTTCTGCTTCCGCACCGACCACCCCGATTGGCAGGCCCTGGCCGCCCGCGACGACCGCGCCTATCCCGGCGTGGACCTCCACCGCACGGTCCTGCTCGTGGAGGACGAAGACCTGCGCCAGCCTTTGCTCATCGACGTCTTCCACTGCGCCGCCGACTCGCCCCGCCGCTACGACCTGCCCTGGTGGTTTCAGGGGCACTTGCTGTCCACCGGCTTCGATTACCACCCCGAAACCCGAAGGCTCCAACCCCTCGGCGCCCACGACGGCTATCAACACCTGTGGGTGGAAGCCCGCGGCGCCGCTGCGGACTCCACCCTCCAGCTCACCTGGTTCGGGCAGGGCAAATTCTACTCCCTGACCTCCCTGACCGACCCGGGCGATTCCCTCTTCTTCGTGCGCACCGGGGCCGAAGACCCCTCCTTCAACCTGCGGCGCGACCCGGGCTTCCTGCTGCGCAGCGCTCCGCGCCCGCTGGCGCTGTTTGCATCCGTGCTCGAGCTGCACGGCTCCTACAATCCCGCCTCCGAAATTCCCCATTCCCCCTTCGGGGCCGTGCAATCCATCGAGCGGGTACACAGCAGCGCCGACTACACGATTTTGAAAATTCACACCAATAAAAACTTCGGCTGGACCCTGATGATCGCCCACCAGGACCCCTCCCCCCAAACCACCCACCGGGTGGCGGTTGGAGGGCAGACCTTCGGGTGGCAGGGGCCGCTGGAATGGAAAAAAAACCAATCGAAATGAGTGAGATTCAACCAAGCGAGGTTTTCCTGTTCGGCGAGCAAGTCGGGTGGGAGGACGTGGGGCCGGGACTCAAGCGCCAGATTCTGGGCTACGACGACCGCATCATGCTGGTAAAGGTGGCCTTTCGGGCCGGGGCGGTGGGGGAGTTGCACCGGCATCCCCATTCGCAAGTGACCTACGTGGAAAGCGGCGAATTCGAGCTGACCATCGGCGAGGAGAAGCGCTTGCTGAAAGGCGGCGACAGTTTCTACGTGCCCCCGAACGTCCTGCACGGATGCGTGTGCAAAAAAGACGGGGTGCTGATCGACGTGTTCAGCCCCCACCGCGAAGATTTTCTCAACCAACCGACCAACCCATGAAAATCAAAGGACTTCGGTGGTGGATCGTGGGGCTGGTGGCCCTGGCAACCGTCATCAACTACATCGACCGCAACGCGCTGGGCATCCTGTGGCCCGCCATCTGGAAAGACATCGGCCTGGAGGAAGAGACCGCCAAGCACGCCTACGCCACGCTTTCCACGCTGTTTCTCATCGCCTATGCCTTCAGCAAGGGCTTGATGGGGCGGGTGTTCGACCTCATCGGCACGCGCATCGGTTTCGTGCTGAGCATCGTGCTTTGGTCGCTTTCGGCGGCGGCGCACGGCCTGGTTCGGGGCATCGTCAGCTTGGGGATTTTTCGGACGCTTTTGGCCATCGGTGAGGCGGGCAACTGGCCCGGGGCCACGAAAGCCAATGCCGAGTGGTTCCCCGTCAAGGAGCGGGCCCTGGCACAGGGCATCTTCAATACGGGGGCCAGCGTCGGGGCGATCATTTCGGCTCCGCTGGTGGCCATCTTCTACGCCTGGGTGGGTTGGAAGATGACCTTCATCCTGCTGGGCCTGCTCGGGATGCTCTGGATCATCCCCTGGGTCTTCATCAATCGGGGCACCCCCGAACAGAACGGCTTGCTCACCGAAGAGGAACGCCAATACATTCTCTCCGGCGCCGCCCCCGACGACGGCAACCCCGAACACGAAGAAGACCACGCCCTCAGTTGGGGGGAGCTGCTGCGCTACCGCGAGAGCTGGGCCGTCCTGCTGTCGCGGTTCCTGCTCGACCCCATCTGGTGGCTGTTCGTCATCTGGCTGCCCATCTACCTGAACGACGCCTTTGGCTTCAACATCAAGGAAATCGGGTATTTTGCCTGGGTTCCCTACGTGGGTGCGGCTCTGGGCAGTGTGTACGGCGGCTGGCTGGCCCAGCGCATGATTCAGCGCGGGCACTCGGTGGACCGGACCCGCAAGCGCATCATCGCCGCTTCGGGGGTCATCATGCTGGCCGGCTTGCTGGGCGGGGCTTATGCCGTGGAGCCCGTTCTGGCGGTGCTGCTCATCGCCCTGGTCCTGTTCGGCTTCCAGATGGCCATCGGCAACATCCAGACCCTTCCGAGCGACTTTTTCTCGGGCAAGTCGGTGGGCACCCTGGCCGGGCTGGGAGGAACCACGGCGGCCCTGGGCTCCATCCTGCTTTCGACCTTTCTCATTCCCTGGCTCTCGCAAATCAGCTACTGGCCCGTTTTCATCCTGGGCGCCTTGCTGGTTCCGCTGGGGGTGGGGTCCGTCTTCCTGTTCGCGAGAAAGATCGGGCGGGTGAAATTGAAGCGCAACCCTTTGTAAATTAACAATTTAAAATAAGGAGTTATGAACTTGAATGGAAAAACAGCAATCGTCACCGGCGGCGGCCGCGACATCGGCAGGGCCATATCCGTGAAGCTGGCTTCCGAAGGTGCCAACGTGGTGGTCAACTACTACAACACACCGAAAGATGCCGAAGAAACGCTGGAAATCATCCGTTCCCGGGGCGGGAAGGCCATCGCCGTGCGCGCCGACCTCACCCAGTGGGACGAGTGTTTCCGCCTGGTGGACGAAGCGCGGCAGGCTTTCGGCGAGCACATCCACATTTTGGTGAACAACGCCGGCGGGCTGGTGGCCCGGAAAAAGCTCTGCGAAATGGACGAAAAGTTCTGGGACTTCGTCATGGCCCTGAACCTCAAATCCGTCTTCATGATGCACAAGGCCGTCATCAACCACATGCCCCCGGGGGGCAGCATCGTCAACATCGCCTCGCAGGCAGGGCGCGACGGTGGGGGAGCGGGCGCCAGCGCCTACGCCACCTCCAAGGGAGGAGTGATGACCTTCACGCGCGCCATGGCCAAGGAGCTGGGGCCGCAGGGCATTCGGGTCAATGCCGTTTGCCCGGGTTTGATCGCCACCACCTTTCACGATACCTTCACCCCGGAGGAGGTGCGCAAGGTCGTCGCGCAAAAGACGCCCCTGCGCCGCGAAGGGCGCCCCGAAGAAGTGGCCAACCTCGTGGCCTGTCTGGTGTCCGAGGAAACCTCTTTCGTCACCGGTGCCAACTTCGACATCAACGGCGGGCTGGCCTTTTCCTAAACCCGTAAGCGACCATGAGAAAAATCGTCACTTTTGGTGAAATCATGCTCCGACTGACGCCACCGGGCTGGCGGCGCTTTTCGCAGGCCGCCTCCTTCGAGGTGGTGTACGGCGGGGGGGAGAGCAACGTGGCGGTGGCGCTGGCCAACTTCGGTTTGCCGGTGGAGTTCGTCACCCGACTGCCCCAAAACGACATAGGCGAGTGCGCCCTGATGGAGCTGCGCAAGCGCGGCGTGGGCACCCGCTGGGTGCAACGGGGCGGCGAACGCCTGGGCAT
This sequence comes from uncultured Saprospiraceae bacterium, assembly GCA_964496055.1. Lineage (GTDB taxonomy): Bacteria > Bacteroidota > Bacteroidia > Chitinophagales > Saprospiraceae > CAZBYX01. The sequence continues at coordinate 24,294 of CAZBYX010000014.1, forward strand.
CTACTTCCTCGAAATCGGAGCCGTGAGCCGGGGCAGCAAGGTGGTGTACGACCGGGCCCATTCGGCTTTCTCCACCATCGAGCCGGGCATGTTCGACTGGGAGGCCATCCTGGCGGATGCGCAGTGGTTTCACTGGACGGGCATCACGCCCGCCGTGTCGCAGGGCGCCGCCGAAGCCTGCCTCGAAGCCATCCGAACAGCCAACCGCCTGGGCGTCACCGTCTCCACCGACCTGAACTACCGCGCCAAGCTGTGGAAGTACGGCAAGCAGCCGGGCGAGGTCATGCCCGAGCTGGTGGCCGGCTGCGACGTCATCCTCGGCAACGAGGAAGACGCCGAAAAGCACTTCGGCCTGAAACCCGAAGGCGTGGACGTCACCCACGGCACCACGGTGGCCGCCGAAGCCTACCGCAGCGTCATGCAGCAACTGATGGACATGTTCCCCCGGGCCAAAAAGGTCGTCACCACCCTGCGCGGCTCCATCAGCGCCAGCCACAACACCTGGTCGGGCGCCCTCTACGACGGCTCCACCCTCTACACCGCTCCCACCTACGACATCACCCACATCGTGGACCGCGTCGGCGGGGGCGACAGCTTCATGGCAGGGCTCATCTACGGGCTGCTGACCTGGCCCGACGACGACCAAAAAGCCCTCCACTTCGCCGTGGCCGCCAGCTGCCTGAAGCACACCATCTACGGAGACGCCAACCTCGTCACGGTCGAGGAAGTGGAAAAACTCATGGCCGGCGATGCCAGCGGCCGCGTCTCCCGATGAGGGGGTGCCACGGTTTCGAGGT
>CAZBYX010000015.1:0-1344 GCA_964496055.1 uncultured Saprospiraceae bacterium
GGGACGGCACACACCGGGGGCAGTTGATGAACCCCGCTGTGTTCGTCTATTTCGCTGAGATCGAGTTTGTAGATGGAAGCATCCATCTGTTCGAGGGCGACGTGACCCTCATCAGATAGGAATTTTTCGGGTATCCGCAGCTTCCTTTCGACCCCCCTCCGTGGGGGTCTTTTTTTTGGGGGCAAATTGCCAGGCCCCTGCGTTCTCTCCCACACCCCCTCCTCGTGCCTGTTCCGGGGGCTATTCCCGGTGAAAATTCCCCACTTTTGCGCGGCATGAAACTCGTGAAAGACAAGTTGCCTGCCTGGTACGAACGTCTCCAGCCGATTTCCCTGATGGACATTCGGGTGGCTTTCTTTTTTCTGCTCGTTGAGGTCTTTTGCGGCACGCTGGGCTTCATTTACCTGGAGGGGTATTCCTTTTTGGAGGGGCTGTACATGACCATCATCACCATCAGCACGGTGGGCTACACCGAAGTGCGCCCCCTTTCTGAGGCCGGGCGTTTGTTCGCCACCCTGCTCATCATTGCCAACATTCTGATTTTCGGGTACTTCGTCTCGGTGTTCACCTACTACGTGACGCAGGGCGAGCTTTTCAAAAACATCAAGGTGAAAGTCTTGCAATCCAAAATCCGGCAACTGCGCGACCACGTCATCCTCTGTGGGTATGGGCGCTATGGGCGGGAAGTGGCCCGCCATCTGGACCTGCACCAGATACCCTACGTGGTGGTGGAGAACGAGCACGCCGTGGTGGAGGAAATGAAGGAGCACGAGCCCCACATCCTCACCATCGAAGACGATGCCACCCACGACGAGGTGCTCCTCGAAGCGGGCATCCAGCGGGCGCGCTACCTCATCAGCGCCCTGCCCGACGATACGGACAACGTCTTCACCGTCCTGACTGCCCGGCAATTGAACCCCCGACTGAAAATCATCAGCCGCGCTTCGGAGGAGCGCTCCGTGAAAAAGCTCCGCATTTCCGGCGCCGACCACGTCATCATGCCCGAGCAAATCGGGGGCTTCTACATGGCCACCCTGGTGAACCGCCCCGGCGCCATCGAGTTTTTTTCCATCGTCACCAACGAGTTTCAGACGGACATCGACTTCGAGGAGTTCGCCATCGAAAACCTGCCGCCCGCCTGCTGCGGCAAGTCCATTAAGGAACTCAACATCCGCAAACACACCGGCGCCAACGTCGTGGGCTACCGAACCCCGCAGGGCAAGTATTCCGTAAATCCGCCCCCCGAAACCGTCCTCGAACCCGGCTCCAGCATCATCGTCCTCGGCAGCCGCGAACAGCTCGAACGCCTGCGCGCTTTTTTCCAGGGGTTTGCCTGAGGCCGCT
>CAZBYX010000015.1:1444-24892 GCA_964496055.1 uncultured Saprospiraceae bacterium
ACAGCTCGAACGCCTGCGCGCTTTTTTCCAGGGGTTTGCCTGAGGCCGCTTCGCTCTTGGGCCGCCCTCGCCCTTCGGGCTGCGGGCTTTTGGGCCGCTCACCCCTGAAGGGGTTCGCTTTTGGGCCGCCCCTTCGGGGCTTTTGGGTCGCCCTCGCCCTTCGGGCTGCGGGCTTTTGGGTCGCTCACCCCTGAAGGGGTTCGCTTTTGGGTCGTTCGCTGCGCTCACTTTTGGGCCGCTTCGCTTTTGGCTGTTGTGGGTTGTGAGTTGTGAGTTGGGGGTATGGGTTTGAGGGGGGGCTCTGTTTACTCGGTTTGTACACTGCTCCTTCTGTGGTTCCAAAAATACCCTCACTCCCACCCTCCCAGCCAATAGCTAAAAGCCCCGAAGGGGCGCGCCAACAGCCAAAAGCTCGCTTGTCCGGTAGGACAAGCGAGCGAGCCAAGATCCTGTTTTATCGAATCAGCGTCACTTCGCCGATGAAGCGTCGGCTTTCGGCGAGGTCGTTGAAGCAGCCCACGTCCATGATGTAGACGAAGACCTGGCCGTGGGCGGGTTCGCCGCGGTAGGTTCCGTCCCAGGGCTGGGTGCCGTCGTACACCTTCTCGCCCCAGCGGTTCCAGATTTGGAGGCGGGTCATGACGAAGATGCTCTTTTCCCCGCCGACGAGGCCGAAGGTATCGTTGTAGCCGTCGTCGTTGGGGGTGAAGGCGTTGGGGATTCGGTTTTGGGCTTCGTCGAGTTGGCAGTCGAAGGTGATGTTGACGGGCAGGCTGAGGGTGTCGCTGCAGGCGCCGCTGTAGGCGATGGCGGTGATGGTGGCGCTTTCGAACAGGCAGAAGGTGCAGGTGGGGTTGTTTTGGCAATCGGGGGGCAGGAGCTCGGCCGGCAGCCAGACGATGCTGTCGAAGTCGGCGCCGGAGAGGATGAGGGTGGCGCTGTCGCCGAAGGACACCTCGGTGTCGCCGTCGAGGCTGAAGGCACAGAGGGGCGGCACGACAACGACGGTGACTTCCACGGTTTGGGTGCAGCCGTTGGGGTGGGTGATGAGGACGGTGTAGGTGGTGGTGCTGTCGGGGGCCACCGTGCAAACGGGCCCCTGGGGGCATTCGGCGGGGGGCAGCCAGGTGACGACGGCATCGAGGGGGAGGTTGGTGAGGGTGAGGGTTGTGCTTTGGCCGCTTTCGATTTCGGTGTCGCCGCTGATGCCGGGTTCGGGAAGGTCGAAAATGTCAAGGGTGAGCAGGACGAGGCTGTCGCAGCCCTCCGTGCCGCTCAGCAGCACCTCGTAGGTGCCGGCCTGGCTGAAGACCTCCCCCCCGACCACGATGCCCTCCCCCTCGCAGAGGGTGGTGTCGAGGGCGGTGGTGTCCGGGGGCAGGAAGTGGACGGGCTGGCAGCGGATGGTGTCGCAATCGTTGGGCACCAGGATGGTGTCACACACGGTGCTGTCTTGGAAGAGGGTTTGCCCGAAGACCAGGAGGGTGTCTCCGAGGCAGGCTTCGAGCAGGGGTTGCTCCACGAGGACGGGCTCCTGCTGGACGCGGATGAGGAAGGCCGCCTGCTCGCTGCAGCCGTCGTCGTTGAAGGCGGTGACGATGTAGGTAGTGTTGGCGGTGGGGCTGACGCTGACGCGCGAACACTCGGGGTCCAGGCAGGTGACGGGGGGCGACCACTGGTAGTGGGTGCCGCCGCTGGCCTCCAGCTCCACGCTGGTGCCGGGGCAAATGGTGAGGTCGGGGGGCGGGACGAGCTCCAGCCCTTCGCCGAAGCGCACGTGCACCGTGTCCTGGTTGGAGCACCCCTCGAGGACGACGGTGAGCACGAGGGTGGTGTCCAGGGGCAGCAGGAGGGTGGGGTTGGGCAGGGTGGGGTTGTTGAGCAGGGGCGGGCCGGCGCTCCAGAAGTAAAGGGCGCCGGGCACCTCGAGGGCTTGCAGTTGGGGCGCATCGCCGGGGCAGAAGAGGAGGGTGTCGGGGCCGGCGTCGGCGGGGGGCGGGTCTTTGACCACCACCGTGACGGAGGTGTCGGCCGTACAGCCGTAGGCATCGGTGACCGTGAGGAAGTAGGTGGAGGTGCTCAAAGGGCTGACCGTTTGCCCCTGGAGGCTGGGGTCGGTGATGCCGGGCCCGCTCCACTGATAGCTGACGCCGTCGGTGGCGAAGAGGTTGGCGCTCTGCCCCGGGCAGATGGCCGTGTCCGCGGCGGCGATGCCGGGGCGGGGCTGCACCCGAACCTGCACGCGGTGCTCGACGACGCAGCCGTCGGGCAGGGTTTCGAACAGGCTGTAGGTGTTCAGCAGGGGGAAGGGTTCGAGGTTGTCCAGGGAGAAGGTCGCCTGGGGGCAGTCCGTGCAGCTGAGGTGTTCGTCGGGCACCCACAGGTAGGTGGCGCCGGCGCTGGGTTCCACGCCGAGGGTGATTTCCTCCCCGGAGCAGAGCGGGGGCGGGGTCTGGAGCCAGCGAATCAGTTCGGGCTCCACGGCCCGGGTGTCTCCGCTGCAGGCGCAATTGTGTTCGGGGTCCACCACGGCGAGGAGCCCGCAAAGATGCGAGCGCTCGGTCAGGAAGGTTCCTTGCAGGGTGATGGATTGGCCGCCGGCGGGCACCTGATCGAAATCGGTACCGTGCAGCAGCAGGTCGGGGCTGCCGTTGCCGTCCAGGTCGGCGAAGAATTGCAGGTGGAGCGGGGGCTGGCCTTCGATTCCACCATTCCCGACCACGACGGAATACACCACCGTGTCCAGCGCATCCCCGGCATGGATTTCCACCTGGAAGGCATCGAGGGTGTATGCGGGCCGCTGCACCGAGAAGGACAGCAGCGCAACGGCCGTGGCGTTGAAGGTGGTGCAGGAGTCGCTTTGGGCATTGCAAAACCCCGTGACCGGGCTGGCGGAATTGAAGAGCAACAATTGGTTGCCGCAGGAAATGCTGTCCGCCAGTTCGAGTTCGAATTGCAGGCGGGTAACCGTGCCGGCGGGAATCCCCGCCGGGATTTCCCAGACGAGGCGGCGGTTGGAGGTGTCGGGGGGGCAGAGGGGGGCGGGGTTGGTCAGGGGTTGGCAACTGCCGGGCACGTAATGCACGCCCGGCGGCAGGTCGGTGCTCAGCACATCCCCCGGTCGGGTGGTGCCGTTGGGGGTCCAGGTGAGCTCCACCAGGATGGAAGGCTCGCAAGACAAGGGGTTGGGCGAGGCATTCAGCAACAGGCCGGCCTGGTAGGGGGCGGGCTCATTGAAGATGCACAGCGAGGGGCCCGCCTTGGCCAGGGTGTTGGAGGGCTGCCCGCAGTTCTGCTCGGCGCCCGCCTGGAAAATCAGGAAACTGCCGGAGACGAAATTGCAGGAGTCCATGCCCTGGAAGCGCAGGCGCAGGCGGTTTTCGGGGCTGTGCGTGATGGCGGGCAGGTGGCCGTCCGGCAGGGCGAAAAGGCTGTCCAGCAGGGGGGACAGCTCCCAGCGAACCCGCCGCGGCGCCACCTCGTTCGGCATCGGTATGGGCACCCAGCTGCCGCTGCCCGCCGGGTATTCCATTTGGGGGCTGCCCGGCAAGATGGCCCACCCCTCCGGCAAAGCCGCCTCCAGATACAGGTTGTAAACCGCTCCCAGCTCCGCATTGAAGATTTCCACCGTGTGGTAATCCACCGTATCGCACAATTCGGTGCAGGAGGTGGGCCCCGTCAGGTCCAGCTCCAGCTCTCCTGGCGGAGAGTACAGGATGAAGTCCAGGGACTTGGAGAAGCAGGAAAAACTTTGCGGGTGGGTGACCGGGTCGCAGCTCCAGCCGTAGCGCAGCTCCAGGTGTTCGGGTTGGCAACTGTTGTTGCGCAGAAGGAGCAATAGGTCGAGCGAGTCCCCGGCTGCCAAGGTGTCGAGCTGGAACAACCCGTTGACGGGCAGCAGGGTGTCTCCGGTCGTTTGATTGACCAGGACGAACTCGTCGAGCAAGCCGCTGGAAGTAACGGGCTGAATCCAGACATTGTCCGCCCGGCCGCTCATGAGCGAACCCACCGAACTGACCAGGTTGAACAATCGGAAGGGAACCCGGGGGCGGTTGTTGTCCCAGGTGATTTGGGTCATGGGGGCTTCCATGCGCAATACGGGCTGCAGGGGGCGTAGGTCCACGCTGGAAACATCGAGGAACCAGGGGTCGAGATCCAGGTTGGTCAAAGGGCCCTGCGGAAGGAGCATCAGGCGTCGGCCGAGCTCCACGGGTTCGCTCAGGGCGCAGGTGTCCCGGAAGCGGTATTGCAGCAACATGTGGAAGCCTTCCTCCACGGGGGGTTGAATGACCTCGTCGAGGAAATAGCGGTACCGCCCCCCCTGCACCGAGGGCGGCAGAGTCACATCCGACAGAATGTCGTCGGTGCCGGCCTGGAACCGCACGAAGCGCAGCTGGGTCTCCGCAGGGTTGACGCCCAAATCAGGCGCGATTTCCCACCAATCCACGCGGGCGAAGGGGCGGTATTCATAGGGGAAAAAATCGGGCTCTCCGATGGTGAAGGAAAACAGGTCTCCTCCCAGGAAATCCTTTTCCTCGCAGGGGTCGAGCACATAGACCCCCCGGAAAAATTGGGTCTGGTAACCGCTGATGGTCATGGGGTGCCCGATGCAGGAGCAGTCCAGGGAGTTAATGAGGAGGGGGTGGGGGGTGAGTTTGAAATCCACATTTGCGAAGATGGTGCCCACCATCTGGCTGGGGTCCATGTTGTAAAGGATACGGAAGAAGCCTTCCCAGATGACCGAGTCGCCCGCTTCGTAAACGTAATCGAGCGGGAAGTTGCAGGGGATGGCCATATCACTGGGTGCAAAGCTGATGTTGAAGAGGATTTCCGCCGAATCGACCCGAATTCGCGGGGTGAATTCGGTGCATTTTAACCAGGTGTTGGCGCTGCGGTCGAAGATGAGCAGGGTGCCGTTCAGGAAACTCAGGCCCTCTTCGGTAAGCAGAGGCAGGTTGATGGAGTCCAAATCCACGCTGATGAAATGCGCCAGCAACTGGGCGGCGGGATACGTGGCGCCGGGGGTGTCCATGACCACCACGCCGCGGGCTGCGATGCGCAGCGTGTCTCCCGTGAGATAGTGGTGCCGCCGAATGGAGTCGAGATTGAGCACTCCGTTCGGGTCCGGCCAGTGGTCGTTGTCGTTGTCGGGAAGGCCCAGGCTGCTTCTTCCGAATTCCAGGGCGTACTGGATGTGGCCGTCTTGGTAAACGATGCAGGTGTCGGGTCGGGGGCACAGGGAGATGACCAGGGTGTCCTTGCAGTCGGCCAAGCCGCATTGGGGGAAGGGAGAGGCATCGCAGGTGGGGAAATAGGCGGTCAGGGACACTTCCACCGAATCGCCGGCCGGCACCAGGCACGGGTCGATGACCCGGCAGCTGGTCTGGTTGTCGAAATGGATGCAGGAGCGGAAGGTGCACTCCGGGTCGCAGGAGGTCGTCACATCCATGACGAACAGACTGGCATCCGTGGCATGCGGCAAATCGTAGTAGGCGCGCACGACCGTTCCCTCTTCCACCTCGTCGATGCGGACGGAATCCGGCGCCTGGGTGCCCAGCAGGTATTGGTTGTAGGGCATGGGCTCGAGGGGGCAGGGCAGAAAGACCCGGATGAGCAGTTGTTCTTCCAGGGCGGTCAGCAAATCACTGGCGAGGAAATAGAACAGACTGGTGGTGTCGCCCTCCCAAAGCCCCACAGGGGAGGAGCGAAAACTGCTCTTAACCAGCAGGGGCGACGTGGAGCTGGCCTGGGCGGGGGGTGTCTCCACGAAAAAGTTCGGCCCGCATTCGTTGAAGTAATGGGCGGAATAGTTCCAAAGGGTGCTGTTTTGGCCGCAGCCCAACTGGCAGGGAAAGAGTTCCCAGCTCAAATCCAGCGCCGCCCCCGCCTCCAGGTGTGGAACCTGTAGGGTAAAGCCTCCGAACAGCGTGTCCTGCGGCCATACGCACCGGAAATTGGGGGTGTCCAGGGGGTTGAGCAGGGTGAGGGCGGGGTCCAGGCTGTGGCCCATGCTGTCCAATCGGATGGACGAGGGCCAAATCCCTCCGACCGGGGAAAGGTGTTCGATTTTGATTTGGATGTCTCGGGCCGGGCCGTTGCCCTCATTTTCAATGAGCAGATGTTGAGGGATGGCCTCTTGCCCGCAATTGCAGGTGGAGGCTTCGGCTGTGGGGGTGAAAACCAGCTTGCCCTGCCGCTCCGAGGGCTCGATGAGGATGAGGGCATCCGCCTGGTCCACCTGGCAGGTCGTGTTCAGACAGCCCCAGGATACGCTCAGCCTCGACAGGGTGTTGCGCAGGGTGTCCCCGCAACTTTCCACCAGAATGTTCTCCTCGATGACGATCTCTTCCCCTTCCTCGAACAGGAGCGGGTCGGCACCGGTGTTGAACAACACGAAGTCGTTGGCGTCGAGCCGTATCTCATAGCGGGTGGGGGTTTCTTCCAGCAGCGTTCCGACCGGTGTGCGGATGTCGATGCCGCCCTGGTGGCTGTCCGTGAACGTGAAGGCACTCAAACTCCCCAGGCGGGTGTTGCGCACCCGGATGCGGCGCACCAGCACGTCGCCCTTCGAACCCTTCATCAGGCTGGGGTTCACCTCCACGATGACCAGCAACGGCGTCTCGATGACGTAGGGCAGGGAGGTGGTGGTGAACGAACCCCCGTCGTGGGTGAGGGCAAGGGTGCTGACGAAGAGCTCTGCGGAATTGATGCATTCGAACACTTCACAGGGCGCCCGGACCCGAAAGGAAAACACCAGCGAATCCTCAGGCGGGATGGAAGCGGTGGAAAAAACGGGCTCCTTCGGGTTGCTGACGTCCTCCTCGGCGGCCCCCTGAACGGAGCCCGGCACATAGGCCAGCTGGCAATCCGTACCGTTCAGGGTGCGGAAATTCAGCGAAATCCGGGGGTTGTTCAGGGGGGTGGGCAAGGGGTTGTCCACCCGCAGGTGGAACAGGCCTTCTTCGCACACGAAAAATTCGGAGGGCGGAAGCAGGGTAATCGACTGGCCGAGGGCCCGAAAAGAGAAAAGAAGGGGCAGCAGGGCGCATAGGCCCCGGGTTAGCAAAACGCGCATAGCTGGGGGGTTGAGTTACGAAACCAATCTTGTGTTGCAGCAGCCGGGAGGAAGAATTCTTGTGAGAAAATCGAGGCGCTTACAGGAAATGCTCGATATTTTCCAACTTATGACAGCCTATCTCTACTTGCCTGGGTGGGGGCTCCTGAAGAGGAATGTGCCCTTGGAAATACGACTTCCCGGGAAATCCCGCGAATTCGAATTCGGGATAGCCGTTTTCCAAGAGTGTCGAAATTCTGAGTGGGGGTTGTAAGATTCTGCCGAACAATGTAGTGCAAAATGCGGAACGGGGCAGGGGTTGAGGGATGGGGTTTGGGCGGCCGTGTGACACTTTTGGGAAAAAGTCATCGGCGGGAAGCGGGCGATGCGCCCCAGGGAATGCGCGGGCAGCTTCTATCTTTGCGCCGCATGGCCGAAAGGATGACTTCGCAGCTTGCCGAGAGACAGGAAATCACCCGGCGCCCCGGTTTGACGGACTGGGTGCTGTTGGTGTTGTTGGGGGTTACCTGGGGCAGTTCCTTCATTCTCATCAAGAAGGGGTTGGTGGCCTTCGATGCGGTGCAGGTGGCGGGTTTGCGTTTGCTGTTGTCGGGGCTGGCTTTCGTGCCGGTGGTGGTGTGGGTGTGGCGGCGCATTGAATGGCGGCGCTGGAAAGACATCCTGTGGGTGGGCGCGACGGGCAATTTCTTTCCGGCCTTCCTCTTCGCCTTTGCCCAAACCCACCTGAGCAGTTCGCTCACGGGGGTGCTGAGCACCCTGACCCCGGTCTTCACCCTCTTGTTGGGGGTGTTTTACTTTCGGTTTTTCCCGAGCCGGCAACAGGTGTGGGGGGTGGTACTGGGTTTTGCGGGGGCTCTCCTCCTGTTGCTGATGGAACCCAACTCGAGCTGGGGCGGGCAGTTGTTCTTCGGGTTTCTGGTGCTGTTGGCCACCTGGTTTTACGGCTTGAGCAACAACCTGGTGAAGGCGCGCCTGCAGGAAGTGCCCAGCCTGATCATCAGCTCGGTTTCGCTGGCTATGCTGGCGGTGCCGGCTCTGGGGGCCCTGGCTTTCACCGACCTGGCGGGCGTTTTCCGCACCCACCCCCATGCCCTGGCCTCCCTGGGCTACGTGAGCATTCTGGCGCTGGGCGGCACCGTGGTGGCCACGGTGCTCTTCTTCCGCCTGGTGCAGCGCACCACCCCCGTTTTTGCCAGCATGGTCAGCTACATCATCCCGCTGGTGGCGGTGCTCTGGGGCTTGCTCGACGGCGAGTACTTCGGCTGGCACCACTTGCTGGGCATGTTGCTCATTCTTTGGGGGGTGTACCTGGCGCGTCGATGAAAGGGGAGGGGTGGGCGCCCGGGTCGCGTTCTTTCCATCATTTCCTTGCCGCCTGGAATGGACGGTTGGCAGAATTCCTTTACCTTTGCGCCGCTGTAACGGATTCCAGCAATCCTCAACGGTCATCGGCAGCCTGCTGAGCGGAGAATGAATCGTTTTTCGCCCGGGGGCGCGCCTCGAACTTTTTTTGACATGCCTGTTTACTTGAGCAAAGAGAAGAAAGCGGAAATCTTCAAGGAGTTCGGTGGGGATGAAAAAAACACCGGTTCGGTGGAAGCTCAAATCGCCCTCTTCACCCATCGCATCACCAGCCTCTCCGACCACTTGCGTCGCAACAAAAAAGACCACGCCTGCCGCCGGGCCCTGCTCACCATGGTGGGCAAACGCAAGCGCTTGCTGGCCTATCTGTATCGCAAGGACATCCAGAAATACCGCGCCCTCATCGAAAAGCTCGGTATCCGTGGATGAACCCGCTGAAAGTGCTTCCCCCCGAAAAGGGGGAAGCACTTTCCTTATGAACACCGGAGGGGTGCGGCCCCTGTAAGCTTCCCCTCCCACCAACATCAAATGCCAACCTGATTTTCAGACGTGTGAAAGTGGCGGCCAATGGGCCGAGAATCGGTAAAATTTTCCAGATTTGCGCGGGTTGAATGTAAAGACACCTTTCCACGAGTCCGGACTGCCGATTGCCCCAGATTTTTTCGAGCCCCGTGCAGGAACCTACCCAAAACAAAACACCTCCAACGGGCGATGAAAACAAGGATTGACCTTCAGGAGGGAAGGGGCCCCTCCTCCTGGACGCAAATGCATCCCCTGCCCGGAAAACGGCCCATTCGTGCTGGAACGCAACCGTCCGGACCGCGCTTTTGCCAAACCAAAATTCTGCTGTACCCATGGGTAAACAAACTCCAATTACAACCTCCTTCCATCTGCCGGATGGGCGTGAGGTGGTGATCGAAACCGGAAAATTGGCCACCCAGGCCGATGGTTCGGTGCTCGTGCGGGTGGGCAAGACCATGCTGTTCGCTTCCGTGGTCTCCTCCCCCGAAGCCCGGGAAGGCCAAGCCTTCTTTCCCCTTTCGGTCGATTATCAAGAAAAATTCGCCTCCGCCGGCCGCATCCCCGGCAACTTCTTCCGGCGGGAATCCAAGTTGAGCGATTACGAAGTCCTGGTCTCCCGTCTGGTGGACCGCGCCCTGCGCCCCCTTTTCCCCGAGGGCTATATGAATGAAACCCAGGTCATCATCAACCTCATCAGCGGGGACAAGGACGTGCCCCCGGATGCCTTCGCCGCCCTGGCCGCCTCGGCGGCGCTGGCCGTCTCCGACATCCCCTTCGCCGGGCCCATCTCCGAGGTGCGGGTGGCCAAAATCAACGGCGAGTACAAGGTCAACCCCAACAAGTCGGAGCTGGAAGACGCCGAGCTGGACATCATCGTCGCCGCCACCATGGACAATGTGATGATGGTGGAGGGCGAAGCCCGCGAATGCAGTGAAAAAGAGCTCGTCGAGGCCATCAAGGTCGGGCACGAAGCCATCAAAGTGCAGGTGCAGGCACAGCTCGACCTGGCCCAGAAAGTGGGCGAAAAAGCCCTCCAGAAACGCGAAGTGGCCCCGCCCCCCGAAGACGAGGAGCTGAAGAAACTCGTCGAAGACTTCGTCGCTCCCCGCGTCTATGAGGTGGCCAAGGCCTTCCTCGACAAAAAGACCCGCCGGCGCCGCCTGGATGAAATCAAGACCGAGCTGTTGGAAAAGCTCACCGAAGAGAAAGGCGAGGAATACATGGAGAGCGCATCCGTCATCGCCGAGCGCTACTACGAGAAGTGCAAAAAGGAAGTCATCCGCAAGATGATGCTGGATGAAAAAATCCGGGTGGACGGGCGGAAGTTCGACGAAATCCGCCCCATCTGGTGCGAGGTGGATTACCTGCCCTCCGCCCACGGCTCGGCCGTCTTCACGCGCGGGGAAACCCAGAGCCTCACCAGCGTCACCCTCGGCACCAAGATGGACGAGATGATGGTGGACAACGCCCTGGAGCTGCGCTACGAGAAATTCATCTTGCACTACAACTTCCCGCCCTATTCGGTGGGCGAAGTGAAGCCGCTGCGGGCACCCGGCCGCCGCGAAGTGGGGCACGCCAACCTGGCGGCCCGCTCCTTGCGTCAGGTCTTGCCCGAAGACAACGTCTACACCATCCGCGTGGTGAGCGACATCCTCGAATCCAACGGCAGCTCCTCCATGGCGACGGTCTGCGCCGGCAGCCTGGCCCTGATGGACGCCGGCATCCAGATTTCCGAGCCCGTCTCCGGCATCGCCATGGGCATGATTTACGACGGGGAGCGCTACGCCATCCTCAGCGACATCCTCGGCGACGAGGACGCCCTGGGCGATATGGACTTCAAGGTCACCGGTACGAGCAACGGTATCACCGGCTGCCAAATGGACATCAAAATCGACGGCCTGCCTTACGAAATGCTCGAAACCGCCCTGGAACAGGCCCGCGAAGGCCGCCTCCACATCCTCGAAAAGATGAAGGAGACCCTGGCCGAGCCCCGCGAAGACTTCAAGCCCCACGCCCCGCGCATCGTCGAGCTCATCATCGACAAGAGCTTCATCGGTGCCGTCATCGGGCCCGGCGGCAAAGTCATTCAGGAAATTCAGGAACAGACCGACACCATCATCAACATCGAAGAAGTGGACGACAAGGGGGTGGTCAACATCGCCAGCTCCGACAAGGCGTCCATCGAAAAAGCCCTGCGTCGCATCCGGGAAATCACCTTCGTGCCCGCCGTGGGCGACGTGTTCGAAGCCACGGTGAAGACCGTGATGCCCTACGGCGTCTTCGTGGAGTTCTACGGCAAGAGCGGTTTGCTCCACGTGTCGGAAATCTCGCACAGCCGCATCGACAAAGTGGAAGACGTCTTCAAGGAAGGCGACCGGGTGAAAGTCAAGCTCATTGGCATCGACAAGCGCACCGGCAAGTTCCGCCTCTCGCGCAAGGCCTTGCTGCCGCGGCCCCAGAACAGCCGGGGCGACGGCCACAAAGGCGGCGGCGGCGATCGCCATCACCGTCGCGGCGGCGGCCACGACCGCCGGCGCCACTGAGTCGCCCCCTTCCCCCTCCCACCCGAACCTCCCCCGCCGACTCGGCAGGGGAGGTTTTTTTTTGGGGTGCTGCGCCCCTGGTTTCCCCTTCCATCGTTCGCGGCGTTGGAGCTCGAGATGTGGCTCGATAATTGGGAAACAAATTTTTCCGCGCGCCGAGAACTTTTTCTTTCTTTCCCCCGTTGTCCTTTCGTCGGTCGGCTTAAAAAAAATTCTTCAGAAAGTCAAGTCCTGTTGGGATAAAGTGGCAACTTTTTTGATGACTGTTTCGTACCTTTAGCGAACGCCCGAGCCCGAGACCATCCCAATACTCCCCTTGCCTGCATGCCAAATGCTATGTGAATGGAGAAGATGCTGCACCCGACAAACGCCGTCGTTCGAGCGGGGGAACGAATTGTCAATCCGTGGCTTATGAAGCAACCTAAACTCCTTTGACCATGCGTCAGCTCAAAATCACCAACAAGATCACCACCCGGGAGAGCCTGGCTCTCGACAAGTACCTGAACGACATCGGGAAGATCGACATGTTGACCGCCGAAGAAGAAGCTGAGCTGGCCCGTCGCATCCGCCAGGGCGACCAGGATGCCCTCGAACGGCTCACCAAAGCCAACCTGCGCTTCGTGGTTTCCGTGGCGAAGCAATACCAAAACCAGGGGCTCTCGCTCAGCGACCTGATCAACGAGGGCAACGTGGGGCTGATGAAGGCCGCCAAGCGCTTCGATGAAACCAAGGGCTTCAAGTTCATCTCCTACGCCGTATGGTGGATTCGCCAGAGCATCATGCAGGCCATCGTGGAGTACAGCCGCATCGTCCGCCTGCCGCTCAACAAGGTGGGCTCCTACAACAAGGTCAATGAGGCTTACCTGAGCTTCGTGCAGGAATTCGAGCGCGAACCCACCCCCGAAGAACTGGCCGAATTGCTCGACATCACGCCCCGCGAGGTGTCCAACCTGCTGCGCGGTGGCGGGCGTCATCTCTCCGTCGATGCCCCCTTGAGCGGAGAAGACGGCGACAGCACCCTGCTCGATGTAGTCAGCTCCGATGAAAGCCTCCGCCCGGACGAAAACCTCATGGAGCAATCCCTGAAGGAAGAAGTGCAACAGGGGCTCAGCATCCTTTCCCCCCGCGAGGTGGAGGTGCTCTCCTCCTATTACGGGCTCAACGGCCACAAACCCCTGAACCTGGAAGAAATCGGCGAGCTGTACGGCCTGACCCGCGAGCGGGTGCGCCAAATCAAGGAGCGCGCCATCCGCCGCCTGCGCAAAGCCTACAACCGCAACGAATTGAAGTCCTACCTGGGCTGACCCCCCCGAAAGGTCGAAAAAGTGCTGTCCGACGGTCGTTGGGCAGCACTTTTTTGTTCTCCGTCGGAGGAAATCCCCGGCACCGCCGTTTTTTGCGAACTTTCCGCCCAGGGAACCCCCATTGCATATGGAGGCTCTACCCCAATCCCCCTCACACTCCTCACCTCTCCCTCACTCCCCACACTCCCTCCCCCTCTCAACTATAAACTATAAACTCTCAACTCTCAACTCTCAACTCTCAACTCTCAACTTCAAACCTCTCAACTCCACGATATGGGCGTATTCATAGCCATGGCATTCGTAGTGGCGGTGGCGGTGGGCTCGGCGGTGGCGCTGTTTCAGTTTTTGAGCAACTACCAGCCCGGGCGTCGGCGATTGCGCAGGGACTTGCGGAAACTGAAGGCGCGCCTGGCTCCCTACGTGACTGAGCTGGTGCCCCTGAAAGGGCAGGAGTTGGACTTGTTGTCGCAGCATCAAGTGAACCGCCGCATTCGGAAACGAATGGGGTTGCAAGGGACGGGGGTTTTCACCACCATCTACCACGAGCCGGTCCTTGCCTACGCCTTTCGGAAGTACCTCGGCCCGGCGGGCACCACCCTGGTGTACGCGCGCACCGCCGACCACGAGTTCGTCTTTCAGCGACGCAAGAACGAAACCGAAATCTTCATCGACGGGCAGGCGGTGGGCATCCTGCGCCCGGAGCGCAAGCTGTACAGCCCCGACAAGCGGCGCCTGCTGGCCGCCGTGCGCGCCGAAGGGGAGGGCGAATTCCTGCCGGTGGTGGTCAAAGACCGCGAAATCGGCAGCCTGGTCAGACCCGTGGAGCGGCCCAAAATCAACCACCGGGCGCTGCAATTCGTGCAGGCCGAAAAGGAGGAGGAAAAAGCCCTGTTGCTCTCTTTTGCCATCCTGGAAATGGTGGGTCGGGAGTTGGAAGGGGGCTGAGGCGGCGGGCTCGCATGGCAAAATATTTGATACGATGGGTGGCAAAAGCTTCCGACCACCCATGAATGACCTTTCCGCCAAGACCTTTTTCCTCTTGCTGGTTCCATCGCTGCCGGCGGGCACTCTGCCGGCCCAGCAATCCCATGAGCAGCCTCCCGCCTTTGCAGAACCCCAGGTGTTGGAGGTGCGGGGAGGGGAGGGGGTGTATGCCCTCCACCTCGGCGCTTCCGGGTGTTGGCTGAGCGTGCAGCAGGAGGGGACGGAAAAGGTAGGGCAGGGGCACTGGACGGCGGAAGGCACGCTGACCCGGGGCCCGGCCCTCTGGGCAGCGGAGCCGGGCCGGGCCGGCGCCCTCGCCGTGTTTCCAGCGGGTGGTCGCTGCGTGCTGACGCACAGCCAGGAAGCGCCTTCTTCCAGGGGCATCGTGGAGCTGGGGCTCTACTTCGCCGAGCGGGATTCGGCCGGCTGGAGCCTGACCGAAGCCTTTCCCTTCAACGACCCGGAATTCAGCAACCTCCATCCCGCGCTTTCGGGCGACGGCCGAACCCTGGTGTTCGCTTCCAACCGCCCCGGCGGCTTCGGCGGCTTCGACCTCTACGTCAGCTTTTTGCGCCCCAACGGCTGGAGCCGCCCCGTCAATCTGGGCCCCGAAGTGAACTCCCCCGCCAACGAAGCTTACCCCTTTCTCGCCCCCGACGGCAAACTCTACTTCGCCAGCGATGCACCCCGCAACGCACAACCGCCCAACTTCGACCTCTACTTCGCCATCCCCACCGACCCGGGCTTCTGGGCGGAAAAACGCCCCCTGGGCCCACCCTTCAACTCCCCCGCCGACGATTTCAACTTCCTGACCACCCCCACCCACACCTTCTTCATCTCCAACCGCGCGGGCTCTGACCGCCTTTTCCGCACGGAGGCCCCGCCCGAAGACTGATGCCTGCCTCGCTTTTGCGGCTCTTTTCCCTCCGGCTTTCCGCTCATTTGGACGTCCATCTGGCCAATTGGGTGCTCATTGTTTGGAAATATCTCACTCTCGGTGATATATTTGGCGGAGCGCCCACTTAAAACCTGAGTGCTTGGCGCTTACGATTTGCACTTCCCTTCCGGTTGACCGAACGAGGCCTGTGCGGTGGCGGAATCCCACCGAGGAACCAAAGTTATCTTCTATTCCATTCTTTCCATGACGGTCCACCCTGCTCGCTAAACCAAAATCGAAATGAAACCGAACCGAACGCCCCGTGTCCCTTGCCCGAAGTCTCTTTTCTTGACTCTGGTTTTGGCACTTTCGTTCCTTCCGTCCAGTCATGGGGAAGGGTCCAAGGATTTTCGCAACTACCCGGGCTATCGGCTTTTTCTGGATTCACGGGACCCCCAGCAGTTCAAGGTGTATGCCGAGGCGGGCGAGTTTCTCAACGTCGGGGCTTCGCATGTGGGGCTGTCGGTGGACACCACCCTGGGCGTCATCGAGGTGTACGACCCGATGGGCAATCTGGTCGCGGTTTTCGACGGTTCGGACGGGGTGACGGCCATCATTTTCAACCACATGCAGGAGGACGCCGGCCCCACCGGCGGCGGAACGACCATGGGCAGCGGCTATGTTCCCGGCGTGGTGCCCGTGACGAGTTCCGGCATCTGGACGGTGCGTATCCATTACGACCGGTACCATCACAATTCCGACTTCGATACCTTCAAAAACCTGAAAAACAGTGACCCCTGGTCGCGTGCCGCCGACCAGGAGGTGCCCAAGCCCATCATCGCCTGGGACATCACCGTTTCGCAAGGGGCGGCGGGCAACGACGGCGGCACTCTGCTCTCGGGGCGGGTCTTTTCCAACGAATACATCTCTATCATCAGCAAAAACGACACGACCTCCTCGCCCGTCTTTTTCGTCCTGACCAATGCCGGCTTCGTTTACAAGGTGGCCTTCGATCGGGTGGACCCCTTCCGCTTCCCCATCTCCTCCAACTCGCTGGGCATTACCAACGGGGCGATGGAACCCATCTACAAGTCCAAAGCGGAGAGTGCCTTCACCCGCTCCGATGACCCCACTACCTGGGACCCCGCCAACCTGTACCTCTACGACCCGCAGGCCAAAGATTTCGGCCCTCTCATCAACAACAAGGTGTTCTTTAACCTCCCGGACACTACCATGCCGGCCAGCGCGCTGGTCACCGACATCGATCGGATGGAAACCTACGAAATGTGGCTGCTGACCAAGCCCGGCACCGAAATCCTCGACTTTTCCAACATCCGGTTCGTGCCCTTCGACCCGGCCGGGGAAGGCTGCCAGCCCGGCACCATGCAAAGCGGCGCCGGCGGCTGGCTCGTCGTGCCCACCACCCTGGGCGGGGTGGCGCAAATCTTGCTCGACCTCAACAACGACGGCGACTTCACCGACCCCGAAGACCGAATCATCCAACAATTTCTCGAAGCACCCCAAGACAGCGTCTTCTGGGACGGCCTCGACGGCAACGGCGACACCATCGCCGTTCAGGCTTCTTTCACCTTCCAGTTTCAAGTCATTTTGCGGGCCGGCGAAGCCCACATCGCCGTCACGGACGTCGAAAACGACCTGGGCGGGCTGACCATCGTCCTGACCAACGGCAACGGAACCGTCACCGACAGCCTGTTCTACTACGACCACTCCGATTTCGACCCCACGGCCGTCAGTGGGGGCGGTACCCCCGGCAATGCCTTGCCCACCACCGAGCCCTTCCCCTTTCCGAGCCTGTTTTTCGGCAACAACCGCTTTCTCGATTACTGGACCTTCGTCGAAATCGGCAAAGACAGCATCGGCAGCATCACCCTCCAGGTGGTGGACGATTGCACCCCCTGCGGCCCCACCAATACGCCCGTCATCGTCAACGCCACGGGCGGGGGTACTTTTTGCCCAGGCGCCGACGTGACGCTGAGCGCCGAGAACAGCGTGCCCGGCCTGGACAGCCTGAACTACACCTGGACGGGCCCCAACGGCTTCACCTTCACCGGCCGGGCGCCCGCCTCGGATTCCTTCTCCGTCACGCTGAGCAACGTTCAGCCGGCCGCCTCCGGGACCTACGAACTGAGCCTGAGCACGGACCTGGGCTGCACCTCGCTGACCGCCCAGGTGGACGTCCTCGTGGTGGAGAACCCCGCCATCGCCAACCTCAGCGGCGGGGGCAGCCACTGCGAAGGCGAGGCCACCGTCCTCAGCGCCACCAACAGCGCCGTCGGCACGGACAGCATCACCTACACCTGGACGGGGCCCAACGGCTTCTCCTTCACCGGCCGGGCCGACAACGACGGCCCCTTCCAGGTCACCCTCTCCAACCTGAGCCCCTCGATGAGCGGCGACTATACCCTCAGCCTGACGAACGACAGCGGCTGCAACGCCACCCCCCAAACCCTCACCCTCACCGTCGAACCCCAACCCCGCATCGAGAACATCACGGGGGCGAGCACGCTGTGTGAGGGGGGCGACCTGACCCTCAGCGCCACCTCCTCCGTCACGGGGACGGGCTCCATCACCTACACCTGGACGGGGCCCAACGGCTTCTTCTTCCAGGGCACCAGCGACGAGGACGGGCCTTTTTCCACCACCCTGCAAAACGTCGCACCCAACCAGACGGGCACCTACGTGCTGAGCTTGCAATCGGCGGCCGGTTGCGTTTCGCCCTCCGACAGCGTGGAAGTGACCGTCCTGCAGCAGCTCGTCATCAGCAGCATTACCGGTGCGGGGGCGTATTGCGAGGGGGAAGACGTCCTGCTCAGCGGCTTCAACTCCGTCGGCGGGGTGGACAGCATCACCTACACCTGGACGGGGCCCAACGGCTTCAGCTTCCAGGCCACCACCGCCGACATTGACGGCCCCTTCGAGCTCATGCTCCCCGACATCACCCTGGCGCAGAGCGGAACCTACAGCCTGAGCCTCTCGTCGCAGGGCGGCTGCACCGCCGGCCCCCAAAGTGTGGAGGTGACCGTCAACGAACGGCCCGTGCCCGGGAACCTCAGCGGTGGGGGGGACGTGTGTGCGGGCGAGGTGGTCATCCTCAGCGGGGCCAACCTCTCCGGGGTGGACCCGGTCATCTACACCTGGACGGGCCCCGGCGGCTTTTCCTTCACCGATACGGTGGCGGGCGGCGCCCCGCTCGATTTGCCCCTCGGCAACGTGAACACCACCCACAGCGGCACCTGGACGCTGCTGCTCAGCAGTCTCGAAGGCTGCGACGCCCTCCTGCCCCTGTCTCTCGAATTGCGGGTCAACGACCTGCCCGATATCCTGGGGCTGCCCCTCACCGTCGAAAGTTGCAGCGCCGATACGCTCACCCTGAGCGCCACCCTCGTCGGCGATGAGCCCCTGAGCTACACCTGGAGCGGCCCCGGCGGGGTTTTGAGTTCGGGTACCGCCCTGAGCGGGGAGCAGGTATCGGTGGAGCTCGTTCCGCCGGGTCATGTGCCGGGCCCCTACACGCTGGAGGTGATGAGTGCGCTGGGCTGCAACAGCGCCGAGGTGGTGGAATGGACCATCGAACCCACTCCCGCCCTCGTGCCCGGTGCCGGTACGGGAGACCCCGTCTGCCAGAACGACGACGGCGCGCTGAGCTTTCAGAACACCGAGCCCGGCGTCGGGGCTTTCACCTATCTGTGCTTCACCCCCGACGGCAACGTCTTGAGCGGCACCGGCTCCGGCACCCAACCCGTGAACGTGCCCCTGCCCAACATCCAGCCCTCGCAGGGCGGCACCTACGTCTGCATCGTGACCAGCGACGCGGGTTGCACCTCCGACAGCCTGAACCTTGACGTGGAGGTCATCTCCAGCCCTCTGCTGGTGGACCTCGAAATCCTCGGCAACACCTGCACCGGGGACACCGTCACCTTCACGGCCCTCAACGCCGCCCCCAACACGGGCACCGTCAGCTACACCTGGACGGGGCCCGCGGGCACCTTCAGCGGCACGGCCCCCGCCGCCGGGCCTTTCCCCTTCGTCCTGGCGGGGCTCGATGCCACCATGAGCGGCGACTATTGCCTGAGTGTCGTCACCGACGACGGGTGCGTGAGTGCCCTCGCTTGCATCCCCCTGCAGGTACGCATGGCGCCCGTGCTCCAGTTGCAGGGCGACCCCAACCGCCAGGCTTGCGAGGGCGAATCCCTGACCATCACCATCGACAACCTGGCCGCCGGAACGGGCGATGTGAGCTTCCAGTGCTCGGGGCCGGGGGGCTTCACCCAGAGCGGCACCGTCGGCGAAGGGCAGCCCATCGTCCTGCAACTCGACGACCTGAGCCCCGCTCAGGCCGGAACCTACACCTGCAGCGCCACCTCCGAGGGCAACTGCCTGTCGAACACCGTCACCGTCACCGTGGAGGTGCTGCCGCGCCCCCTCATCACTGACCTCCAGGGGGCGGGTGTGTATTGTGAGGGGGATTCCCTGACCCTCAACGCAACCAACGGAACCGCCGGCACGGGCACCATCACCTACACCTGGACGGGCCCCGGCGGCTTCTCCTTCACCGGCACCGCCCCCGAACCCGGACCCTTCCCCGCCACCCTCGGCCCCCTCAGCCCCGCCCACACGGGCACCTACACCCTCCACCTGGAAGGCGCCAACGGCTGCACCTCCGTGGACCAAAGCGTGGATGTGGTCGTGGGTGAGCGCCCCGCCATCGTGAGCATTCAGGGGGCTGACACGTACTGCGCTGGCGATACCATCGTGCTGAGCTTCCTGCTCGATGCCGGAAACACCAATTCGACCTGGACGCTGACGGGGCCCGGAGGCGTGGTGGCTTCCGGAAACGTCAGCGGTTCGGATACCATCCGGGTGGAGGTGCCCGCCGTACCGGCGGCAGCCGGAAACTATTCCCTCGAGCTCAGCTCGGATTTAAATTGCGAGGCCATGCCCCAGAATTTCGCCATCGACGTCGTGGCGGTGGAGGCACCGGCCCTCGAGGCACAGCCTTCGGGCATCTGCCCCGGCGGCGACCTGACCCTCAGCGTGCAGCCCTACCCCGGTGACGTCAGCTACGGGTGGTTCCTGGACGGCAACCCCCTGGGCACCACCCTCGAGCCCATGCTCGAAGTCACGGGCGCCCAGAGTGGCACTTATTCGGTCATCGTCACCGTGGACGGCTGCACCGCCGAAGCCGCCGTCGAAGTGACGGCAGCCGAAGCCCCCACCGCCGTGGACGACAGCTACACCGGGCAGTTCCGCCAAGACCTGCAGGGCAGCAGCATCCTCGCCAACGACAGCCCCGCCGGCGACCTGACCCTCGGCACCGTCAGCCAACCCGCCCACGGTACCCTCACCCTCAACCCGGACGGCAGCTTCACCTACTCCCCCCGCGAGGACTTCGCCGGCACCGACGCGTTCACCTACGAGGTTTGCCTCAGCTCCTGCCCCGAGCTGTGCGCCACCGCCCAGGTCACCATCACCATCGAAGAGGAGCAGTGCTTCATCCCCAACGTGCTGACCCCCAACGGCGACGGCAAGAACGACCAGCTCGTCATCCCCTGCCTGGAAAACAATCGCTTCCCCGATAATTCCATCCGCATCTTCAACCGCTGGGGCGACGAGGTCTTCAGCGCCGAACCCTACAACAACGACTGGCAGGGCACCCGGGATGGCAAAGACCTGCCCGCCGGAACCTACTTCTACCTGTTCCGTCGCAGCGCCGATGAGGAGCCCCGACAGGGCTTCATCACCATCCTGCGATGAAACGAAGCGCCGGGAAGGGGGCGGGTGCGTCCCCCCTCCCCTCGCACCTAAACCGACGTTATGAGAACCGCTCTGACATTCTTCCTCAGCTGTCTGTTCGCCCTCACCCTGGACGCGCAAAGCGAGCCCCTCTTCAGCCATTTCATGTTCAATCGCCTGAACTACAACCCCGCCTACGCCGGCGCGAAAGACCTGCTCGACGCGGCCGCCATCTACCGCAACCAATGGTGGAGCGGCATTGACGGCGCCCCGCGCACCCTCAACCTCTTCGCCCACGCCCCCTTCGCCCAACGCCGCAACGGGGCGGGCATCTCCCTCCTCTACGACAAAATCGGGCTGCACAAAACCCTCTCCCTCGGGCTCAGCTATGCCTACCGCATCCCCCTGGATGCCGAGCGCCGCAACACCCTGGCCCTGGGCCTCGGCGGGCGCTTCGAAAACCTGCGCACCGACTGGGACCTGGCCGACCCCCTCAATACGGATGACGAACAGCTCGGCCTCGACGGCTCCAACAGCACCTTCAACGTAGGCGCCGGGGTGTTCTTCACCAACCCCAATTTCTATCTGGGCCTTTCCGTGCCCCGGCTGCTGAAAAACAGCCTCTACACGCAAGGGAACGGCTTCGGCGCCTCCGTCAACACCTACTACTTTCAGGGGGGGCTCATCCTGCCGATGAACGGCCAGGTCAAGTTCTACCCCAACCTGTTGGTCAGCCTCAACCCCCGCGTCCCCTTCGAGCTGGACCTCAACGCCAATTTCCTGTTCTTCGACGCCCTCTGGCTCGGGCTCAGCCATCGCCTCGGCGACAGCCTCGTCGGGCTGGTGCAGTTCGAATTCGACAACGGCCTGCGCCTCGGCCTGGCCGTGGACCTCACCACCTCCGACTTGCGCGAAGCCACCACCGGCAGCTACGAACTCCTCGTCGGCTATACCTTCCCCTGCGAGGACTGTCTGGTAAAAAGTTTGCGCTATTTCTGACCCCCACCCAAACCCCGAACCCCAGCCGCCCCACCCCCTCCTCCCACTCCCCCCCCATCGAATTTACGGTTCAACGATTCCACGATTTCAACACCCAAAGCTGCGTGACCCACTTCGCAAAACCGCCAACATCATGAAGGGTATCTCACTTGCCTTCGCCCTTGTTTTCATCGGCTCCCTGGCCGGCACCCAGACCATCACCAATTTGGGCTCCCTGAATTCCGAGTATCTGGAGTTTTGCCCCATTCCCTATGGGGAGGGGCTCATCTTCACCTCCTCGCGCAACAGCGGCCGGCTGTTGGTTTGCCCCAGCCCCAACGACCGCTTCACCGACCTGTTCTTCGCCGAGCGCGCCGGCGGCGAACAATTCGGAGAGCCCGTAGCCCTGGCGGGGAAAATCAACGGCAAGTACAACGACGGCGCTCCCACCTTCACCCCCGACGGCCAAACCATGATTTTCTCGCGCAACAGCATGAGCGGCAAGAACGCCCAGGGCATCCTGGAGCGCAAGCTCTACCAGGCCCGCCTGCGCGACGGCCAGTGGGTGGACGTGGAAGAACTGCCCGGCCTGAACCTCGAAGAGTACGCTACCACCCACCCAGCCCTCTCGCCCGACGGGCAGTGGCTCTTTTTCGTCTCCGACCGACCCGACCCCGAAGCCCAGGGCGGCACCGACCTCTACGTTTCCAGGCTGGAAAACGGGCAGTGGGGCGCCCCCAAAAACCTCGGCCCGCAGGTCAATTCGGCGGGCAACGAGCTCTTCCCCTACGTGGATGCCCGCGGCAACCTCTTCTTTTCCTCCAACGGGCACGGCGGCCTCGGGGGGCTGGATTTCTTCGTCGCTCGCCGCGAAGGCGAAACCTGGACGCTCGTCGGCAACCTCGGCGAGCCCTTCAACTCCCCCGCCGACGACGTCTCCATCAGCGTCGCGCCTTCCCTGTCGGAGGGCTACCTCGCTTCCGACCGCCAAGGGGGGCTCGGCAAAGACGACCTCTACCACTGGGAGTACGACCTCAGCCCCGTGGAAGCCACCCTCGTCGCCGTGGACGGGCAATCGGGCGCCATCCTGCCCGAGGCTCAGATAAATCTGAAGGTCACCGGCTACGACAACCCCATGGCGCAACTCTACAGCCCCTGGAACCCCGATGAACCCCAAGCCCTGAACACCGGACCGGACGGCAAGGTCACCGCCCTGGTGCCCCGCGGCGCCCGCTTCGATATCCAGACGGAAAAACCCGGCTTCCAGACCGACCAACGCTCGGCCGATACCGAATCCCTCACCGCCGAAAAAGAGTACCGCATCCCCTTGAACCGCACCACCCTCGCCCTGGACGGCCTCGTCGTGCTCGAGGGCACGAATGACCCCGTGCCCCTGGCCGGCATCACCATCGTGGACAAAACCTCCGGCGAAAAACACCGCCTCGACACCGACGGCGAAGGCTCCTTCCGCTTCGAACTCGACTGCAACCACCAGTATCAAATCACCGCCTTCAAAGACGGCCACGAAGAAAGCCGGCTCAGCCTGGACAACCTGCTGGAGCGCTGCTCGGAGGGCACCATCCGCGAGGTGTTGCGCCTCAAGCAATTCGTCACCCTCAACTTGCCCAAAGCCCTCTTCGATTTCGACCGCTCGGACATCCGACCCGACGCCGCCCAGGCGCTGGACAAGCTCGTCGCCATCCTCCAGAAATACCCCAGCATGAAAATCGAGGTGCACGCCCACACCGACTCGCGGGGCTCGGAAGCCTACAACGAAGGGCTGTCGCAGCGCCGCGCCGACTCGGTGCGCAACTACCTGGTGGGCAAGGGCATCGCCCCCGAGCGGGTGCCCGTGGCCAAAGGCTGGGGAGAAAGTCAGTTGCTCAACCACTGCGCCGATGGAGTGCCCTGCAGCCGCGAGGAACACGCGCAGAACCGCCGCGCCGAAGTCCGCATCGTCCATTTCGAGGAGCCCGGCAAAATTCTCAAACCCGCCAACCAATAGGGTAGGGGGGCGGGGCGTGGGGCCGCTCGCCCCCGCCCCCTGCC
>CAZBYX010000016.1:0-24559 GCA_964496055.1 uncultured Saprospiraceae bacterium
TGGGGCTAGCGGGCGGCCCTCGGTGAGCTCTGTGCCTTCTCTGGGGTTCTCGGTGAACCCAATCCCCTCCCAAACCTCAAACCCCCACACCCACCCTTCGATTTTACGGTTTGACAGTTTTACGATTTTACAGGAAGGGGCGCGGGTGGAGGACAATTTATTTCAATTTGTCTCCACCTATTTCCATTTGTTTCGATGTCTTGCCCATCGTACACCCCCTTCGAAACCGCGAAACCGCGAAACCGCGAAACCTTGAGACCATGAAACCTTGAGACCATGAGACCCTGAAACCGAGAAACCTTGAGACCATGAAACCCTGAGACCTTTTTTTTCCATGCCCCCCTTGAAACCAACCCACAACCATCACAAACCATGAAACGAACCATGAAGACCGACCGAAGAAAATTTCTGAAGACGGGCGTGGCTGCAGGGGCGGCTTTGGTCCTGCAACCGATGCCGATTTTTTCACGGGGCTGGCCCTCCGAGCGGGTGGTGGTGGCGGTGATGGGGGTGCGCAGCCGGGGGCTGGTTTTGGCCCGAAACTTTGCCCGGATGCCCGACTGCGAGGTAGGCTGGGTCTGTGACGTGGACCAGGAGTACCTCGACCGGTGCGTGGAAGAAGTGGGCAAGCTGCAAAAGCGCCCTCCGAAGGGCGAGAAAGACATCCGGAAGGTGCTGGAGCGGCCCGAAGTGGATGCGCTGGTCATCGCCGCGCCGGACCACTGGCACGCCCCGGCGACTTTGCTCGCTTTGCAGGCCGGGAAGCACGTTTACGTGGAGAAGCCCTGCAGCCACAATCCCCGGGAAGGCGAACTGCTCATCGAGGCGCAGCGCAAGTACCGGCGCATCGTGCACATGGGCAATCAGCGGCGCTCCTGGCCCAACGTGGTGCGCGCCATCCAGGCGCTGCGCGGCGGCATCATCGGGCGGGTGTATTTCGCCAAGGGCTGGTACGCCAACAACCGCGGGCCCATCGGGTTCGGCAAGCCGGCTCCCGTACCCGAAAAACTCGACTGGGAGCTCTGGCAGGGGCCCGCCCCCCGCGTTCCTTACCGCGACAACGTCCACCCCTACAACTGGCACTGGTTCTGGCATTGGGGCACGGGCGAAGCTCTCAACAACGGCACCCACGAAATCGACCTCATGCGCTGGGCCTTCGGCGCCGACTACCCCCTGCGCGTCGCCGCCAGCGGCGGCCGCTACCACTACCAAGACGACTGGGAATTCCCCGACACCATGGTCGTGACCTATGAGTTCGAAGGCGGGCGCAGCTGCACCTGGGAGCAACGCTCCTGCAACGCCCACCCCATCGAGGGCGACGGCCGCGGCAACATCTTCTACGGGGAAAAGGGAACCATGATCATCATCGGCAACGGCTACACCGTTTACGACAACGGCATTCCGGCGCGCATCGTCGAACAGGTGCGCCCCGAGCCAAACGACGCCTCCTCCACGGACACGGCCAGCCCCGATGCCTCTCTCGACGGGGTGCACATCCAGAATTTCCTGAACGGCATCCGCAAGGGCACGCCCGTCAGCAGCCCCATCGACGAAGGGCACAAAAGCGTGCTCATGTGCCAGCTGGCCAACATCGCCTGGAAAACGGGCCGCATCCTGGACATCGACCAGCGCAACGGCCGCGTCATCGGCGACCGGGAAGCCCAGGAAATGTGGGGAAGAACCTACGAGCCGGGTTGGGAGCCCGTGGTCTGAGTCAATCGAAGGGGGCCTGGCGGGGCAGTGCCTCGGCCCGGACGCGCACCTTGCGGCCTGCATCCAGCAGTTGGTTGGGTTGCAGGTCGTTCCAGCGGCAGAAGGCGTCCAGGTCCACGCCCAGTTTGCGGGCCAGGATGCGCGTCGTTTCGCCCGGTTCGGCGAAGAAAAAGAGGAAGTCGCCTTCCGAATCGCTGCGGTTTTTCAAGGGCAGGGGCTGCAGGGGTGGGGTGGGGAGCGAAGCAGGCACCAGGAGGCCTTGGCGACGGGGTGCCAGCACGATGGGGTGCTCGGCGGGAACGAGCAGGCGCACCTTTTCGCCGGGTTGGGGTGCCCAGGAAGGACCCTTGCCGTTCCAGAGGCGCAGGTGCCAGGGGCTGACTTCCAGGGCGTCGGCGAAGGCGAGCAGCTCGTCGCCCTCCTCCCAGCGGTATTCCACCGATTCGTAAGGCGGGGCGCTGATTTCTTCCTCCAGCAGGAAGACGGCCGGGGCTTTGTAGTCGGGCAGGGCATCGGGTCGGCGGGTGCTGAGGAAGTGTTGGAGGGCGGGCAGCAGCCGGCGGGGTACGGTGAGGGTGTAGGGGCGGCTTCCCTGGGGGATGAAGCCTTTCTTGTAGGCGGGGTTCAGCAGTTGCATGGTTTCGTAGGGCAGGCGCAGCAGCTCGGCGATTTCCTTCAGGGAGAGATTGCCGCGCACTTCGACGGTGGCGGGGAATTGCAGGTCCGACGGCGGCAATTGAGGTTGGAGGCGGTGGTCGGCGAAGTGATGCACCAGGTAGGTGGCGGCGATGAAGGCGGGCACGTAGTTGCGGGTTTCGCGGGGCAGGTAGCGCATCAGGCGCCAGAAGTTGCGGCTGCGGGCCGCCCGCATCGCGCGATGCACCCGCCCGGCACCGCTGTTGTAGGCGGCCAGGGCCAGCTCCCAGCTTCCGAAGCGGTCGTATTGCTTGGCCAGGTGCCTCATGGCGGCTTCGGTGCTGCGCCAGGGGTCCAGCCGCTCGTCCACGTAGCGGTTGATGCGCAGGCCGTAGCTGCGGCCCGTTTCGGGCATGAACTGCCACAAGCCGGCGGCCCCCGCCGAGGAAACCGCCGTCGGGTTCAGCGCCGACTCCACGATGGCCAGGTATTTCAGCTCCTCGGGCAAGCGGTGTTGCCGCAAAAAGTGCTCGAAGAGGGGAAAGTAGGTCAGCATCCGCCCCAGCATGGCTTCGGTCTTTTCCTTGCGCCGCAGCACGTAGCCCTTGATGTAGCCGTCCACCGCCGAGGTGTGGCGGGGCTGGATGAGGCAGGGCAATTCTTCCAGCCGCTGGCTCACCTCCTCGCGCTGATAGACCGGCTCGGTGGCCCCCGTTTCCAGGGCCGGGCTCACCAGCAGACCGAGCAAAAAAATCAGGGAAAAGTACTTTCGGACGGTTCGGCGTTTCATAGGTGTCGGGTTTCGGGTGCAGGGCAAGGAGGCGGGCCGACGGCTACGGTCTTCCGGAAAGGACCAGAGGCCCTGCAAAAGGTGGGCAAAGGTAGCCGAAATTATCAGATTAAAATTTTTTAAATCCTTCCCTTGACCGCTCCCCTCATCGCCACTCTCCTGGAGGTCGGTCGGGTGATTTCACTTCCCCGCATGGGAGGCAAGAACCGTTCCATGCGGCCGTCGGGGGGGGAAGTCCTATCTTTGGCGCCCCTTATTGCTCAGCCTATGGAAGCCGTTATCGTTCAGCGGGTTGCCACAAGCCTGCAATTGCCCGAGCGCTCGGTGCGCCACACCCTTGAATTGCTCGCCGACGGGGCCACCATTCCTTTCATCGCCCGCTATCGCAAGGAGCTGACCGGCTCCCTCGACGAGCTGCAAATCGCCGAAATCGAGCGGGCCGGCCGGCAGTTGGCCGAACTCCAAAAGCGAAAGGAAACCGTCCTGAACACCATCGCCGAGCAAGGGCAACTGACCCCCGAGCTCCGCACCCGCATCGAAAATTGCTGGGACCCCACCGAGCTGGAAGACCTTTACCTGCCCTTCAAACCCAAACGCAAGACCCGCGCATCCATCGCCCGCGAAAAAGGGCTGGAGCCGCTGGCCGAAAAACTCTTTGCCCAGGGAAGGGAGAATCCCGAGGTGCTGGCGCGTTCCTTCCTCGGGGAAGCGGTGCCCACGGTGGAGGAGGCCCTGCAAGGGGCCCGGGACATCATCGCCGAATGGCTGAACGAAGACCTGCGCCTGCGCCAGGCCGTCCGGCGGGCGTTTCGGCGGGGGGCGCTGGTGCGCTCCCGCGTGGCCCGCGGCAAGGAAGAAGCGGCAGCCAAATTCAAGGACTACTTCGATTTCGAGGAACCCCTGAAACGCTGCCCCTCGCATCGGCTGTTGGCCGTGTTCCGGGGGGAGAACGAGGGCCTGCTCCGCTTGAGCATCGCCCCCGAAGCCGGAGAAGTCTTGCCCGTGCTCGAACGACAGGTGCTCCGGGGCGCAGGCCCCTGCACCGAGCAGGTGCGGCAGGCCCTGCACGATGCCTACAAGCGCCTGCTGGCGCCTTCCATCGAAACCGAATTCCGGCAGGAGGCCAAAGAGCGGGCCGACACGGAAGCCATCGAGGTGTTCAGCAAGAACCTGCGTCAGTTGCTGCTCGCCCCCCCGCTCGGGCCCCGGCGCATCCTCGCCATCGACCCGGGGTACCGCACGGGCTGCAAGGTCGTAGCCCTGGACGAGCAGGGCAGCCTGCTCGCCCACACCGCCATCTTCCCCCACCCGCCCCAAAACGCCCGGGCGGAAAGCGAAGCCCTCTTGCTGGATTGGGTGGAGCGCTACGGCGCCGAAGCCATCGCTGTGGGCAACGGCACGGCAGGGCGCGAGACGCTCGCCCTGTGTCGCAGTTTGCCCTTCCCGCGTCCGGTGGAGGTCTTCCTGGTCAACGAAGCCGGTGCTTCGGTCTATTCCGCCTCCGCCGTAGCCCGCGAAGAACTCCCCGACCACGACGTCACCGTGCGCGGGGCGGTGTCCATCGGGCGGCGCCTTTTGGACCCCCTGGCCGAACTGGTCAAAATCGACCCCAAGAGCATCGGGGTGGGGCAGTATCAGCACGACGTGAACCAGACCCGCCTGCGCGAGGCCCTCGACCGCGTCGTGGAGAGCTGCGTCAACGCCGTGGGGGTCAACCTCAACACCGCCAGCAAACACCTGCTGACCTACGTCTCCGGGCTGGGACCCACCCTGGCCGGAAACATCGTCGCCTATCGCCGGGAAAACGGCCCCTTCCGCTCGCGCCTGGATTTGAAAAAAGTGCCCCGGCTGGGCGAAAAAGCCTTCGAACAATGCGCCGGCTTCCTGCGCATCCGCAACGCCCCGAACCCCCTGGACGACACCGCCGTCCACCCCGAAAGCTACTCCCTCGTGGAGCGCATGGCCGCCGATTTGGGCGTCAGCGTCCGCCAACTCATCGAAAATTCGGATATTCGCGCCCGCATCGACCTTCAAAAGTACCTCTCTGAACGTGTGGGCCTGCCCACGTTGAACGACATTCTTCGAGAACTCGAAAAACCCGGCCTCGACCCCCGGGGACAAGCCCGCGCCTTCCGCTTCGCCGAAGGCATTCACGCCCTCGAAGACCTCCGACCCGGAATGATCCTGCCCGGCCTGGTCTCCAACATCACCAACTTCGGCGTGTTCGTGGACATCGGGGTCAAGCAGGACGGGTTGGTCCACATCTCGCATTTGGCAAACCGCTTCGTTCGCGACCCCGCTGAAATCGTGCACCTCGGCCAGGAAGTCCGGGTGCGGGTGCTGGAGGTAGACCTGCAGCGCCGCCGCATCCAGCTTTCCATGAAAGAGGCGGCCGATGCACCCCAGAAGCGGGCCGAGTCTTGAACTCCAGCCCCCGGACCCCTTTTGCCGGAAGATTGCCCAAAGCCCTCCAATAGGATCGACGCACCTGCTTTGGACTCATTTGGGTTTCCCCGAACAGTGAAAACACAGAACTACCTGAGAATTAAATGAAGACAGACCGATTGAAGCAGCTGCTGGCTCTGCTCCAGAACCAGCCGGACGATGAATTTTTGCATTTCGCCGTCGCCAAGGAATACGAATCCCTGGGCGATGACCTCACCGCCCAGACTTATTACGAGCGCCTGCTGACCCTCAACCCCCTGTACGTGGGGGCCTACTACCACCTCGGAAAATTGCTGGAAAGGGCCGGCGACCTGGAGCAGGCGGCCATGCTCTATCGCAAGGGCATGACCGTGGCCCAGCAACTGAACGACCCGCTCAATTTTCGGGAGCTTGCCGCCGCCCTGAACGAAATCAGCGACGAGGAGTGAGGGGCGGGGTCGGGTGGGGGCTCACACCCACACCTCCCCCCGGAACACCATCCGGACGGGGCCGCAAAGCCAGACATCCGTGAAGCCCGATTCGCCGGCGGTGAAGCGCACCTCCAGCTCCCCGCCCCGGGTTCGAACGCAAACGCGTTGCGGGCCCGCAAGCCCATGTTTTCGAGCCCAGGCTATGGCCGCCGCGGTGACGCCCGTGCCGCAGGAGAGGGTCTCGTCCTCCACACCGCGCTCGTAGGTGGCCACCTCCAGGCCTGCTTTGCCCTCCACCACGAAGTTGACGTTGATGCCTTCCCGGCGCCAGGGTTCCGACCGGCGGATGCGCCGCCCTTCCGACACCACGTCCACTCCCTCCAACCCTTCCACGAAGCGCACGTAGTGCGGGGAGCCCGTATCCAGGATGCAGGCCTCGGGCCGCAGCTCGACTCTGCCGACGTCGTTCATCCGCAGCTCCACGTAATCGGGGCGCGGCAGGCGGGCTTCGTGGGGCCCGTCCACGGCCTGGAAGCGGCAGCGCTCCTCCACCATCCCCAGAAAACGGGCGAAGGCGGCGATGCAGCGGCCCCCATTGCCGCACATGGTGCTCTGTCGGCCGTCGGCGTTGAAGTAAACCATCTGGAAATCCAGCTGGGGGTGGCTTTCGAGCAGGATGAGGCCGTCGGCCCCGATGCCGAAGCGGCGCCGGCACAGGCGTTCGATGAGCTCGCGGTCGGCGTGGCTCAGGTAGCGCTTTTGGCGTTGGTCCAGCAGGATGAAGTCATTGCCGGTGCCCTGGTATTTGAAGAAAGGGATTTTCATCGGGCGGGCGCGTTGGTGCTGTCGAGCGGGGTTTCGAGGGGTTCTTTTTCGGGGAAGAGCTCGGGTTTGCCGAGGTACCACCAGCGGGCCAGGATGAGCCCCAGCAGCAGAAGGATGAGCAAGGCGGAGAAGAGCGAGAACTTCCAGCCCCAGATGTTGCCCAGGTATTCGTCCGAGGGGGGATGCTTCTTGGCCATAGGCAGGGGGTTGAGCTCAGGATTCGACGGGCACGCGGCCGTCGAGGACGACGCCGTCCTTCATCTCGAGCATGCGGTCGCTCATGGCGGCCAGCTCTTTGTTGTGGGTGACGATGACGAAGGTCTGCCCGAAGTCCTGGCGGAGTTTGAACAACAGCTCGTGCAATTCGGCGCTGGAGGCGGAATCCAGGTTGCCGCTGGGCTCGTCGGCCAGCACGACGGAGGGCCGGTTGATGAGGGCGCGCGCCACGGCGACGCGCTGTTGTTCGCCCCCCGATAGCTGGGTGGGTTTGTGGTCGAGTCGCTCGCCCAGGCCGAGGTAGCGCAACAGCTCGGCGGCCCGTTCGCGCGTTGGGCCTTCGGCTTCCCCGGCGATGAAAGCGGGGATGCAGACGTTTTCCAGGGCCGTGAATTCGGGCAAGAGGTGATGGAACTGAAAGACGAAGCCGATTTCGCGGTTGCGGAACTGCGCCAGCGCCCGCGCCTCCAGGCTCGAAACGTCCGTGCCGCCGATGCGGACCGAACCCCGATCGAAGCTGTCCAGCGTGCCGAGAATGTGCAGCAAGGTGCTCTTGCCCGCCCCCGACTTGCCGACGATGGTGACGATTTCCCCGGCCTCGATGCGCAGGCTCACCCCTTTGAGCACGTGCAGCTCACCGAACCACTTGTGTATGTCCTGCGCTTCGATCATGCTTGCCGTTTGAGCGGCAAAAATAGGAGAAATTGGCTCCCGTGCCCGCATCCTTTTCCGTCCTCGGGGCGGTGCCCGCTCCAAAGTTGGCGAGGCCCCGGAAATTGAGCATCTTGGGGGCGAACCTTTCTTTCCTGCAAAGCCGACCGAATCATGAAAGCACTGCAACTCATCGAAGCCGGGCGCCTGGCCCTGCGCGAGGTACCCGAACCTCAAACCCGTGAAGGAGAGGCGTTGGTCAGCCTGCGCGCCGCCGCCCTGAACCGCCGCGACCTCTGGATTCTGCTGGGCAAATACCCCGGCATCCGCCCCGGCGTGACCCTGGGGAGCGACGGGGCGGGGGTGTGCGAGGGGCGGGAGGTCCTCATCCAGCCCGGGCTGAACTGGGGGCCGGACGAGCGCTTCCAGAGCCCCGCCTACGAAATCCTGGGCATGCCCAGCGATGGGACCTTCGCCGAAAAGATCAAAGTGCCGCGGGAGCAGCTCTTCCCCAAACCCCCGCACCTGTCCTGGGAGCAGGCCGCCGCCCTCCCCCTGGCCGGCCTGACGGCCTACCGGGTCCTGTTCACCCGTTGTCGGCTGCAGCCGAAGGAGCGCGTGCTCATCACCGGCATCGGCGGCGGCGTGGCCCAGATGGCCTTGCTGTTCGCCCGGGCCCACGGCGCCGAAGTGTACGTCACCTCCGGCTCGGACGCCAAAATCGAGCAGGCCCTCCAGGACGGCGCCGCCGGCGGCGCCAATTACCGCCAACCCGACTGGCTGGAATCCTTGAAAAAAAGTGCGGGCTCCTTCGATGTCGTCATCGATGGAACGGGCGGGGAGCCCCTCTGCCGGCTGCTGCGTCTCTGTGCCCCGGCCGCCCGCGTGGGCATCTATGGAGGCACGCTGGGCCCCCTGCCCGAGCTGTCCCCCCAGCTCGTGTTTTGGAAGCAAATGGCCATCCTGGGGTCCACCATGGGCAGCCCCGCCGAATTTCAGGCCATGCTCGAGCTGGTCAATCGCCAAAAACTGGTACCGAAAGTGGATGCAGTCTTCGCGCTGGAGGAGTACGAACGGGCGTTCGAGCGCATGCGGCATAGCCGCCAGCTGGGGAAAATTATCCTGAAAATTGTCGCCGATTAGGCCAAAAAAAGCCCCCAAAAAAGCGGAAAGCCCCCAACCAAGGTTGGGGACTTCCGAAAATGATAGATAACATCGGCTAAATGTTGAATGACGCTGCAAAGTAGGGACAATTGCAAACACTTTTCAAGTAAGCACATTGTTATATTGCCCAAACTTTTTCCGCCTGAAAAATTCTTACTCGAGCATAGGCAGCCTCGGCCGAGGGGAGAAGACATCCCCAGGTTTCGGTGCCGAGGGCTCTATAGCCACCGGGTTGGGCTATCCACGAAAAGGGGAATGGTATAGAATTTGAAAAATATTAGATAAATTTAGTTGTGAAGTGTCTGCATTGGGTATATTTGCCTGCTTTCTGACCTTCCCTCACGACTGATTAGAACCCGAGACCATTTGAGAATCGTCCCCTTTATTGGCTCATCCTGCGTTTGAAACACCCTGAACACGAACGACTCTCTTTTCTTCCCCCTTCCGGGGGGTGGGGAGGGCATGTCGGTGAGGGTGTGTGAAGTGGTTCAAAATCAGCTTTCTTTGTCTTGGAGGTGGATTATATGTGTATTTTCATGCTCGCGAAGCGAATCTGAGAGGAATGCGGTGGTGCAGGAAAGGCACTGAAGTTGCAGACAGCAAAGCACGCCGGGTTGCCCATGTGCGGCCTGCAACCCGAAACGAGACCAAAACCGGACATGATGAATCAGCAAAATCCCCCGGGAAACGTCGAGCGCTTCAACTTTCTTCGCAGGTGGTGGCCCCTGATGATGGGGGTCGGCGTGGCGGGGTTGTTCGGGTTCGAGTGGTTCGGGGCGGGGCAAGGGCAGGATGCCTTGGTTCGGTCGGAAGGCGCTGCCGTCGAGTTTGCAGAGCCGCCGGCGGGTCCTCGCATCGATTTGGTGCTTTGCCTGGGAGACTCGGTGCAACTGTTCGCTGGGCCGGGCGAGAGCTATTCCTGGTCGCCGGCCACGAATCTGAGCTGCACCACTTGCCGCAACCCCATTGCTTTTCCCACCGTCACCACGCAATACGTGGTGGAAATCGTTCAGGCGGACGGTTCCGTTCAGGTGGACTCCATCCAGGTTTTGGTTTCTCCGCCGCCGCACATCGTGGAGGTGGTTTCCGAAGACCCGGGCGCCTGCCAGGCCGCCGACGGCTCTTTGCTCATCGAAGCCGAGGGCGGCACGGGCAGTCTGGAATTCAGCATCGACGGGGGGCAGACCTGGCAAAGCGACAACTTTTTCCCGGGGCTGGCAGCTGCCTCTTATCCGGTGGCCGTGCGCAACGACGATGGCTCCTGTTTGCGTTTCGGGCCCGTGGTCGTTCTGACTTCCGACAGCGTGTGCACCGACACAGTGCAGCTGACCATACCCTTCGAGACGGCCACGCAGGTCTGCCTGGACCCCAGCGTTTTTCAGATTCAGGGGCTCATCACCTCCGCTTCGCTGTGTGCGGTGGGCAATCCCGCCACCGTATTCGCCACGCAGGTGGAGGGTGAGTGCATCAATCTCGACCCCGGCGACGGTTTTTCGGGGCTCTCCCCCGACCTCATCTGCGTGGTGCATTGCTTCGATTTCAACATCGCGCTGTGCGACACCACCATCGTGGAGGTGGTGGTCGAGCCGCCGCCCTGTCCCGAAGTTTTCGGGGTGGATTCGCTGGTGGTGCCTTTCGAGGGGGACCCCACCGAGGTTTGTGTGCCGCTGCCCCTGGCCCAGGCCATTTTTCAGCAGCTCCAGCTCGACGGGCAGGCCGTTCCCTTTCCCATCATGGGGTGCATGGACACCCTGGTGGGCTACAGCTACGCGCCGCTGCCCGGAGGCGGGAACAGCGGCCCCTACTTTCTCAATTCCTGGGAAGTGGACGACACCCTCTTCAGCGGTCTTTTCCTCAGCGTAGCCGACCTGGTGGATTCGATGAACCTCTGGAACCCCGCTGGGAACTGGGTGCTCGACACGGCCTTCTTCAGCATCTTCGGCGGGGCGCAGGCACACAGCTACGGCAACATGGTCATCGTGCATCCGGCGACGGGCAGCGTGACCACCCTGATGCCCAACACCATACCCGAAGGAACCCTGCTTTCCATCTCCAGCCCGGGAACCCACACCCTGGTGGTGACCAACCCCTCCGACGGCTGCAGCGACACCCTCCTCATCCTGACGGAAGGGGCGCCTCCCCCGACGACCCCAACCGACACTCTCCACCTCACGGGTACGCAGGGCGGCACCCTGGATACCTGCCTCGGCGCCTTCCTCGACTTTCCCGGCAACCTCCTTTCGGGGCAGCTCTGCGGCCTGGATGCCGCGGCCCTGGAGGCCCAACTCAACGGCGCCTGCCTCACCCTGAGTTTGGATGCCGGTTTTCAGGGGGTCACCGAAGTGTGTGTGGAGCATTGTGACGACTCTTCGCCTTCCGTTTGCGACACCACCCTCCTCATCGTGACGGTGGAGCCCTCGGGGGGCTGCCCCGGATTCTTCTCCCAGGGCACCCTGACGGTGGATACCACGGACTTTCCCCTGCCGATTTGCCTGCCGGTGCCCTTCGCCACGGCTCAGCAGGCCTTCATCACGGTGAACGGGGCCCCCTATGGCGGGGACGGCTTTCCCTGCGATTTCGGCAGTCAGCCCGATGCGGGCACCTTGCTGGAATTTCCTGCAGCGGGCACCTACGAGGTCGTCTTGAGCGACAGCTCCGGGGCCTGCCGCGACACCCTGCTGCTGACCCTGAACGACACCGCCAACCCCTCCCCGCCCCAAACCGACACCCTGCACCTCACCACCCTGGAAAATGCACCCACCGAGCTGCAATGCCCCTCCGCCGCCGAATTGCCGGGCAACCCCGACGCGCTTCTCGTTTGCGGCGCCCCCGCGAACGGGACCCTGCAGCTGGATTCCCTGTGCTTTCAATACACCCCTGCGCCGGGATTCACCGGTTTGGACACGCTTTGCGTGCTCCTGTGCGACGACTCCTCGCCCGCCGTCTGTGACAGCACGGTGTACCTCATCGAGGTGCAACCGGCGCCGCCCGATACGGTGGTGCTTCTCACGGAGGAGAATCAGCCTTCCGATACCCTCTGTCTGGAGGCTTCGGGGCTGCCCGCTGCCTTCGACACCCTGCTGGTTTGTACCGCGCCCCTGCACGGGGAGCTGCAGGTTTTCGACTCCTGTGTGGTGTACCTGCCGCAGCCCAATTTCAACGGCTCGGACACCGCCTGCGTGGTGCTTTGCGATGGGGCCGCTCAGTGCGACACGACCATCCTGCTCATCGAGGTGTTGCCGCGCTGCCAGCCTTTCGGCTTTCTCGCTGCCGACACCGTGCACCTGCAATCCGACCAGTGCTTCCTGGGGGCGGAGCTCTGCCTGCCCCTCCCCCCGGACAGCCTGAACGGCTTCGTCTTGCTGGACAACGGCCTGCCCTATGGCGGCGGCGTTTCCGGTTGTGATTTCGACACCCTCTTCAGCTACAACTTCTTCCTGCTGCCCGGCATGGGCGCCCAGGGGCCCTACACCCTGAATGCCTGGACCATCAACGACACCCTCGTCTTTTCGGGGGGCTTCCTCGACCTGAGCGTCCTGGTGGACTCCCTCAACCTCTGGGACCCCACCGGCGGCTGGACGCTCCATCCCACCCTGCCTCAAATTTCCGGCGGGAACCCCGCCAACCTCTACGGCGTGATGGACATCACCCAGGACGGCAGCGGCCAGAACGCCCTCATCAGCCCTCTGACCAACTTCATCGCGCAGGGCAGTCAGGTGCGGGTGGATTCCGGCTTCCACCAACTGGTGTTCATCGAGCTCAGCAGCGGTTGCAGCGACACCCTCCTCGTCGAGGTGGAATGCGTGGAGCCCCCGCAGGGATGCACCCTCCAACCCCTCTCCCCACTCCAGACCCTGCTCTACCACTGTGACTCCACCTATACCTTCTGCGTGGACCTGCCCTTCAGCACCCTGGGCAACTATCAAATCCTCGACAACCAGTTCCCCTTCGGGGGCAGCGTGCAACCCTGCCCCTCTGACCCGGCCTTCACCGCCCTGGAACTGGATACGGGGCTGCATCAACTCGTTTTCCTCGACACCGTCAAGTTTTGCTCCGACACCCTGCTCGTCGAGGTCAATTGCCTGAACCTGCCCCCGGACGTGGTGCTGGACACCTTCGTGCGGCAGGACGACAGCCTGCTGCTCTGCCTGGATGATTTCGGCTTCGAGCTCGGGGTCATCGACAGCGTGGCCCTCGGCTGCACCGACCAGAACACCGGCAATGCTTTCATCGAGTTCGATACCGCTAGCGCCTGCTACCTGCTGACCGGGCTCTTCCCCGGCCCCGACACCACCTGCCTGACCGTCTTCATCGCGGACACCACCGCTTCCTTCACCGTGCACCTGACGGTGCTGGAACCCTGCCCCGACATCCTCGAACCCACCGTGGTGGGCACGGGCGCTACGGTCTGCGACGGCGGCGAGGGCTTGCTCTGCTTGCCCATCACTCTGCCCGATTTCATGAACATCGCCGTGTTGGTGGACGGGCAACCCTACACCGGGCCCATCGTGGGCTGCGATTTCGACAGCGTCTATTCCCTCAACTACTCCATCCTGCCCACGGGCGGCTTGCTCGGCCCCTACACCGTGGAAGCCTGGGCGGTCAACGACAGCACCTTTTCCGGCAGCTTCCACGACGTGGCCGGGCTGGTGGACTCCATGAACCTCTGGGACCCCCTCGGCAACTGGACCTGGAGCGAAAATGCGGGCATCATCTTCATTCAGGGGGGCAGCACGCAGAACACCTACGGGCCCATGTTCGTCACCCAGGATTTGACCGGAGCCGAAACCATCCTGGCCATCAGCGCCAACTTCACCCCGCGCGGGACGGCGCTCAGCCTGCCCGAGGGCACCTTCACCCTCGTGCTGACGGACACCCTCAGCGGCTGCACGGACACCGTGCTGGCCACCCTGGCTTGCGTGACCAGCGAGGTGGTGAGCGATACCCTCATGGTGGGCGGCTCCGACACGCTCTGCCTGAACAGCCAGGAATTGCCCGGCACCTTCGTCGGCATGAGCAATGCCTGCCCGGGCCTGTCGGGGGCTTCCGTTTCCTTCGAAATCCTCAACGACAGCTGCGTGGTGTACACCGCCCTGGCGCCGGGCCGGGACAGCGCCTGCATCGTGCTTTGCGATGACCTCGGAGTGTGCGATACGGTCTTTTTCTCCATTCTGGCGGTGGAGGAAGACAAGCAAGGCCCCATAGCCGTCAACGACACCATCCTCACGGGGCTGGACCAGCCGGTGGTCATCAACGTCTTCGGCAACGACACCATCGGCTTCATCACCGACTTCGGGTTCCTGAGCGAGCCCCTGCACGGGGCGGTGGCCTTCCTGCCCGACGGCTCGGTCAATTACGTGCCCGAGCCCGGCTATTGCGACGGGGTGCAACCCGACAGCTTCCAGTATTTCGTTTGCAACCTCGTGGGCTGCGATACCGCCACCGTCTTCGTCTTCGTGGAATGCAGCGAGCTGGTCATCTTCGAGGGCTTCTCCCCCAACGGCGACGGCATCAACGACTTCTTCGTCATTCAGGGGCTGGGGCAATACCCCGACCACAAGCTCTTCATTTTCAACCGCTGGGGGACGCTGGTCTTCCAAAGCGAGGATTATCGCAACGACTGGGACGGCAAATGGCAGGACAAGGACCTGCCCGACGGCACCTACTTCTACGTGCTCGACCTCGGCGACGGCAACTACCTCAGCGGTTTCGTGCAATTGTTGCGCTGAGCAAGCGCTCCCGCCCATCGCTTCCGGCTCCCCCTGAATGGATTCCCACCTGCGTGGGTGCTGTACTGGCATCATATCTGCAAGGCAAAACGGGTATGTCCGCCGCCCTGAATGCTTTCAGGGTGGGCGGTTCGGGTTTGGGGTCGGCGGACCCTTCGCCCCAAACCCTCGCGCCCTTCACCCCCCACCTCCCACCCCTTCTCGCCCGTGCACGGGCCTGTTTTTCCTCAGGATTCTTCAACCGGTTATCAAGAATAGACTTCTCGAACCCATGAAACGAAACCCATCCCCCCAACGGAGGCACTTTGCCTGCCTGCCCTTCCCTTTTGATCGCTGTCCTTTTTCATGGCGCGTTTCCTGCTTGCTGCTGGTATTTTGGCTGGGATGCCGGATTTCCCCATCCACCGCGCAGACGGCCACCCTTTCCAAAACGGTGGATGTGAGCAGTGCCCCATCCGGGACGCAAGTGGAATTCACCCTGGATTTCGGCTGCTCCAGCCTGGTGGACGACTGCCAGGGGGCGGTGCTCATCGACAACTTGCCCGCCGGTGTGATTCTCGATTCCGCTCCTTCCATCATCGTCAACGGGGACGGCGGCACCACCGTCATCAGCCCCGTGGTGGACAACGGCGCGGGAACCATCACCTGGGATTTCACGCAGGTCAGCCCGGAAGGGGGCTTGCCCGACGGGTACAGTGCGCAGGTGACTTTTGCGGTCACCGTGCCGGCGGGCAGCACCCCGGGCGGCAGCGTGCTGACCAACAGCGCGACCCTGCTGACCAACAATGCCGGCAGCCCCACGGACCAGGCCTCTTTCACGGTGGTCGCTTCGCCGCAATGGAGCGTCACCAAGTCGGTTCTCACGGGCAGCATCTACCACGACACCCCGGTGACCTACCGCATTCGGGTTTGCCCCGACGCCGTCCAGGGCAATGAGAATTTGACCAATGCCGTGCTGACCGATGCCCTGCCGCCGGGCGCCGCCTTCATCAGCGCCGACAACGGAGGCACCCACGACGGCGGCTCCCCCGGAACCGTGACCTGGAACCTGGGCAACCTCGACGTCAGCGCCGGTTGTTCGGATTTTCAGGTCACCGTCCAGTATCCCTCCTCCGACCCGAACAACGACACGGGGCTGAGCAACCCCATCCCCAAAAACAATGTGGCGACCCTGAATGCCACTTCCATCAGCGGGGTGAACGTCGAGGAGTCAGGCAGTGTGGATGACCCCCTGTTGCCGCCCTCTTTCTCCATCAGCCTGAGCAAATCCGCCAGCGACCGCGGCATCCTGCCCGTGGGCGAAACCAACCGTTTCATCCTGACGGTGACCAACAACAGCACCGTGCCCGTGGACGATTTCATCCTGGTGGATTCCATACCCGACCCCTTCGATTTGGTTCGTCTGGACATCCGCAATTTCACCGCCGGGGAGACCTTCGACCTCTGGGCCGAGCTCAATCACAGCGGCTCCTTCGTGCCCTGGGTTTCGGGGGGCACCACCGGCTCCAGCCAATCCTTCCTGGTCAGTGACATCCCCGGCATCGGCTCCGGAGACTTCGTCAGTGCTTTCATGTTCGACTTCGGCAACGTGCCCTCCGGCTTCACCGGCAAGGTGGACGTGGTGGTGCAGGCGGCTTATCCCACCGACAACGCGGGCAACGCCACCGCCCTGGGCACCTCCTACTTCAACACCGCCTATCTGGACGCCGTGCGGCCCCTGGACGGCTCCGCCATCCCCCAGGTGGTCAAGTCGGACGACATGTGCATTCAGGATACGGTGGCACGCCTGGACCCCGCCAAAAGCCACCAGATCAATTACGTGCAGCAGCCGCCGGGCGATGCCACCACCGGCAACCCCTACTTCCAGCAGGCGCGGGTGCGCTACACCGTTCGGGTGGAAAACGACGGCACGGACGGCAGCAACAGCGACGTTACGGGGGTGGAGTCTTTCGTGGACCTGGACGATCCCATTGCCTCGGACCTCTTGCCGGCCGCCGTCACCTACAACCCCGGCACCTGGGTCATCGTCAGCAATACGACGGGTCTGAGCTTCGACACCAGCGGCACCAACCCGGTGTTCGAGCAAATCGACGACTTCAACGGCACGGGGCGCACCCTGCTGCGGTGGTACTTCACCGGCGCCTTCGAGCCGGGCGAGTACGTCGAAATCGCCTTCGACGTCACCGTCAACGACGTGCCGGCCGGCACCGTAGCCACCAACGATTTCTGCATGACCGCCGCCAGCCAGGACTTCCTCTGCGACGAAACCAATTGCGGCGCCACCACCTCGAGCAACATCAACGACTTCTTCGGGCAGACGGGCAACCCCTCCAACCTCATCAGCGGCGTGAGCGAGATGTGTTGCAAGAGCACCACCTTCACCGTGGCCGACTCCACCGCCGTCATCGACTTGCAAAAGAGCATCCTCTCCTCCGGGCCCTACGCCCCCTCCCAAACCCAGGAAGCCGAATTGGGCTTGCTCAACGACACCGTGGAATTCCGCATCAGCCTGAAAAACCACCGGAATGCCAACTACGTCCTCTCCGACCCCGTCGTCATGGACTTGCTTCCCCCCGAAATCGAGTACGTGGCCGGCAGCCTGACCCTCGAAACCAACACGACGGGCCTGAGCCTCGATGCCCAGGGCAACAACCCCGCTTTCGAGGTCATCCCCGATTTCGGGGGCTCGGGGCAAACCCTGCTGCGCTGGACCTATTCCGGGGACTTCCCCATCAATTCGGAGGTGAGCTTCACCTTCAAAACCTACATCAAACCCGGGGAGAGCGGCAGCTTCAACAACACCTTCTACGCCACCACCCACGAACGCACCTTCACCTGCCCCGACGGCAGCACCCCCGACGCCAACGACCTGGACGGCGACGGCGACACCAGCGAAACCCTCTGTTCCTTCACCTCCGGCTCCATCAACATCCAGACCGTGGCCAGCCTCAACGCCAAAAAGTACGTCAAAGGCAGCCTGGACCCCGATTTCCTCACCTTCCCCGACACCGCCACCACCCGGCCCGGTGACTCGGTCTTCTGGCGCCTGGTGGTGCTCAACAGCGGCAACGTGCCCCTGAACAACGGCATCATCGTGGACATCTTCCCCTACCTCAACGACGTGGGCGTCCAGCTCAACAATGCCCCCCGCGGCACCGGCTGGGTGCCCTTCCTCATCGAACCCATCACCCCGCCCCCCGGCGTGACGCTCTACTACAGCCAGTCCACCAACCCCTGCCGGGATGAAATCGCCCCCCTCGAACCCACCCCGGATTGCGTGGACGACTGGAGCACCACCCCGCCCGCCGACATCGGTACGGTGAAAGCCATCAAGCTGGAGCTGAACAATACCCTCCAACCCGCCGAAACCTTCAGCATGGACCTGCTCATGCAGGCCCCCGCCGATGCTTCCGGCGCCACCGGCCCCGTGGCCTGGAACAGCCTGGCCCGCGGCGCCGACGAGGTCAGCCCCCAGGAACCCAACAAGGTGGGGGTGGTGCTTCAAATCCTGGACCTGGCCCTGCAGAAAAAACTCGCGCCCAACCAGCCCGCGAAGTTCGATATCGGCGACGACGTGCAGTTCGAGGTGAAGGTGTTCAACCAGGGCCTGCTCATCGCCGACAGCGTCCGCGTGCGGGATTACATCCCCGCCGGCTTGCAGCTCAACGACCCGAACTGGCAGGCGCTGAACGACAGCACCGCCGAGCGCTGGCTCAGCGTCGCCGGCGGCGAATTGCAGGCGGGGGGGCTGGCCCCCGGCGATTCGGTCAGCGTGCCCATCACTTTCACCATCACGGGCAGCCCCTATCCCGACAGCACCTTCCAAAACCTGGCGGAAATCGCCCAGGCCAAAGAATACGGCAAGGCCTTCCTCGACGACTTCGACTCCACCCCCGACACCCTGGCCACCAACGACGCCTTTGCCCAGGATGACAACGTCAACGG
Source organism: uncultured Saprospiraceae bacterium (assembly GCA_964496055.1). Classification (GTDB taxonomy): domain Bacteria; phylum Bacteroidota; class Bacteroidia; order Chitinophagales; family Saprospiraceae; genus CAZBYX01. The sequence goes on from CAZBYX010000016.1 coordinate 18,525, forward strand.
CGACCCCGCCACCGACGAAGACGACCAGGACCCCGCCTTCGTGCGGGTGCGGGTGTGTGCCCTGACGGAGGTGACCCTGCTCGACACCCTCTGCCGCAACAACAGCACCGGCAGCTACACCGCCGACGACTTCTTCATCCTCGAACTCACAGCCCAGGCTTTCGACCCCGGCCCCTCCAACCGCTTCGAGGTGCTCTACAACGGTCAGGTGCTCAACCCCGGCGGCACCACCTACGGCCAACCCGTGCAGGTGGGCCTCGACAAAGAATTCGCAGCCGACGGCAGCTCCGTCTTCTCGCTGCTCGTCCGCGACCTGGACGACGGGGACATCTGCTCCAGGAGCATCGAGGTGGGCCCCGTGGAGCCCTGCTTCACCTGTCGCCCCACCTGCCTGCCCGTGCAACTGAGCCTTCAGCGCGGGCAATGAGCCCTGCCCCACACCGCACTCCCCCTCCCGGGTGCCGTTCATTCGGGAGGGGCTTTTTTTTGGTCGATTTTCAGCGATTTTTGTCCGCCGCTTAATTGATGACAATTCGATTCCGAATTGGATAAAATCCTTATCATTGCGCCAAACAAAACAAGCCAGCATGAAGAAACGCGTGTATTTCAACTTGTTTTTGGTGGCCCTGATCATCCTTCTGGTTTATCTGCTCATTGCCAGCATTCGGGAGCCCATCGCTTTTCAACGGGAGAAAGCCAGAAGGGAACTGGCCGTCATCGAAAAGCTCATCGAAATCCGCCAGGCTCAGGAGTTGTTCCGGGGCGTGAAAGGGGGCTTCGCACCCACCTTCGATTCCCTGGTCAAAGTCCTCACCCGGGATTCCTTCCGCATCGTCAAAGTCATCGGGGACCCCGACGACCCGAACTTCACCGGCGAAATCGAATACGACACGACCTATGTGCCCGCCATCGATTCGGTGCGCGCTCTGGGGCTCAACCTCGACTCGCTGAAATACGTGCCCTTCACGCATGGCGATACCTTCCAAATTGCAGCCGATACGCTGACCTACCAGAAGACCCTGGTCAATGTGGTGGAAGTGGGCGTCAGTCGGCGGAAGTTCATGGGTAAGTGGGGCAGCAAAAAGTACGCGAAGTACGACAACTCCTACGATCCGGACAAAGTGATTAAATTTGGTGATCTGAATAAACCAACCCTAGCCGGAAATTGGGAAAACTGAGCTTCGAAATAACGGACCCTGCATTCAGCCGTAAAAATCTCGGGTCTTGCAAACTGTCCATCCTGCTTGGGATGGACAGTTTGGTTTATGGTGTGTTCAACGTGCAGAACCGCCTCCTGCTGTTGCGCGCCTACGAGCTGGAGCAGGCGGGGGAAGACGGGCGCGAGGGGCGCTTCCGCGATTTGTTCTGGCGGGAGGATCTCTTCCAATACAAGTATGCCGAGCGGCGGCTGGCCGTCACCACGCTGCGGCATTGCCTGGTTCCGGCCCGGCTGTGGACCCCCGAAGCCGCGCCTGCCGGTCTGCAAGCCCTCACCGAATTGCCCGCCGAAGAAGAAGTGCTGAGCGTCCCTCTGAGCGGTCTCGGGGCCCAGATGGCATTCTCCCTGGACGGGGGTCTGCTCGCTTTTGTCCGGCAGGCTGCACCCGATATCCGCATTCTGGATGCCGGGGCGGGATTCCTCGCTGCGGCGCGCCAGGGGATGGACGCCCTCGGCAGCCACCAGGTCTTCGCCTGCATCCGCGACCGGGTGTTGCACGTGGCCGCCTTCCACAACACCAACTTGTTGCTTTACAATACTTACCCCTTCCAGACCAGCCCCGATGCGCTTTACTTCCTCCTGCTGGTGTACGACCAGCTCAACCTCAACCCCGAGGAGACCCCCCTGAACCTGGCCGGCCCCGTCCTGCCCGAGTCCGAACTCTATCGCCTGTTTTATCGTTTCGTCCGTCAGATTCGGTTCGCGCCGCCTCCTTCGGGCTTGCTCTTGCCGGAGGCCTTCCCCGAAGAAAACCTCCACTTCCATTTCGACCTGATGGGTACGGCTTTGCTCTGAAGGGCAGCGCCGCAACCGACAGCCTCCTGCATCATGCGCATCATCTCCGGGAAATTCAAGGGGCGTCGCTTCCATCCGCCGGCGCGCAACTGGCCCACCCGGCCCACGACCGACTATGCCCGCGAAGGGCTGTTCAACGTCTTGCAAAATCACTTCGATTTCGAATCCCTCCGGGTGCTCGACCTCTTCGGCGGCACGGGCAGCCACAGCTACGAGTTCATCAGTCGGGGTTGCCGCGACGTCACCTATGTGGACCGCCACGGGCCTTGCGTCGCTTTCGTGCGCCAGATCGCCCGGCAGTTGAACATCGAGGAGGAGCTGACCATCGTCCGGATGGACGTCTTTCGCTTCATCACCCAAACGACCCAGACCTACGATTATATCTTCGCCGGGCCGCCCTACGGCTTGCCCGCCCTCGACACCCTTCCCCGATTGGTTTTCGAGCACGGCTTGTTGCGCCCCGGCGGCTGGTTCGTCCTCGAACACAACCCCAACCACGATTTTCAGGGGCACCCCCACTTCCGCGAAGCCCGGCACTACGGCAAGACCATCTTTTCCATTTTCGAGGCCCCGGATTCAACTTCCACTTAAGTGGGGAGTTTAGAGTGGGGAGTGGAGAGTGGAGAGTTGAGAGTTGGGGTTTGAGTTTGGGTTTGGGTGAATTTGTTGGTCTTTTTTTCTTTGTTTTCTTCTCGAGATACCTCCCTCGTGGTTTGGGGGAACCCGGCCAAGGGGGAGGGGTAAAAAAACCGAAAGCCATGAGAATTGCCGTTGGAAGCGATATGGATACTCCCTTGCCGCGGGCGGTGGTGCGCATGTTGCGGGAGCGGGGGCACGAAGTCACCGAATTCGGGGCGCTGGTGGAAGGCTCGGCGCCGTGGCCGGCAGTGGGGTTGGAGGTCGGGCGCCGGGTGGCGGCTGGCGAGTTCGAGCAGGGCATCCTTTTTTGCTGGACGGGCACGGGCATCAGCATCGCCGCCAACAAGGTGCCCGGCATCCGCGCCGCCCTCTGCACCGATGCCCAAACCGCCGAAGGCGCCCGCAAGTGGAACGACGCCAACATCCTGTGCATGAGCCTGCGCCTCACCTCCGAGGAGGTGGCCCGCGAAATGCTCGAGGCCTGGTTCGCCTCCGAGCCCAGCTCCGACCCCGAAGACCAGGCCTGCCTGCACCTCCTCGAGCGGCACGAACAGCCCGCCAAACCGACTCCGTAATCCAAACGGCCTCCAAAGCCGACGCATGGCAGGATAGCCGAAGGGGGAGGGGGATGCAGAGGGGAACCGCCTTTTCCCTTCCCCCAAACCTCCCTCCTTACCCACTCCCATCCCCACCTGTCAATTCCTGAGTCTGCTGCAAAAAGTCCAATTCCGCCGGGGAACTGAAGATTTGAGGAATCGAGGATTTGAATAAATCATTGATAACCAAAGAAATAAACTTTAAACTTCAGTCCCACAACCCTTTTTGCAGTGGACTCAATTCCTCGAATCCGCAACAAGAATAACGCTATGCACCCCAACTGGACCTGGGTTTTCCGAATGGCCTGGCGCGACAGCCGGCGGCAACGCAACCGGCTGCTGCTTTTTGTGGCTTCCATCGTGGTGGGCATTGCGGCGCTGGTCGCCATCGATTCCTTCGGCGACAACCTGCAGCGGGATATCGACCGCGAAGCAAAGACCCTGCTCGGCGCCGACCTCGTCATCGAGGGCAACCAACCCCTGCCCGACAGCCTGCTGCCTCTGGTGGACTCCCTCGGTGCCAGCCGGCGAGCCGAAGCGGTCAATTTCGTCAGCATGGTCTTCTTCCCGCGGGAGCAACGCACCCGCCTGGCGCAGATACGCGCCGTGGAGGGGGGCTTCCCCTTCTACGGGAGCCTGGCCACCACCCCCCCGGAAGCGGCCGGTGCTTTCGGGGCGGGAGCAGAAGCCCTGGTGGAGAAAACCCTGATGCTCCAGTTCGGGGTCGAGCCGGGTGACAGCGTGCAGGTGGGCAATCAGACCTTCGAGGTTTTGGGGCAGCTGGACGCCGCCCCCGGCCGGGCCGGTATCGCAGGCTCCATTGCGCCGGTGGTGCTCATCCCGAAGCGGTTTCTCGAAGCCACGGGCCTCATTCAGCCCGGGAGCCGCGTGTTTTACCAATACTATTTCCAGTTTCCCGAAGATGCCGAAGTGGACCTGCTGGCCGCCGAATGGCTCGAGCCGGCCCTGCGCGACGGCCCCTTCGATTACGAAACGGTGGCCTCCCGGCAGGAGGATATCAGCGAAGCCTTCAGCAATTTGACGACCTTCCTCAATCTGGTCGCCTTCATCGCCCTGCTGCTGGGGTGTATCGGGGTGGCTTCTTCGGTGCACATCTACCTGAAGGAAAAGCACCACACCATTGCGGTGTTGCGGTGCCTGGGCATGCGCAGCCGGCAGGCCCTGCAAATTTACCTGGTGCAGGTGCTGGTGCTGGGTTTGGGGGGGAGTGCCCTGGGGGTGGTGTTGGGCAGCCTGCTGCAATTTTCCCTGCCCTATGTGCTGGGCGATTTCCTGCCCCTGCAGCAGGTGAGCACCGACCTGTCCTGGGCGGCGGCCGGGGCGGGCCTGCTGACGGGGCTGCTGGTCACGGTGCTGTTTGCCCTGTTGCCGCTGGTGAAGGTGCGCCGGGTGCCTCCGCTGAAGACCCTGCGTGCCTCCTTCGAGGGGGAAGCGGAAGGGAAAGACCCCCTGCGGTGGGTCGTCATCGGACTCATCGTGGTTTTCGTGTGCAGCTTCACGGTGGTGCGCACCGGAGAGTTGCGGGCGCTGAGCTTTCCGGTGGCGCTGGGGGTGGCGTTCGCCCTTTTGGCGGGGGTGGCGCGCCTGCTGACCTGGAGCCTGCGCCGATTCTTTCCGAGGCACTGGAGCTACCTGTGGCGGCAGAGCATCGCCAACCTCTATCGCCCCAACAACCAGACCCTCCTGCTCCTCGTCACCATCGGGCTGGGAACCTTGCTCATCGCCACCCTCTTTTTCGTTCAGGACCTGTTGCTCAAGCAGGTGGAATTCGCCGGCGCGGGCAATCAGCCCAACATGATCGTCTTCGACATTCAAACCCCGCAAAGGGAAGCCGTCGCAAGCCTGGCCCGGGACCACGAGTTGCCCCTGCTGCAGCAGGTGCCCATCGTCACCATGCGCCTGGAAGCCATTGACGGCAAAACCAAACAGGAAGCCCGCGCCGACAGCACCCGCCGCATCTCCCGCTGGGTCTTCGACCGGGAGTACCGCGTCACCTACCGCGACACCCTCATCGAATCGGAAAAAATCATCGAGGGCACCTGGCACGGCGAAGTGGGCCCCGACGGGACCATTTACGTCTCCATTGCCGAGAACATTGCCGACAACATGCAGGTGAAACCCGGCTCCCGCCTGACCTGGAACGTCCAGGGCGCCCGCCTGGAGACGGTGGTGGGCAGCATCCGCAAGGTGGACTTCAACCGGGTGCAGACCAACTTTTTCGTGGTGTTTCCCAAAGGGGTGCTCGAACAGGCGCCCCAGTTTCACGTCATCGTGTCGCGGGCGGCGTCCGAGGCGCAGAGTGCCGCCTTCCAGCGGGCGGCGGTGCAGGCATTCCCCAATGTTTCGGTCATCGACCTTTCTCAAATCCTCAAGGCGGTGGAAAGCGTGTTGGCAAAAGTTTCCTTCGTCATTCGCTTCATGGCGCTGTTCAGCATCCTGACGGGATTCATCGTGCTCATCAGTTCGGTGGCGCTGAGTCGGTTTCAGCGCATTCGGGAGAGCGTCTTGCTGCGCACTTTGGGTGCGGTGCGGCGGCAGATTCTGGCCATCAACGCGCTGGAGTATCTCATTCTGGGCTTCCTGGGCGCCCTGACGGGTGTGGGGTTGTCGGTGCTGTTCAGCTGGGCCCTGGCGCGCTGGGAGCTGGAAATCCCCTTCGAACCGAACTGGCTGCCCGTACTGGCGGTGCTTTTGGTCATTCCCCTGCTCACGGTCGGCATCGGTTTGCTGAACAGCCGCGCGGTGGTGACGCAAAGCCCGCTGGA
>CAZBYX010000017.1:0-23891 GCA_964496055.1 uncultured Saprospiraceae bacterium
TGGGTTTGGGGGCCTTGAACCGCAGTGCTCCGCAGATTTTTTCGCAGTCGGCTTGATAAAGTGGAGAGTTTAGAGTGGAAAGTTTAGAGTTGGTAGGGGAGTGTGGTTGGGGTGCTGTTTACTCCGTTTGCACTCTGTTCAATCTGTGGTTCAAACAAACCCACGCCTCAAACCTCCTACCCTCCCTGCGATTTTACGGTTCTACAGATTGGCGATTTTATAGGGTAGCGCGCGTGTGGCAATTTATTTCAATTTGTCTCCACCTATTTCCATTGGTATCGATCTCTGTGGTTCCATCAAACCCAAACCTCAAACTCACCCTGGCACCATGAAACCATGAGACCGTAAAACCTGATTCTGACTACGCACAAAACCGTCCTCTGACCGCACATCCTCCCTTCGATTTGACGGTTTTACAGTTTTACAATTTTACAGGAGAGGGCGCGGGCTCAGGAGGGTTGTTCGTTGTTCGTTGTTCGTTGGGTGTGGGTGTGAGTTTGGGGTTGATTCAACCACAGAGGGAGCAGAAAAATGACAGAGTAAACAGTTCATGAAGCAAAGCAATAAAATAGCCGTTTCGGGCATCGGCGGCGGTGCGGGTCAGAGCATCGTCAAGGCCCTGTACGACACCGGATACGAAATCGTGGGCCTCGATGGCGAGGCCAACGCCACGGGGCTGTATGCCGTGCCGGTGGGTTATCGCATACCTTACGCCAACGCCCCGGAATTCGTGGAGCGGCTTTGCCACATCCTTAGGGAGGAGGCATGTGCCCTGATGTTTCCGGGGCTGGATGCGGAGCTGCCCGTTCTGGCGCAGGCGGCGGAGCGCATCCAGGGGGAGAGCGGCACGCGTGTGGTCGTCAGCAGCCCCGAGGTGGTGGAAATCGCCGACAACAAGGAAGCCACCGCCCGCTTCCTCGAGGAGCTGGGCTTGCCCACCCCCAAGACCTACCGACTGAGCGCCCTGTTGGCGGGCGCCGTTTCCCTGCCGTTTCCCTTCATCGTCAAGCCGCGCAAAGGGGGTGCCCGCTCCAAGAACGTTTTCAAAATCGAGGACGAAGCGGCGCTGGAGCGCCTGCGAGCCGGCAACGGCATCCATCCCGAGGACTTCGTCGCTCAGGAATACATCGAGGGGGAGGAATACACCTGCGGAACGGTGAGCTTCGACGGTCGGTGCCTGGGCACCATCATCATGCAGCGCATTTTGCGCGACGGCGACACCTACAAATGCTGGGTGGTGTTCGATGAGCGCATCGACCAGACCCTGCGCACCATCGTGGCGGCGCTCAAGCCCTTCGGCCCCCTGAACATCCAGCTGCGCGTGCGCGACGGGGTGCCCTATGTGTTCGAGCTGAACGCCCGCTGCTCGGGCACCACGGCGGCGCGGGCCATCAGCGGCTTCAACGAGCCCAAAATCGTAGCCGACTGGTTGTTGCGGGGCGAGGAACCCCGCTACGAAATCCGTCCCACGACCATCTACCGTTACTGGAAAGAGTTCGTGGTGGAGCAGGAGCAATTGGAGGCGGTTCGCGAGCGCCGATGCCACCGCAACCCCAATTTCCGAAAGCTGTGAGTGCAGTTCTGTTCACCGGTTCGGGGAGCATTTACGAAGCCTGCCGGCGGCATCTGCCTTGCCGGCAGCTGAGCCTGCGCCGGGCATCGGACGCAGCGTTCCGGCAGGCCCTCGAGGGAGTGGAAGTGGTGGTGCACAACGCCGCTAACCTGCACTGCGCATCCGTCGAGCAGGCCGTGGCCGACAATTTCCTGCCCACCGTTCGGCTGGTGAGCCTCTGCCTGGAGCGCCCCCACCCGCCCCGCTTGCTCTACCTGAGCAGCATGAGCATCCTGGCGGATGAGGGCCGTTACCGGGCGGTGGAAGACATGGACCCCTACGCCTACTCCAAGTACCTGGGCGAAACTTATTGTCTGAAGAGTGCGCTTCCTGAAGTTTGTTGTGTTCGCTTCAGCACCCTGTTTTACGAAGACCCCCGCAAGGACGGCCTTTCGCGGCTGGCCGCGGACGCAGTTCAGCACCGACGCATCACCCTCCTGAACGGAGGGGAGGCCCGGCGCGACTTTCTGCCCCTGGACGTGGCAGCGGCCTACCTGGCACAACTGGTGCGCCGCTTTCCCCGGCGAGGGGCGCTCAACCTGGCTGCGGGCCAGGCCACTTCCTTCCGGGAGGTGAGCGAATGGCTTCGCAAACGCCTGCCCGGGCTGAAGGTGGAAAACCGCCCCGCCCCCAACGGCAAACCCGTCCTCCACCGCTTTTCCCCCCCGCCCCCTGAGTGGGTGGAACCCATCGCCTTTTCCCTCGAAGAAGCGGTGGCTCGTTACCTCCAAACCCTGCAATCGTGAAGGTAGCCGTCTTCAGCGACGTGCATGGCAACCTGCCCGCCCTGGAAATCATGCTCCGCCATTGCCAGGACGTGGATGCCTTCCTCTGCCTCGGCGACCTGGTCAATTACGGACCCTGGAGTGAGGAATGCGTCCAGCGGGTGGCCGCGCTCGACGACTGCACCTGCCTGCTGGGCAATCACGAAGCGTACTTCCTCCAGGGGCGCTACGAGGGCAGTCACCCCCTGCCGGCATTGTTCTTCGAGCAATGCTACCCCGGCTTCCGCAGCTTCGATTACCTGCGCAGCCTGCCCCTCGAAACCCGCCTCGGCGCCTTCCGCTTCACCCACACCCTGGAAGACCGGAACATCTACCCCGACACGGAGATAGCGCTCAGCGAAAACACTTGCATCGGGCATTCCCACCATCAGTTTTCGCGGGAAATCGCGGGCTTCCGGCTGGTCAACGTCGGGTCGGTGGGGCAAAACCGCGCCTTCATCGATTGCATCGCTTTCGCCTTCTTCTATCCCGAATCCAACCACTGGGAATTTCACCAAATCCCCTACGATGTGGAGGTGCTGTTGAAGGAAATGCGGCGCAGAAACTTTCCGGAGGCCTGCCTGGAATATTACCTGGCCAAACCCCGGAAAGGTGGGGCAGGGCCTGCCCCTCGATCTGCTGCCGCTTCGCCGGGAAAGTCGCCCCCATGAAGAAAAACCTGTTGTTGGGAACGGCCTGGAAGGTGGGCGTGGGAGTGATGCTTCTCTGGGCCCTGGAATACCTGCTGGATTGGGTGGCGGGTGACGGGGACGGGGTCGTGACCTTCTGGAGCCTGGACCATGTGTTCAGGTACCTGCGCATGTGGCTGGTGTTGGGGGGGCTGGGCTATCTGTGCGTGCGCCTGGGGCAGCGGCTCTTGTTCAACGTCGTCTTGCTTGCCGGGCTTTGGCTCTGCCTGGAGTTCGTCGTCTATTACTGGGTGCCCGAGGACGGCGCCCTCCCCTTTCGCGTGGAGTATCTGCCTCAGTTCAATCAAAAAGACAGCCTGTTGGGCTACAAAGCCGTTCCGGGTATTCAAGCCACCGATATTCGAACCACCCTGGACGGAAAGGACACGCTTTACGTAGCCCACTACGCCTTCGACTCCCTTTCGCGGCGCATCGTGGCGGAACATCGTCAGGAGGCACAGGAGCACGCCGTGTTTTTCGGTTGTTCCTTCACCTTCGGGGTGGGCCTGGATGCAGAGGATACCTTTCCCGCCCGGTTCGCCGCCCGGGATTCGACCCGCAACGTTTACTGCTACGGCTACCATGGCTACGGCCCCCAGCACATGCTGGCGATGCTGGAAAACCGGCAGCTGAGCCGCGAAATCCCCGAACCGAAAGGGTTCGCCGTTTATACCTTCATGGACGACCACGTCAACCGCGCCATCGGCCGGATGCGCCTGGCCAATTTCTGGGCAAAGGACTTTCCCCACTACACCCTGGAAAAGGACCTTCCCGTTCATCGGGGGAGCTTCTCCCATGGCCGCTCCCCCTTCTGGATTGCCTGGTGTCGCTTGCTGGGGGCCAGCAACGTGCTCCAATATTTCGGGGTGGATTGGCCCGTACGCCTGCGAGAAAAACACTGGCAACTGACCGGTGCCATCATCGACCGGGCTTGCGCCCTGTACCTGAAGCAATTTCCCGCAGATCATTTCTACGTCCTGGTTTATCCCGGCAACTCGAACAAGATTCTGTCGTACCTTCACCACCCCCGACTGAAGGTGCTGGACTATTCCTCGCTGTTCCCCCTGGAAGGGAACTACATCATCAGCCCCCTGGACCCACACCCCTCCGCTCTGGCGGACAGCATCGTAGGGACGGCCCTGGCCCGAGACCTGGGCCGGGCCGCAGGTCAGCACGAAACCTCAACACCCAACTGAGCACTCGCCGAACCGATGGTTTTCAACTCCTTCGAATTCGCCCTCTTCTTTCCGGTCGTCTTTTTTCTCTATTGGTTTCGGTTTCAGAAGAACCTCAAAGCGCAGAACCTCTTCCTGCTGCTTGCCAGCTATTTCTTCTATGGCTGGTGGGATTGGCGCTTCCTGTCGCTCATCTTTTTCAGCTCCCTGGTGGACTATTTGCTGGGGTTGGAAATTCATCGCACCCAGGAGGAGAAAAGGCGAAAGCTGCTGGTGGCGCTCAGCCTGACGACCAATCTGGGCTTGCTGGCGGTCTTCAAGTACTTCAACTTCTTCGTCGGCAGCTTCGTGGAGCTGTTCGAGATGATGGGCATTCACCTGCAAAGCCGAACCCTGCACATCATCCTGCCGGTGGGCATCAGTTTCTACACTTTCCAAACTCTGAGCTACACCATCGACATCTATCGGCGGAACCTGGAGCCCACGCGCGACCCCATCGCTTTTTTCGCCTTCGTCAGCTTTTTCCCCCAGCTGGTGGCGGGGCCCATCGAGCGCGCCAAGGACCTGCTGCCGCAGTTTCTTCGTCCGCGGGAATTTTCCCACACTTTGGCGGTGGATGGGCTGCGGCAAATCTTGTGGGGGCTGTTCAAAAAAGTCGTCATCGCCGACAATGTGGGCCTGCTCGTCAACGAAATCTTCGCCGATGCCTCCCACCTTTCCGGGGTGGAGTTGTGGTGGGGGGCGGTGCTCTTCGCCGTCCAGATTTACGGGGACTTCAGCGGCTACAGCGACATCGCCATCGGAACGGCCAAACTGTTGGGCTTCCGCCTGAGCCTCAATTTCGATTACCCCTACTTCTCGAAGAACGTCACCGAATTCTGGCGGCGCTGGCACATCTCGCTGTCCACCTGGTTTCGGGACTACCTGTTCACGCCGCTGGCCCTGCACTGGCGCAACTGGGAGACGCGCGGCGTCGTGTTGGCTTTGTTGCTCACCTTCGGGCTCATCGGCCTGTGGCACGGGGCCAATTGGAATTTCGTGATTTTCGGGCTGCTCCACGGCGTGATTCTCGCCTACGAGTTGTTGAGCAAAAAACGGCGCAAACGTTGGCGCAAGGCCTTTTCCACCGCCCTCTACGACGGAGCCAGCATGGGGCTCACCTTTCTGGTCTGGTGCTGGACACTGGTCTTCTTCCGCGCCTCGGACCTGGACCAGGCCACCACTTATGTGGCCGGAATGGGGAACCTGTCCATGCCCCAAAATTTCCACCTTTTCGCCCCCGAAGTGATTTTTCTCGTTGCCGTGCTCTTCGCAGTTGACTTTCTGTTTCAAAAGAAAGACCACCCGTTCGATTTGGGCTTTCTGCCGCGCCCCGCGCGCTGGGGACTCTATCTAATTATGGGTTTCACCGTGCTCAATTACCTGCACTACAAGCAGGAATTCATTTACTTCCAATTCTGAGTCGGCCCTGAACCAAACATTCTTCAGCCCATGCAAATGCCCAGCTTTCAGCAGCTCAGGAAAAACCTGAAACGCCCCCGAAAAAATTTGCGCCCCATCCGGTTGGCCCTGCTGGGAGACCACGCCACGCAATTGCTGGCCCAGGCCCTGGAAGGATATGGGGTGGCTGCCGGGTATGACTTTCAGCTCTTCGAGGCCGACTACAACCAGATGGAGCGCCAGGCGTTCGACCCCGGCAGCGAGCTCTATGCCCATCGCCCCGAATTCGTGGTGCTGGTTCCTTCGGTGCAGAAGCTGTGGCGCAAATTCTGCACCCTGCCTGCCGTGGAGCGCACGGGCTTTGCGGAGGCGCAGCTACAACGCTTCGAGGAGCTCTATCGGCACATTTCCGAGGGCAGTGGGGCCCGGGTGGTGCTGTGCAACTTCGCTTCCCTGGACGACGCCGTCTTCGGGCAGTTCGCCAACAAACTCCCCAGCTCCTTCCCCTACCAATTGCGGGCCCTCAACTTCCGCCTCATGGAGCTGGCCGCCCGCCAGGACAACCTCTTCCTCTGCGATGTGGCCGCCCTTGAGGGGCGTTTGGGGGCGGCATCCTGCTTCGACCCCAAGCTCTACGTCACGGCCGACATGGTCTTCAGCCTCGATTTCCTGCCGCATCTGGCCAAAGCCCTTACCGACATCGTGGCAGCCGTCAGCGGCCGGTTCAAAAAGTGCCTCATCCTCGACCTGGACAATACCTGCTGGGGAGGCGTCATCGGCGACGACGGCCTGGAAAACATCCAAATCGGCGACCTCGGCATCGGCAAAGCCTTCACCGAGCTGCAGCTCTGGGCCAAAGAACTGAAACAGCGCGGCGTCATCCTGGCCGTGTGCAGCAAGAACACCGAGCACATCGCCCGCGAACCCTTCGAAAAGCACCCCGACATGGTGCTGCGCCTGGAGGACATCGCCGTCTTCGTCGCCAATTGGGAAAACAAGGCCGACAACATTCGCCACATCCAGAGCATCCTCAACATCGGCTTCGACAGCATGGTCTTCCTCGACGACAACCCCTTCGAACGCAACCTCGTGCGCCAAAACATCCCCGAACTGACCGTGCCCGAGCTGCCCGAAGACCCCGCCGAGTACCTGCCCTACCTGCGCAGCCTCAACCTCTTCGAAACGGCCAGCTTCTCCGAAAACGACCAGCAGCGCACGCGCCAATACCAGCTCGAGGCGCAGCGCCGTTCCTTCGCCCAGCGCTTCACCAACGAGGACGAATTCCTCCGAAGCCTGGAGATGCGCTCCGAAGTCAAACCCTTCGACGATTTCAGCATCCCGCGTGTGGCCCAACTCACCCAGCGCAGCAACCAGTTCAATTTGCGCACCGTCCGCTACACCGAAGCGGAAATCCGCGCCATCGCCCGCTCCGAAAACCACCTCGGGCTCAGCTTCACCCTCGAAGACAAATTCGGCGAGCACGGCCTCATCTCCGTCGTCATTCTGGAGAAGCGCCAGGGGGGGACTCTGTTCATCGACACCTGGATCATGAGCTGCCGCGTCCTGAAGCGGGGCATGGAGCACTTCGTGCTGAATCAATTGGTCGAGCAGGCCCGCCGGCACGGCTTCAAAAAATTGGTGGGCGAATACTTGCCCACCCCCAAAAACGGCATCGTGGCCGAGCACTACCCCAAGCTGGGGTTCCAGCCCGTCGAAGGCTTGTGGGAACTGGACGTGGATGCCTATACCGAAAAGCCTACATTTATCGCTCTGAAAAAAGCTGTCCCCGCATGACCCTTGACGACGTACTGCAACAAGTGACGGAGATTTTCCGGGAGGTCCTCGACGACGAGGAGCTCGTCCTCCAACCCGAGACCACCGCCGCCGACGTGGACGACTGGGACTCCCTGACCCACATTCAGCTCATCGTGGCGTCCGAAAAGCATTTCGGCATCAAATTCACCTCGGCGGAGATTCAGGGCTTTCGCAATGTGGGACATTTCTGTGAAGAAATCCTGCGCAAACGGAACGGCGGATGAACCCCCCGAAAGATACCCTGGAAGGACTACAACTTGGGCAGCGCTTCGAGTGCCGCTACCACCTGAGCCCGGCGGTGTACGAGGGCTTCCTCGAGCTGTTCGCCGACCGCAACCCCCTGCATACGGACGCGGCCTTCGCCCGGGCCAAGGGGTTTGAGGGGCGGGTCATGCACGGGAACATCCTCAACGGGTTCCTGTCGCATTTCGTGGGGGAAGGGCTGCCCCTGAAAAACGTGGTCATTCAGTCCCAGACCATTCATTTCCACCGCCCCGTGTATCTGGGCGAGCATTTGACCTTGGTGGTGGAGGTGAAAAGCATTCACGAATCCGTGTCCACGTGTGAGCTCAAGTTCCGCTTCCTGAACGCCGCGGGGGAAAAGGTGGCGCGGGGCACCCTGCAAATCGGCTTGCTATGAACATTCTGCTGACGGGAGGGGCCTCGGGTTTGGGCAAGGCCCTGGCGGAGCACCTGGCCGCCCCGGGTTCGCACCGGCTATGGATTACCTTTTGCCATTCCGAGGCTGCCGCCCGCGAGCTGGAAGCCACCCACCCCAACCTGCAAGCTCTCCATTGCGACTTTGCCGACCCCGGTTCCCTGGATGCCCTGCTCGAGCGCCTGCCCACCCTGGAGCTGGACGCCCTGGTGCACAACGCCCTCGCCGCCTGGACGGTGAAGCATTTCCACAAACTGAAGCCGGAAGCCCTGCGTGCCGGTTTCGAGGGCAATGTGATGCCCGTCGTTCGATTGACGCAGGCTGCGTTGAAGGGCTTCCGCAAAAAGCGTTTCGGGCGCATCGTCACAGTCTTGACGGCAGCGCTGTATGAGCGCCCGCCCATCGGGTGGTCGGAGTATCTGGCGGGCAAGGCTTACTTGTGGGCCATGACCCGTTGCTGGGCGGTGGAGAACGCTGCTTTCGGCATCACCGCCAACTGCGTGTCCCCGGGCTTTCTGCCCACCGACTTGCACGCCGACGACGACCCGCGCCTGGTGGAGGAGTGGCGCAACCGAATGCCGCTGCAACGCTTCGTCGAGCCGGAAGAGGTAGCCCGCGCCGTGGCCTTTTTCCTGGAGGGGCCGGCCTCGCTCAACGGCGAGAACCTCTTGCTCAACCAGGGCCAAACCCTGCACCCCTGAATTTTTGCCTGAGCCATGTTGTTCAACTCCATAGAGTTCATTCTGTTCCTGCCGGCGGTGTTTCTGCTGTACTGGTTCGTGTTCCAGCGCAATTTGCGGGCGCAGAACTTTTTCCTGCTGGTGGCCAGCTACGTCTTCTACGGCTGGTGGGACTGGCGCTTCCTCTCGCTCATCGCCCTGAGCTCCTTCGCCGACTACTTCATCGGCTTGCGCATGGCGGCAGAGGAGGACGAGCGCAAGCGCAAGTGGCTGCTCTATGCCAGTCTGGCGGTCAACCTGGGCATCCTGGGCTTCTTCAAGTATTTCAACTTCTTCGTAGACAACTTCGTCGCGGCCTTCGCTACGGTCGGGGTGGAGCTGCACCCGCGCACCCTGAACATCATCCTGCCCGTCGGCATCAGCTTCTACACCTTTCAGACCCTGAGCTATTCCATCGACATTTATCGCCGGAAGCTGGAGCCCACGCGCGACGTGATTGCCTTCTTCGCCTTCGTCAGCTTCTTTCCCCAGCTGGTCGCCGGGCCCATCGAGCGCGCCAAAAACCTCCTCCCCCAGTTCTTCAAACCCCGCACCTTCCGCTACGAACAGGCCGCCGACGGCATGCGGCAAATTCTTTGGGGGGCTTTCAAAAAAGTCGTCATCGCCGACAACTGCGCGATGTACGTGGACGACATCTTCGCCAATTACCAGCACCTGCCCGCGGGCTCGCTCGTCCTGGGCACCGTCCTGTTCGCCTTCCAGATCTACGGAGATTTCTCGGGCTACTCCGACATCGCCATCGGGACGGCGCGGCTCTTCGGCTTCCAACTCATGCGCAACTTCGCCTATCCCTATTTCTCCCGAGACATCGCCGAGTTTTGGCGCCGCTGGCACATTTCCCTTTCCACCTGGTTTCGCGACTACCTCTACATTCCGTTGGGGGGCAGCCGCGGCCCCGACTGGATGAAGGTGCGCAACGTCTTCGCCATCTTTCTCATCAGCGGCTTCTGGCACGGCGCCAACTGGACTTTCATCGTCTGGGGGGCTATCAATGCCCTTTACTTTTTGCCCCTGCTATTGGCCAAGCGCAATCGTCAAAACCTGGACATCGTGGCGCAGGGGCGCCTGCTGCCCTCGCCCCGCGAAGCCCTCGCCATGGGCTCCACCTTCGCCCTGACCTGCCTGGCGTGGATCTTCTTCCGGGCCGAAAACCTCAGCCAGGCGGTGGACTATACCCTGAGCCTGTTCAGCCCCTCGCTCTTCGAGTTCGATGTCTTGCCCAAGCGCCTGCTGGCGGTCATCGGCCTCTTCCTGCTCATCGAGTGGTTGCAACGCGACAAGGAACATGCCCTGCAACTGGACACCCAGCCGGTGCTCGTGCGTTGGGGGGCTTACAATTTCGTCTTCCTCATCATCTTCTTTTTCGGCGTGCTGGAGAAGAATGCCTTCATCTACTTTCAGTTTTAGGGCATGAAGCGCTACTTTTTGAAAATGAGCATTGCCCTGAGCATTTTCCTGGGGGCGCACCTGCTCGTGGCACATTATGCCGGGGGCAAAATCGATTTCCTCTACCGGCATTTCACCACGCCCCGGCAGCACTCCCTCATCGTGGGGGCCAGTCGGGCCGCTCAGGGGCTCTTGCCCGAGGTGTTCAACGAAGAGCTGGCCGACCTGGGCTTCCAATTGCCCATCTACAATTTCACCTTCACCATCGTCCACTCGCCTTTCGGACCCAGTTACCTGGACCTCATCCAACGCAAACTCGCCCCCGACACCCGCAACGGCCTGTTTCTGGTGGAGGTCAACCCCTGGCTGCTGACGCGCGACCGAACGAACACCCTGGACGACCCGGCCCTGTTTCGCGAAAACGGCCTTTGCACCGACAACATGCGCTACGTGGATTGGCCCGTCAATTACGAATACCTGCTCAAAAATTACCGCCGGGCCTGGGGAAGGATAATCCTCGACGAACTGGAAAACCGGCAATTCGAACTCAAGCCCGACGGTTGGCTGGCCGTGACGCCCCTCCCGGTGGAGGAGCGTCACGGCCGCATGCTCGAGGTCAACGCCGAAATCTTTCGGGACAGCCTCGCGCACAAATGGGAGCTTTCCCCCACCCGCCTGCAGTACCTGGAAAAGACCCTGGCCTTCTTTCAGGAGCGGGGCCGGGCTTTTCTGGTACGCATGCCCGTTTCTTCCCTCATGCTGGAGACCGAGAGTGCCTTCATGCCCGGCTTCGACAGCCTGATGAACGCGGTGGCCGAGCGCCGGCAGCTGCCTTATTTCAACTACGCCACCGCCCTGCCCGATACCTGTTTCAACGACGGGCACCATCTGGCTCAGCCTCATGGCCGCCTGTTTTCCCACCGTTTGGCAAGGGATGTGCGCTATTGGCTGCAGGAACAATCCAAAACGGCCGATGACCGAATTCGATGAAATGAAGCTTTTTCTGAAGCAAGCCTCCTTGTTTTTGGCCCTCTTCCTGATTCCCTGTGGGGTCATGGAGGTTCTGCTGCGGCAGCCGGCCATGGACAGCTATGCCGCCAAACACTACCTGCTGGAAACCCACACCCACGACACGGAGGTCCTCATCCTGGGCTCCTCGCTTTCCTGGGCCGGGCTCATCAGTGAGCGCATCCACCCCAAGAGCATCAATGTGGGCAATTACGAGCAGAGCTTTTACTACGACCTGCAAATCCTCCGGAAATATGCCCCCCGCATGCCGCGCCTGAAGGTGGTCATCCTGCCGCTCAGCTACGGCTCTTGCTTCACCCGCCCCTCCCCGCGGCAGGAGCACCTCTATTCCATCTACTGGGATATCGAGCCCTATTCGGGCAACTTTTCTTTCGACAATTATTCCGCTGTGATTGCCTTCGGCTTCTGGAATTCCCTGAAGAAAATCTGGCGGCGGGAGGAACGCTTCAGCCTCGCCAATCGGGGTT
Source organism: uncultured Saprospiraceae bacterium (assembly GCA_964496055.1). Classification (GTDB taxonomy): domain Bacteria; phylum Bacteroidota; class Bacteroidia; order Chitinophagales; family Saprospiraceae; genus CAZBYX01. The sequence continues at coordinate 11,776 of CAZBYX010000017.1, forward strand.
GGGGTTCCATTCTGGAGGCTTACGATGGTTCGGAGGCGACGGCTCGCCGGCGGTTCAATTACCTGAAAGGATTCATGGGGGCCAACCACTACGAGGAGGCTACCGGCTATGTGGAGGAAATCGTTCGCACCTGCCTGGAAAAAGGCATCCGCCCCATCGTTTTCCTTCCGCCCTACGCCCCTCAGTTCAATGCTTTGTTGGAGGGCGACCCCCAGTGGGCGCAGGTGCTGGCTTTCGCCGAAAAGCTGGAACGGGAGTTCGGGCTGGAGGTGTACGATTTCAACGACAACGAGCGCTTTCCGACCCATTTTTTCCGCGACCCCGACCATCTGAATATCTTAGGGGCGGAGGTCCTTTCCCATTTGATGCACCTGGTGGTGGCCAAGAATATGACGGCTGCCGAGTTGAAACAGGTGCGTTATCAGCCCCCCGGTCAATGAAGCCCACCATCCTGCTGGCCACCTACAACTACTTCCCCTACCGCTGGGGCGGGTCGGAGATTTACGTCCACGGCCTGGCCCGGCATCTGTTGGAGGCGGGGTGGGCGGTGCGGGTGTTGGCGGCGGCCCCCCCGGAAGCCCTGACGGAACACGGCATCGCCTTCGAGCGGCCGGGCTTTCGGGCCGTGCGCTACACCTACGAGGGGGTGGAGGTCGTGGGTGTGGACCTGGAGGTGAACCGCCTGGAAATTTACTCCTGCCGTCGTGCGGAATGGACGCGCCAATGGCGGGACTGCCTGCAGGAGGTTCTGGGGGGCGAATTCCTCGGAGCCCTGGCCATTCTTCACCTGCATGCGCACACCCCCTTGATCGGGGGGAACCTGGTGGAAGCGGTTCGGGAATTGGCGCCCCGGGTGCGGGTGCTGTTTTCCTACCACACCCCGGTGAGTTGCCCCAAAGGGACACTGTATTACTTCAACCGGGAGCGCTGCACCCACCCACCCGAGCGCAGGCTCTGTACGGCTTGCTTTGTGCACGGTCGGTTGGGGTTGCCCGAAGGCATGGCCCGCCTGGCGGCTTCTGTTTGGCCTGCGTTTCGGCAGGCGGCGCTGCCGACGCTGCTGCAGCAAAGCGGTTTGGTGCAGGCGTCCATCGAGGGCTTTCGAGCCCTGGCCGAAGAAATCGACGGCTGGATGGTCTTTTCGGAGCAAATCCGGCAAACCCTGGAGCGGGTGGGCATTCCTTCCGAGCGGATATTCTTGCAGCGGCACGGCATCCACGACTTCTACGCCGAGCCCCTGGAAGACGGCCGCCGGCAGGGGGAGCAAGTCTTCGTTTACCTGGGCCGCTTCAACCGCGTCAAGGGGGTGCACACCCTGTTGCGTGCCTGGCTGGAACTGGAGGCGCGGCCCGGCCGACGCCTGTGGTTGCTGGGCAACCCCCAGGAGGGGGAGACTCATCTGGAGCCCCTGTTGGAGGCTGCCGCCCGCCGCTCCGATATCGAGTTTCTGGGCACCCGACCGCCGGAGGAAATCCACCGGCTTTTGCATCGGGCTCATTGCGTGGTGGTGCCCAGCGAGTGGGTGGAAATCGGACCCCTGGTCATTCACGAGGGCCTGGCCTGCGGCGCCAACATCCTCGCTTCCGACATCGGCGGGAACGCCGAGCTCTGCAGCCACTATGGCGCCGGCTGCAGGACCTTTCCACCCGGAGACGTGCAAGCCCTGCGCCGCTGCATCGAAGCCTTCCGATATGAGCCGGTGCGCCCCCGCGTGCGCACTCAGAGCGAGCACTACACGCGGCTGCTGGAGCACTACCGCTCCTTCCTTGCCCAAACCACCCCCCAAACCGCCTTGCCTTGAAACCCCTCATCGTCCTCAATTCGCACCCCATCCAGTACTTCGTGCCCCTCTATCAGGAGGCGGTGCGGCAAGGTTTGCCCCTGGAGGTCTGGTATTGTTCGTCCTACGGTCTGAAAGGGGAGACGGATTTGGAATTCAACACACGGGTGAAGTGGGACTTGCCCATGCTCGAGGGCTACAGCTACCGCTTTTTGAAGAACGCCTCGCCGCGGCCGTCCATCTATGGTTTCTGGGGGCTGCTCAATCTGGAGGTGCTGTTTTTGTTGTTTCGCCAGCCGCCGAGCGTGGTCCTGGTTCATGGCTGGGGTTATGCCACGCACTGGCTGTGCATCATGATGGCCCGGCTGGCGGGGCATACGGTTTGTTTGCGGGGCGAGGCGCCCCTGTGCCACGAAAACGGCCGGCAAGGGCTGAAAGCCGCCCTGCGCAAACACGCCCTGCGCTTCCTCTTCGACAAGGTGCACTTCTTCCTCTACATCGGTCAGGAGAACCGGGCCTTCTATCGCCACCACGGCATTCCCGAGGAGCGGCTCCTCTTCGCCCCCTATGCCGTGGACAACGGCCGCTTCCATCGGGCCTACGAAGAACTGCGCACGCAGCGCGAAGCCCTTCGCCGCGAGCTCGGATTGCCCCCTGACAAGCGCATCGTCCTCTATTCCGGCAAGTACATTCTCAAAAAACGCCCCCTGGATTTGCTGGCGGCCTTTGCGGCCTGCCCCCATCGGGCGAGTGCCTGCCTGGTCTTCATGGGCGAGGGCCCCTTGCGCCCCGAGATGGAAGCCTTCATCGAGCGGGAAGGACTGGACAACGTGGTGCTGACGGGCTTCGTCAATCAGAGTGCGGTGAGCAAGTACTACGCAGCGGCCGACCTCTTCGTCATGTGTTCGGCGGAAGGGGAGACCTGGGGCTTGTCCACCAACGAGGCCATGAATTTCCATCTGCCGGTCTTGCTTTCCGACTTGACGGGCTCCCACGCCGACCTGGTGCGGGAGTCGGAGAACGGCTTCGTCTTTCCCACCGGCGACGTGAAAGCCCTGCAGGAGTACCTGACGCGGCTGCTCAGCCTGCCGGAGGAAGAGCTTCGGGCCATGGGCGAGGCTTCCGCCCGTATCGTTCGGATGTACAGCTACGAAGAAATCATCGCCGCATTGCGCAAGGTGGCCGGCTGACCGCCCCCATCCCTTCGCTTTCGCAACCCGATTCGTCATGCGCATTCTCATCGTGGGAGGAAATCAGGTCTGGGCCATCGAGCGGCACTACGAGCGCTACCTGAAGGAGTGGGCCTCGGAGGTGAAAATCTTTCCGGCCACCGCCCTGAAGGATGAGTGGTATTTTGCCTCCACCTGGAACAAAGTGCTCTATCGGTTGGGGGTCTCGGGTTTGCACGGGCGCATCAGCCGGGCCTTGTCGGCCGAGGTGGAGGCCTTCGCCCCCGACATCGTGTGGGTTTTCAAGGGCATGGAAATCTTGCCCGAAACCTGGAAGACCTTGCGGGCGCGCGGGCTGAAGCTGGTCAATTACAATCCCGACCACCCCTTCGAATTTTGGACCGCCGGCAGCGGCAACCGCAACGTGCTTCAAAGCATACCCCATTTCGATTTGCACCTGACCTACAGCTGCGCCATCCGCCGCCGCATCGAGGCGGAGTACGGCGTGCGCACCGAAATCCTGCCCTTCGGCTACGAACTCGACGAAGCCACCTATGCCGCAGCCTGTGCGGAAGCCGAAGTGCCGCGCGCCTGCTTCATCGGCAACCCCGACCGCATCCGGGTGGAGACCCTGCAGGCCCTGGCCCGGGCCGGTCTGCCCATTGACGTGTACGGCCACGGGTGGGAGCGCCACCTCCAGCCCAACGGGGTGCGCCTGCAAACCCACGATGCCGTTTACCGGGAAGATTACTGGAAAAAATTGCGCGGCTATCGGGTGCAGCTCAACATCTTCCGCCCCCACAACGTCGGCTCCCACAACATGCGCACCTTCGAAGTGCCCGCCGTGGGAGGGGTCATGGTGGCGCCCCACAGCCCCGACCACGAGAGCTACTTCCGCGTCGGGGAAGAGATATTCACCTACGACAGCGCCGAGGAGCTGGTGCGCCGTGTGCGGGACTTGTTGGAAGCCCCCCCGGAAACGGTGGCTGCCATCCGGGAGCGGGCTCGAAGCCGCTGCCTCGAGGCGGGGTACTCCTACCGCGACCGCGCCCGGCAGGTTTTCGAGCTTTTTCAGAGGCTGTAGTCCAAAGAAACGATTCCCTGCGAGCTGCTCGTTCGCGGGGCCTTCCATAGGGTCTTCCGAGGGAATTCGGAGGCCCGAAGCCCGCCAAACAGACTTCGCGGGTGTGTTTTTCAACTGCTTTCTGATTGAGCATCTGCCCCAAAACCCGTATTGTGGTGTTATTCCCTCCTTTTGTGAAGTGTATCGTTCTGGGTTTTTCGCTGGCCCTGCTCTGGGGCTGGCGTAAGACCCCCAGTCCTGTGCATCCCGGCGGCCCGGCGGTGGTCGCATTGGCCGACCATTCGGTGGGTTCGTCGGGTGTGCCGGACAGCTCCTTCCTCAAGGTGTACGGCGTGGATTCGCTCGACGAGGAAGGCACACTCATCATTCCTTCGGAAGACGGCAACCTCTATCTGGGGGGCAGCCGCTCGGACGAATTGCTGCTGATGAAACTCGACCCCGACGGCGGTCTGTTGTGGGAGCGCAGCTTCGACATCACCACCCTGCGCGAGGTCATCACCGACCTGCGGCTGGATTCGGAGGATTTCCTCATCGGTTGCGGGTACGGCCGCGCGCCCAACCAGGAAGTCTTTCAGGGATTCGCTTTTCGCTACGACCCCCGAAACGACGCTTTGCTCTGGCTGCAGCTCTTTCCCGTGGGCAACCGTCTGTTCTCTATCCTGGAACCGACGCCCGGCGGAGACTTTCTGCTGGCGGGCGACCGCCAAACCGCCGTGCTGCCCGATATCCTGGACGATGCCTTCTGGCTGGAGCTGGAGCGCAGCACCGGCAACCCCACCGCCAACCTCGCCACCCTGTACACCTTCGGCAGCCGGGAAGCTTTTTACGCCACTGTGCAGCAGGGCAACGACCTCTTCGTGGCGGGGCGCTACACCGAGGGCAACTTCAGCTCCCGGGTGCGGGCCGCGCTCAGCCGCTTCGACCTGCAGGGCAACGAGCAATGGTCGCGTCTGTTCCACGTCCCCTTGGCCGGGGTCGCCAACCTGCAGGCCCGGGCCCTGCTCCTCGAAAACGACGCCCTCATCGTGGCCGCCGACGGCAACGACGACGACATAGACGTGAACGCCACCGAGCTGTTCCTCCACAAGTTCGACCTGGACGGCAACCTCCTCTGGAGCCGAAAGCTGGACCTGACCGCGTTCGCCAACGAAACCGTTCTGGAAATCGTCAGCCTCCCCGACGGCTTCCTCCTCTTCGGGGAAAACCTCATCGCCCCCCAGGACTTCTTCCTCCTCAAAACCGACAAGGACGGCCACCCGCTCTGGGCCAAGAGCTACGGCACCCCCGGCGTCGAGTTCGGCCGGCTTTTCTCCCAGTCTCAGCTTTTGCGCATGGGGGACTTCCTCTACTTCACGGGCCGCTCCGACGGCTACAGCACCAACAACGACATCGTCCTGTTCAAAACCGACCTGGAGGGGCGCATCGCCGACGACTGCGTGGAGGTGCGCGACGAGACCGTCCTTGAAGTGATGCACACCGCCGCGGTGGATACGGTCGCCCTCACCCCCGCTCCCTACCCCGACGTCCTCACTCCCTTCGCCCCCGGCTCCCGCCTGGTTTTTCTCTGGGAGCAGACGCAGTGCGCCATTCCGCAGGCGGAGCTGTGCGGCAACGGCTGCGACGACGACCTCGACGGCCTTTTCGATGCCTTCGACCCCGATTGCCCCTGCACCCCGGAGCTTGCCTGCGGGCCCTTCGCCAATCTCTGCCCCGACGCCTGCGAATACGAACCCCGCCCAGAACCCTTCGACCTGGAGGAGGTTTGGCGCCGGGTGGATGTCTCCGCAGGCGATGTGATGCCCGTGGTGGGCGACGTGGACGGAGATTGCTTCCCGGATGTGGTTATGGTCAATCTGGATGCTTTCACCCTGGACAGCCGCCTGGCCGTGTACGACGGTCGGACAGGGACTTTGAAGGCCGTCGGCCCCACCACCCTGTACAACTTCGCCATCCCCGCCCTGGGTGACGTGGACGGCGACGGCATGGCGGAGCTGTTCGCCATGCAGGGCGGGGGCAACTCCCGGCTGACCCGCTTCGACTGGGTGGCGGGCAATCTGGTGGAAACCTGGGAGAGCAGCAGTCTGGTTCAAGCTTACACCACCGACCCGGGCCTCACCTTTGCCCCCGGGCTGGCGGATTTCAACCAGGACGGCCGCCCCGAGGTGTACATCGGCAACCAGATATTCGACTCGGAAACGGGGCTGGAGCTGGCCAACGGCGGCTCGAACAACCAGGGCATCACGGCGGTGGGCACCTTCATCCAGCTCACCTCCGTGGTGGTGGCCGCCGACGTTTTGGCACCCCCCGAATGCCTGCCCTGCCGCGGTCTGGAGCTCATCGCCGGCAATCAGGTCTATGCCGTGCAAATCAACTCCTACACCAACCCCGCCCTCAACTACATGGAGGTGGTGCGGGAAGCCCAGGGCCGCCAGGACGGCACCACCGCCGTGGCGGATTTCGACCTCGACGGCGACCTGGACGGCATCGTCACCACCGTGGATGCCTCGGGCTCCAGCGTCGAGGTCTATGTCTGGGACCTCCAGACCGACCAGCTTCTCGGCGCCCCCTACCTGAGCATTCCGGGGGCGCTCAGCAGCCGGAGCAGCCAGCCCGCCGTAGGCGACGTGGACGGCGACGGCCGCCCCGAAATCGTGCTGTCCACTGCCGCCGGATTGCACGTGCTGGAAGATTACCAGGACGGCGGGGGGGCGATGTGGGGGGTCTCGGGCACCACGCTCCGCGCTACGCGCAGCTTCGCGTTTCCGCCCTGGCGGCAAGTGCCCGTCCTGTTCGACCTGGAGGGCGACGGAGCCTTGGAAATCTTTTTCCACGAACGGCTGGGCTTCCACGTCTTCGACGGCGACCTCAACCCGCGCAGCAGCCGCTTTTTGCCCGGTGCGGCACTCGAAACCTCTCCGGTGATTGTGGACCTCGACCTGGACGGCTCTACGGAGGTGGTGCTTTCCGCCTCCCAGGACCTGGTGGTGCTGCGCTCCGCCAACCGCCCCTTCCTGCGCGCTCGCCCCATCTGGAACCAACTGGCTTACCAGCCCCTCTCCATCGAGGACGACGGGACCGTGCCCGCCCGGCGCCAGCCGATTCTGCTTCCCGAAGGGGGGCGCTTCAATCACTTCCTGGCGCAGGAGTACCTCTTCAACGACGACGGCACGCCCCATCTGCCCGTGCCCGACGCCACCGTCAGCGTGCCGGGGGTGGTGTGCGACAGCGGCTCCTTCGTCCTCACGGTGGAGGTGTGCAACCTGGGGGTGGACACACTGCGCCGGCAGGTGCCCCTCAGCATCTACCGCGGCAGCCCCATCACCTCGGCGGCGCCCGTCGTCCTGACGGACACCCTCCCGCAGGACGTGGCCCCCGATTCCTGTTTGCTCTTCGAGCTGCGCATGCCCGCCGAACCCAACGTCAATTTCTTCGTGGTGGTCAACGACAGCGCCACCATTCCCACGCCCTTCTTCCCCCCGAACGACCTGCCCAACACCCGTTTCGGCGAGTGCGACTTCACCAACAACACGGCGGGCTTCCGCCTCGACTTCACACCCCCCACCCTCGACCTCGGCCCCGACACCCTGCTCTGTGCGGGCGGCAGCCGCCTGCTCGAGGCGCCGGCGGGCTTCCTCCAATACCTGTGGCAGGACAGCTCCACCGCCCCCGTTTTCACCGCCGATGCCCCCGGCCTCTACTGGGTGGAGGTGGAGGATGAGTGTGGGGGGCGGCAACGCGACAGCCTTCTCCTGACGCTCGACCCCGCCAGCGTGGTGAACCTCGGCCCCGACACCGCCATCTGCCAGGGGGGCAGCCTCAGCCTCAGCGTCCCCGGCTTCGACCAGTACCTCTGGACGCCCGCCGCCGCCCTCGATTGCGACACCTGCGCCGGCGTCACCCTCAGCCCCACCGACAGCACCACCTACGTGCTCGTCGCCCGCATCGGCAGCGAGTGCATCAGCTCCGACACCCTCACCCTCACCCTCGACCCGCCCCGCCAAACCTTCGACACCCTGCTGCTTTGCCAGGGCGACACCGTCCTCGTCTTCGGGCAGCCCGTGACCACCTTCGGCACCTTCGAGCAAACCTTCAGCGCCTTCGACGGCTGCGACTCCATCCACGCCGTCACCGTGCTGGAGGCTTCCGACACCACTTTCACCTTCGACACCCTCCAAATCTGCCAGGGCGACAGCGCCCTCGTCTTCGGGCAATTCGTGCACCTGCCCGGCGATTACGTCCGTTGGGACAGCAGCACCCAGTGCATCCGCGTGGAGACCCTCACCCTCGAAGTGGGCGACACCCTCGCCACCCAGGAGCAGCGCAGCATCTGCCAGGGGGATACGACTCTGGTCTTCGGAGCGCCCGTGACCACGGCAGGCGCGTTTCGGGCGGTCTTTCAGGGGGCCAACGGCTGCGATTCTTCGCACACGGTGCTGGTCGAGGTGCTCGACACCGTCCAGACTTTCGAAAGCCGCAGCATTTGCGCGGGCGAAACCACCGACATTTTCGGCACCCCCGTCGGGCAGCCCGGCAGCTACGCCATGACTTTTTCCGGCAGCAACGGCTGCGACTCCACCCATACCGTCCTGCTCGAAGTGCGCGACACCTTCCGCACGCAGGAATCCCTGATGATTTGCTCCGGTGACTCTATCCTCGTCTTCGGAAACTTCGAAACCCGGGAAGGAACCTACACCCAAACCTTCAGCGCCGCCAACGGCTGCGATTCGACCCACGTCGTGGAGCTGGAGGTGCTCCCCCCGCTGCAATTGTCCTTCGATGTCAAGGCTTCCTGCACTCCCCAGGGAGACGGCGCCGTCACGGCGCTGGTCGAGGGGGGGCTGCCCCCCTACACCTACGTGTGGGAGCCGGGGGGAGGGGTGGGGCCCACGCTCGACAACCTCCCTCCGGGCGATTATTCGGTGACGGTGGTGGACGCCTTCGGATGCAGCATCGCCGGCACCACCAAGGTGGTCAGCGCCAGCAACGTCAGCGTGCAGGTGGAGCTGACCGATGCTTCCTGCTTCGGGGCCGCCGACGGGCAGGTGGCCGTGCTCGACGGGCTGCCGGAGTGGCAGTACAGCCTCGACAACGCCACCTTCCAGCCTTCCGGGGTCTTCGGCGGGTTGGCTGCCGGCGCTTACACCCTCTTCATCCTGGACGAAAACGGCTGCGTCTCGACCCAGGAATTCCAGATAGGTCAGCCGGCCGAGCTGGTGCTCGAGCTGCCGGAGCGCCTGAGCCTTCAACTGGGGGACAGCGTGCAAATCGAGCCCTCCACCGTCTTGCGTCCAGGGTTGCTTTTCGAGTGGTCACCGGCGGAGGGGCTCAGCTGCAGCACCTGCCCCGAACCCTTCGCCCGCCCCTTCACCTCCCGGTGGTATGTGCTGACCCTCACCGAGGGGAACTGCTCGGTGCGGGACAGCGTCTTCCTCGAGGTCGTCAACGAGCGGCGCGTCTTCGTGCCCAACGTCTTCAGCCCCGACGGCGACGGCATCAACGACCGGCTGACGGTCTTCGGCGGGCTCGATGTGGTGCGCATCCGCCGCTTCCAGGTCTTCGACCGCTGGGGTGACCTGCTCTTCGAAGCGGAGAACTTCCCCCCCAACGACCCCACCCTCGGCTGGGACGGCCGCTTCCAGGGGCAGGAGCTCGACCCGGCCGTCTTCGTCTGGTTCGCCGAAATCGAATTCCTCGACGGCCAGGTCGTCCTTTTCAAGGGGGATGTGGTGCTCTTGCGCTGATTCCCCCCAAACCACCCCTTGCATGGTCATCGTTTCCTGCTCCGGCAAGTTCCACGCTTTCAACCTCGCCGAACAGCTGCACACGCAGGGCTTGCTGGAGGCTTTTTACACCATGTACGCCTACCAGAAAAACCGCCTGGCCCGCCGCCTGACCACCCGGGTGGACAGGGAAGACATCCCCCCCGAACGCATACGCACCGTCGTGCCCTTTGCCATCGGGGTCAAACTCTACCAGGACTTCCATTTCTGGAACGAGCTGTTCGACCGCTGGGTGGCCGGCAATCTGAAACAGCACGCCCAGGCACGCGCCTTCATCGGCTGGAGCGGCATGGCCTTGCACAGTCTGCGCCGCGCCAACGGCCACGTCAAAATCCTGGAGCGGGGCTCGGCGCACATCCGCGTGCAGGACGCCATCCTCCAGGAGGAGTACCGCCGCCTGGGGCGGGATTTCCGCATCGACCCCCGGGTGGTGCAGAAGGAACTGAAGGAATACGAGGTGGCGGACTTCATCTCCATCCCATCCAGTTTCGTCAAGCAATCTTTCTTGCAGGAGGGCATCCCCGAAGAAAAGCTCTTCGTCAACCCCTACGGCAGCAGCGCCCTGTTTCGGGGGCGGAAGCGGGAAAAGCAGTCGGATGTGTTCCGCATCCTGTATCTGGGCAGCCTGACGGTGCAAAAGGGCATGCGCTATCTGTTCGACGCCCTGCGCATGTTCAGCCCGCCGAGGGAGGAGTGGGAGGTGTGGTTCATCGGAAAGGTGGACGATGAGATACGCCCCCTGCTGGAACAATACCGCCGCCCCAACTGGAAGGTCTGGGGCTTCGTCAATCACTACGAGCTGCCGGACTACCTGCGGCAGTGCGACGTGGGGGTGATGCCCAGCTTGCAGGACGGCTTCGGCATGGTCATCAATCAGATGCTGGCTTGCGGCTTGCCCGTCATCGCGACCACCAACTGCGGCGGGCCGGACGTCATCCAGGAGGGGCGCAACGGCTTCATCGTGCCCATCCGCTCGCCGGAAGCCATCGCCGAAAAACTGGAGCGGCTCTTCCACGACTCCCGCCTGCTGCAGCGCATGCAGCGGGCCGCCGCCGCTTCCGACGGCCTCAACCCCTCCTGGGAAGACTACGGCCGGCGCTATGCCCGATTCTTGCACAACGTTTTGACATGACCCAACCCACCGCCCTCGTCGCCATTTACGGGCACCCCGAAAATTACCCCCCGACGCTCAATGCCCTGACCCAACTGGCCGAGCTGTACGAGCGGGTGTTCGTGCTGTTTCGCCCCACCAACCCGGTGGAATGGCCCTATCCCGACAACGTGCAGCTGGAGCCCAGCGGGCCTGCGCTGAGCGTGCTGGAGCAGGAGCAGCTGCCCGTCCATCGGAAAGTGCAGCTCTTCGCCCGCTTCGTTCGGGATTTGCGCCGCCTGGCCCGCAAAACCCGACCCGCGCTGGTGCTCGTTTACGACCCCATGGCGGCGATGGCGGCCTATTTCGCCCGCGACACCTTCCGCCGGGCCTTGCTCTGGTACCACAACCACGACGTACTCGAACCGCACATGTTCCGCCGCTTTTCCCTCACCTGGTGGGCCACTTTTTTCGAGCCGCGCCTGTTCCCGCACCTGGACCTGTTCACCCTCCCCGCCGAGGAGCGCAAGGCTTACTTTCCCATGGAAAAGCTCAAGGGGCGCTATTTTTTCCTGCCCAACCTGCCGGCGCGCTCTTTTTACCAACCCTTCTACCAGCCCCACAAACCCACCCGAGAGCTGCGCATCCTCTTTCAGGGCGCCATCGGGTCCGGCCACGGCATCGAACAATTGCTGGAAATGATACCTTTTCAAATTCAGGGGCTGAGGGCTAAACTGGTACTCAAAGGAGCGCTGCGCCCGCCTTTCAAAGAATGGCTCGAACGAACCATCGAGCTGCGCTCCCTGGAAACCTTCGTGGAAATTCACGGCTACACCGCCTATCAAGAGGTGCCCCGTTTGGCGGCCGGCTGCCATATCGGTTTGGCCATCCATGCCAAGCATGACATCATGAACAAAACCCTGGGAACGGCTTCCAACAAAATCTACGAATACGCCGCCCTCGGCCTGCCCGTGCTGTATTTCGACAACCCTCATTTCCGCAAACATCTGGGCAAATACCCCTGGGCCATCCCCACCACCCTGGAGCCGGAGAACCTGCGCGAAGCCCTGCAATTCATCGTTCAGCGCTACGAAGACCTCTCCGCTCAGGCCCACCGAGATTTTCTTCAGGGGCTTCATTACGAGGGCGCCTTCGAGCCCCTGAAGAACTGGCTGACCGAACTCCGACAAACCTCCACCCTCCCGGCAACCGT
>CAZBYX010000018.1:0-4201 GCA_964496055.1 uncultured Saprospiraceae bacterium
GTCAAGCAAACGGCGGCTAACTGCGAAAAAAGCTGCGGAGCACTGCGGTTCGCTCCCCCAAACCCACACCCTGTCCTGTAAAATCGTAAAACTGTAAAACCGTAAAATCGAAGGGAGGGTGGGAGGTTTGAGGTTTGGGCGAGTTTTAACCACAGAATGAACCATACGGTCAAGCCAAACGGTCAAGCCATACGGTCACACCGACTGCGAAAATCTGCGAATAAAAGCTGCGTCTTTCTGCGGTTCAACCCCCAAACCCACACCCCCACCCAACTCTAAACTTTCCACTCTAAACTCTCCACTCTATCACACCCCCACTCAACGATCAACGATCAACGAACAACAAGCCACGCCGTCCTATTCGTCACGATTTGACGATTTTACGATTTCACGATTCCCCCCCTTCCTTCCTCCTGAAAACAACCAGCCCAAGCGGCGGAAGTTTGAAGCCGATGGAATGGGGGCGGCCGTTCCATTCCCGGGGTTCGGAAACGACGGGCTGGGGGTTCAGCATGCCGGAGCCGCCGTATTTCGGGTGGTCGGTGTTGAGAACCTCCTCCCACACCCCTTCCTCGGGCACCCCCAACCGGAAATCCTCCTGCGGGACGGGCGTGAAATTCATGGCCACGACCAGCAGGTCTTTGGGGGAGCGCCCCTTTCGAATGTAGCTCAGGAGACTGCGCTCCCAGTCCCCGTGATCGATCCACTCGAAGCCTTCGGGGCTGAACTGCAGCTCGTGAAGGGCGGGGGAGCCGACGTAGAGGGCGTTGAGGTCGCGGATGAGCGCCTGCACCCCTTTGTGGAGGTCGAATTCGGTGAGCCACCACTCCAGCCCCTTTTCGAGGTTCCACTCGGAGGTTTGGCCGAATTCTCCGCCCATGAACAGGAGTTTCGTTCCGGGGTGGGTGAACATGTAGCCGAACAGGAGGCGCAGGTTGGCGAAGCGCTGCCACTCGTCGCCCGGCATGCGGCTGATGAGCGAGCCCTTGCCGTGCACCACCTCGTCGTGCGACAGGGGGAGCATGAAGTTCTCGGTGAAGGCATAGACGAGGCTGAAGGTGATTTCGTTGTGGTGGTATTTGCGATGGACGGGGTCCTTTTTGAAGTAGTTGAGCGTGTCGTGCATCCAGCCCATCATCCATTTCTGGCCGAAGCCCAGCCCCCCGGCATAAGTGGGGCGACTGACGCCCCCCCAGGCGGTGCTTTCTTCGGCGATGGTCACGGCGTCGGGATATTCCCCGTAGACGGCTTCGTTGAATTCGCGCAGAAAAGAGATGGCTTCGAGGTTTTCATTGCCCCCGTACTGGTTGGGAATCCATTCGCCGGGTTTGCGGGAGTAATCCAGGTAGAGCATGGAGGCGACGGCATCGACGCGCAGGCCGTCGGCGTGGTAGCGATCGAGCCAGAACAGGGCGTTGGAGAGCAGGAAGCTGCGCACCTCGAAGCGCCCGTAGTTGAAGATGCAGCTTTTCCAGTCGGGGTGGAAACCCTTGCGCGGGTCGGCGTGGTCGTAGAGGTGGGTGCCGTCGAATTCGGCCAGGCCGTGGGGGTCGTTGGGGAAGTGGGAAGGCACCCAGTCGAGCAGGACACCGATACCCGCCTGATGGAGCCGGTCAATGAGGTACATGAAGTCTTCGGGCTGGCCGAAGCGGCTGGTGGGAGCAAAGTAGCCGGTGACCTGATAGCCCCAGGAAGGGAAGAAGGGGTGCTCCATGACGGGCATGAACTCCACGTGGGTGAAGCCCAGGTCCTGAACGTAGGCCACCAGCTCGTCGGCCAGCTCGCGGTAGCTGAGCGATTCGGTGCCGCCGTTTTTCTTTTTCCAGCTTCCCAGATGCACCTCATACACCGACATGGGGCGCTGGTGGCCTTGCCGGTGGCGCCGCTCGTACATCCAGCCCTCGTCCTCCCAGTTGTAGTAGGTGTCCCAGACGATGGAGGCGGTTTTGGGGGGCACCTCCCAGAAAAAGGCGAAGGGGTCGCCTTTTTCGAGCAGGCGGCCGTCTTTGGTCTGGATGGCATACTTGTACAGGGTGCCCTTCCCGTGGCCGGGCAGGAAGCCCTCCCAGATGCCGGAGCTGTCCCAGCGCGGGAAGAGGGGATGCTCGCCGGCCTTCCAGTTGTTGAAGGGGCCGATGACGGAAACGGCTTCGGCGTTGGGCGCCCAGACGGCGAAGTAGGTTCCCCATTCGTCGTTGACCTGCAGGGGGTGGCTGCCCAGCTTTTCGTAAAGGCGCCGGTGTTTTCCGGCACGGAAGAGGTAAACGTCGAATTCGGTCAGCAGGCTGTGGGGGCGTGTTTTCTCGGTCATGCAGGCGGTGTTGACACGTGAAGGGGATTCAGGGAAATTTCATTCGGGGCGTAAAGATCCGTTTTCCAGCCGGAAAACGGGGGAGCGCAAATACCCCAGGCGATGGGCTACCACCCGGAGCTCGAACCCCTCCCCCAAACGAAAGGGGCGGGTGTACACCTCCCAGGACGCAGGGGGCGCCTCGCCGGCGGGGAAAATCTGGTAGCCGATGGAAGCACCCTCGGTGGGGCATTCCAGGGCGATGCGGTTTTGGGTTTGGGTGAGGCGGGGGGCGGCGGTTTGGGGTTGACGGCCCTCGGGCCAGAAGCGTTTCAGGAGCTCTTTTTCGGGCAGCAGGCAGAGGTCTTCGTGGGTTTGGAGCCAGTCGTCGAGGGCGCGGCGCAGCTCCAGCAATTTGGCGCGGTAGCGGGGGTCTTCGGCCAGGTTGTGCAATTCGTGGGGGTCGGTTTGGGTGTCGAAGAGTTCTTCCGGGGGCTTGCGGCTGCGGAACCAGAGCGCCTGCTCGTAGCTCAGGCGGCCTTTGTCGCGCAGGCGGTAGAGTTCCTGCATGATGGGCATCTGGTCGCGGTACTGCACGTGGAGGAACATGGGCTTGTCGGGCTCCAGGTAGCGGATGTACTTGAAGCGGCTATCCCGCACCGCGCGGACGTGGTCGGTGGTTTCGTCGAAGCGGTCGGCGGCGGCGAAGA
Organism: uncultured Saprospiraceae bacterium; assembly: GCA_964496055.1. Taxonomy (GTDB): domain Bacteria; phylum Bacteroidota; class Bacteroidia; order Chitinophagales; family Saprospiraceae; genus CAZBYX01. The sequence continues at coordinate 3,001 of CAZBYX010000018.1, forward strand.
GGTAGCGGCGCTCCTGCCGGGTGGCGTAGGGCCCCAGGAAGGACCGGCCGTCCATCCAGTCGGGCGGTTTCAGGCCGGCCAGGGAGAGGACCGTCGGCGCCAGGTCGATAAAGCTGAGCAGACGGCCGTCCCGCAAACCGCCCCACCGCCCCCCCGGAAAGCGGACGATGAGGGGCACGCGGATGCCCGAATCGTAGAGCATGCGCTTTTGTCGGGGCAAGGGGCCGCCGTGGTCCGTGTACCAGAAGATGACGGTGCTGTCCAGCAGGCCGTCGGCTTCCAACTGCCTCAGGATTTCGCCGACCTGGGCGTCCATCTCCACCACGTTGGAATACATGCGGCGCACGTCGCGCCGCCCCACTTCCGTATCCGGCAAGTAGGGCGGCACGGGCACGGGAAGCTCGGGCGGTACGAGCAAGCTGTCGTTTTGTTTGGCCCAGATTTGCGACTCGTGGGTGACGCCGAAATTGAACACGGCGAAAAAAGGCTTGCCCGGGGGACGCTTGCGCCAATGGGCGCGGTTGCTGCTCTCGTCCCAGGCCGTAAGCGTGCGCCGAAACTGGTAATCTTCCTTGGCGTTATTGGTGCAGTAGTACCCGGCGGCGCGGAGCAACTCACTCATCATGCGCACTTCCGGGGGCGGAACCGCCTCGTAAAGGGGAATGCCGGGCGGCCAATAGCGCCGGAAACGTTGCAGGATGCTGTCGGGCAGGTCGGGGGCAAACCAGGGCCCCGTGCGCATGTGGTTGGCCCCGATGGTCACCGGGTATTTGCCGGTGGCGATGGCGGCCCGCGCCGGCGCGCACACCGGGGCAGGGCTGAAAAAGCGGTCGTAGCACACCCCTTCCGCGGCCAGGCGGCTCAGATTCGGGGTTTGGACGGTGCTGTCCCCGAAGGGCGGTATGACGGGGCTCAAATCCTCCGCCACCAACCAGAGGATGTTGGGCCGGAAGGGCAGTTCGAACCGATTCGGAGGCTGACCCGCCATTGGGCCGCCCAACAGCAGGCTCCCGAAAAACAGCCCCCAAAGCCAGGGAAGTTTCATCGCGCAATGGTTGATGCAGCGCTGAAGATAGCACACCCATCCTGAAAATTTGGCAATCCTGAAAAGGAGGAGCCCCGTACTCGCGAACTCTGTTCGCGAGAGGGCTTTCGAACGGCACTGTACTCGCGAACTCTGTTCGCGAGGAGCCTTTCGAAC
>CAZBYX010000018.1:4301-23609 GCA_964496055.1 uncultured Saprospiraceae bacterium
TCCGTTCGCGAGGTGCTTTCGAACAGAGTTCGAAAGTACGAGTCATCGTACTCGCGAACTCTGTTCGCGAGAGGGGCTTTCGAACGGAGTTCGAAAGTACGAGTCACCGTACCCCCGCAGCCCCCGCAGGCGGCCAGCTATTTCCATTTGTCTCTTTGTCTCCATGTATTTCTGAGGCGTAGCCCTCGCGGGCAGCCAAATATTTCTACGTATCTCCTTGTCTCCATGTATTTCAAGGGCACAGCCCATGCGGGCGGCCAAATATTTCTATCTGTCTCCTTGTCTCCATGTATTTCAAGGGCGCAGCCCATGTACGTTGCCATCTCCTGTTTCGGATTCCTATTTTCGCGCCCAAACCAGACGAGCCCATGTCAGCTACCATTGCCGCCATCGTGCCCATGCGCCATTCCAGCGAGCGGGTGCCCGGGAAGAATTACCGTTCCTTCGCCGGCCGGCCGCTCTACCACCACATCGTGACCACCTTGCTGGATTGCCCCCAAATCACCACGGTGGTCATCGACACGGACAGCCCCTTCATCCTCGAGGATGCAGCCCGGCACTTCCCCTCGGTGACCCTGCTGGAACGCCCCGAACACCTGCGTGCCGGCGAAATCCCCATGAACGACGTGCTGCTGAACACCATCCGGCAGGTGCCCGCCGATTTTTACCTCCAGACCCACTCCACCAACCCCTTGCTCAGCGCCGACTCCGTGCAGCGGGGCATCCAGACCTTCCTCGACCAGTACCCCATTTACGACAGCCTCTTCACCGTCACCCGCCTGCAAACCCGCCTCTGGGACCAGCTCGGCCGCGCCGTCAACCACAACCCCAACATCCTGCTGCGCACCCAAGACCTGCCCCCCATCTACGAGGAAAACTCCTGCCTCTACCTCTTCACCCGGGAAATCCTCGAACGCAAACACAACCGCATCGGCGACCGCCCCTACTTGCTCGAAATCCCCGCCCTCGAAGCCCAGGACATCGACGAAGAACTCGACTTCCAGGTCGCGGAATTCCTCTTCCGGCAAACCCGCTCCTGAGCCCTCCCCCCTCGGCTGTCCTGGAATTGCCTTAGCTTTGGGGCAGCCCCCTCTCCCCATTCCTCCACCCTTTCACCTTACGCCAAATGAAAAGCCATCCATTGCGCTGTCTGCTCTTCGGGCTCTTCCTCGCTCTCAGCACGCCGATTCTCGGTCAATCCCTGCTCAGCCACGTCCCCCAGGATGCTTTCTTTCTTTGGAGCCTCCATCCCGACAACCTGAACCGCAAGGTGCCCCTGAAAGAGCTCGCCGCGCTGGACGTGGTGCAAGGCTTGCTCGACGAGGTGCTCGGCAAGACGAACAACACGCGCCTGGCACTGGACGACCCCGCGGCTTACGGACTGAACCTCCAATCCTCCAGCCATCTGTTCGTCAACCAAAGCCCGGAAGACTTCGGCGGGGGCGTTCTGCTGTCCCTCACCGACGTCGAGCGCTTCGAGCAGTTTTTGCTCGAACAATTCGAGGAGGGCTATCAGCCTCAGGACCTCCCCCCCGGCCGATTCCTCTTCCTCGATGAAGGGGTGGGTCTGGCCTGGACGGAGCGCTTCGTCCTCCTGGCGTTCCAGGAAGCCAGAGCCACCGATGAAGACCTGGACCCAGCCCTACAGCACGCCCGTTTCCGCAATTGGGTGCAGGAACTCCTCCGCCTGCCGCCCGAACGGAGCCTGCTGGCACGCCCGCATTTCCGACAGGTCATCGAGGGCTCTTTCGACACCCAGCTCTGGATCGATTACGAGAAGCTTTTCGAATTCCTCCTGCAAGCCGGGCAAACCCTGCCCTCCTTGCCCGGAATGGGAGACCCCGCGACGGAATGGAGCAAGAAGCTCATCCTCCGCATGAACCAATCGCGGCAGCAGGCCGTGGGCATCTCCGCCCTGGATGGAAAAATCGAGGTGGTGAGCCGGCAATTCTTCGCCCCCCCGATGCGGCGCCTCCTCGCCGCCGCCAACGACTCCAAATGGCCGCGGCGCTTCCACAGATACCTGCCCGGCGAGGATGTGCTCGGCTACCTGGCCCTCAATCTCAACACCCGGGCCCTGGGCGAAGCCCTGAAGCCCCTCCTCGCCGACCTGCTGAGCGAACTCAGCCCCCTGGGCGATAAAGCCCGCTCCATCGTTACCCTGGCCGACTTGTTCCTCAACGAGGAGGCGCTCTACGACCTCTTTCCGGGGCAAATGTTTCTGGGGGTGAGCGGGCAAGTCCTCTCCCATCGCCCCGTCACCCTGACCGATTACGACGAAGAATTCAACCCCATCGAAAAGGACACCATGGTGGAAACCCGCATCCCCGGTGTGACCCTCCTGATCGCCTACGGCAACCCCCAACCCCTTCAAACCCTCCTCCAAATGGGTGTGGAGTGGGGGGTGCTGGAGCCCGCCGGCAGCCATTTCATCGCCCATTTGCCCGGACTGGAGCTGCCGATTTTCCTGGCCGCGCACAAAGGCGTGCTTTTTGTGACCAATGACCCCAACTTTGTGGAAAACCACCTGGACCGAGGCCTGCCCCGAAAGCTACGCCTGAACAAAAAACACTGTCGAAACCTGAAGGAAAACAGTTCCGCCCTCTATGTGAACCTCGGGCGGGTCATTGAAAGGGTACTCGAAACCGAACCGGGCCAAGCCTTTCAAGCGATGGGGCCCTCGGAATTGTGGAATTTCCCGCTGCTGGAAGTCCAATTTACGTCCGGACGCGAGGTGGAGCCTACCCAACGCAGCGTTTGGGAGCTCCGGTTTCGGGAAAAAGACCAAAACGCCCTGAAGCAGCTTTTGGACTACCTCAACCGCCTTTTCCTCGAATTCGGGGGCGGCGGCCAAAAGACCTGAAAATCAAGTCGCTTGGATTGCAAATGCGCATTTCCCGCTTCAAAAGATTTGTTAAAACCCCGCCCAGGCATGGACGGAACCCGAGAGAATGTCTAATTTGGCTTCGTCTTTGCGAATAAAATTGCTGAGTCCAACCTCTTCTTCAAATTTCCTCACTTAAAAACTCTTAAGCTATAAGCGGCAAACTTCTACACTAAATCACGACTGAACATATTCCTTGAACTAAAAGCGATTTAGTTATGCAAGTGAAGCCGCTTTGTGCGCAGCACCTGAACGACCAGGAGCTGATCGACCTTTACCTGTCGGGTGATGAAAAGGCCTTCGAACATTTGTTGAGCCGTCACCAGCAGAAGATTTACACCACCATCTACCTGTTCGTCAAAGACCAGAGCCTCGCCGAAGATATCTTCCAGGACGTTTTCATCAAGATCATCGACACCCTGCGCCGGGGGAAATACAACCACGAAGGCAAGTTCGGGCAATGGGCCATGCGCATCGCCTACAACCTGTGCGTGGACTATTTCCGCCGCAACAAGCGCAGGCCCATCGTCCAGCCCACGGAGACCTTCGATATCTTCGACTTCCTGAGCGGAAGCGAGCCCAATGCCGAACAGAGCATCATCCGCAGCCAGCTGCACGAAAAGGTGCGCCATCTGGTGGATCGCCTGCCCCCCGAACAGCGGGAAGTGGTCATCTTGCGCCACTACGCCGACATGAGCTTCAAAGAAATCGCCGCCCTGACCCGCGTCAGCATCAATACCGCCCTGGGACGGATGCGCTACGCCCTCATCAACATCCGCAAGATGGTGGCGCAACACAACGTCCAGCTCCAGTAATCCTCCTCCCCCCCACTCCGGCCGCCCCTCCTCAAACCGGCCGGGGTGCTTCTTCCTCCCCGCAACTTTCCCATCTTTGCCCCACACTACCACTCGGATCATGGGGCTCGCACGCAAGCAATCGCTGGAACCCGAAGGCATCCTGGGGGTGTGGCACATCCAGGAACCGGAGTCTTTTTTCCTCGAACGAATGGAGCTCTTTCCCGCGGAACGGGAGGAGTTCGCCCGCTTGAAGGGGGAGGGGCGCCGGTTGGAATGGCTGGCCACGCGCTACCTGCTGCACCTGCTCTCTGAGCGCACGCACCGGGGCGCTTTGGTCAAGGATGAATTCGGAAAGCCGCACCTATCGGGCAGTGACTGGCACATTTCCATCAGCCACTCCAATCATCTGGCGGCGGTGATTGCCGCCCCCACGGTGGTCGGAGTGGACATCCAGCGCTTCGTGCCCCGCATCGGGAGCATCGCCCACAAGTTCATGCACCCCCGCGAACTGGAAGCCGCTCGAAAGGACGACTACCTGGCCCAGCTGCACGTCCATTGGGGGGCCAAGGAGGCACTCTACAAAGCCTACGGCCGCCGACAACTCAACTTCAGCGAAGACCTCTTCATCCAGCCTTTCCGCTTTCAGGCACGAGGCGGGCGAACCCTGGGAACCCTCAAAAAAAACGGAAGGCTGCGAGCCTTCCGAATCGATTATTCTCTGCTGGAGAACGATTTCTTTCTGGTTTACGCCCTGGAAATGGACGCCCCCTCTGCTCCGCCCCTCCCCTAAGCCTTCCTGCAGCCCGGGCGCTCAGCTCAAGTGCAGGCGGCGTTTTAACCGGGGCATGAGGTAGGAGGCTTCGTAAATCTTCCGATAGTACTGGTCGGCCATGCGGTCGCTGTCGAAGAAGGGCAGGATTTCGCGCATGCCGTTGCGCACCACCGCCCACCACTTTTCGGGGGCTTCGTAGTAGGTGGGCAGAACTTCGAACTCCAGGGCATCGAGCAGGTTGTTGCCGTCCACGGCATCCTGTTCCTCGGGTGAGAGGCGAGGGTCCACTACGGGCACCACGAAGGCATTGTGCCCGTGGCGGGCGAATTCGGGTATCCACCCGTCCTGGGTGGAGAGGTTCACCGCACCGTTCATGGCGGCGGTCATGCCACTGGTGCCGGAAGCTTCGAGGGGAATGCGCGGGTTGTTGAGCCAGACGTCGGCGCCTTGCTTCAGGGCTTTGGACAGCGCCAACTCATAGCCGGTCAGCACGGCCAGGTTGGGGTACTTTTTGGACAGGTGCACCAGGTGGTTGAAAGTGCCGATGGCTCCGTAATCGGAAGGATAGGGCTTGCCGGCCCAGATGATTTGAATGGGTCGTCGGCTGTTTTTGACGATGCGCTCGAAGCGCTGGAAATCGCGCACGATGAGGTCGGGGCGTTTGTAGGCGGCGAAGCGGCGCGCCCAGACGAGGGTGAGGGTTTGGGGGTCGAAGAGTTTGCCCGTCTGGTCGGCGACGAGGTCGAAGAGTTGCTTTTTGAGCTGGAGCTTCCGCGAGCGCAGGGCGGCGTCGTCTTTTGCCTCCAGGGCGCGATACAATTCGGGGTCGTGCCAGTAGGCGAAGTTCTGGGCATTGGTGATGTGGGTGATGGGGCAGATGCCCTCGTAGCCGCCCCACATTTCGCGGGCCACCCGGCCGTGCTTGCGACTCACGCCGTTGGCGAGTTTGGAAAGACGCAATGCCACCAGGCTCTGGTTGAAGGCCTCGCTATCCAACCCGGCGATGCGGCGCACTTCCTCGAGGGGCAGGTTGCCGAAGAAGCCCATGCGTTCGAGCAGGGACAGGTCGTGCACTTCGTTGCCTGCCTCCACGGGCGTGTGGGTGGTGAAGACCAGGCGCTTGCGCACTTCCCGCACCGAGCCCAGCCGCTCGTACAGGTGGAAGGCGGCAGGCAGGGCGTGGGCTTCGTTGAGGTGATAGACCTCGGGCTCCCAGCCCAGAATTTCCAGGAGGCGGGCACCCCCCTTGCCCAGCAAGATGTACTGAGCGATTTTGGCTTCCACGTTGTCGGTGTACAGGTGGTGGCAGATGGTCTGCGCCAGGTAGTCGTTGGCCGGGTGCTGGGTGGAAAGCAAAAACAGCGGTGCGGTGCCGAACACCTCCGGCGGCAAGTACCACACCTTCACCCGCACGGGATGCCGATTGACCTGGATGGTGAATTCGATGCCCGTGTCTTGCAGGAAATTGTAGCTCTTCTCCTGGAAGAGCACGTCCATTTCGTTGTTGCCCTTGCGCACCTGGTCGTAGTAGCCGTATTTCCAGAGGATTCCGATGCCGATGAGGTTTTGGCGCAGGGCATAGGCACTGCGCAGATGCGAACCCGCCAGGTAGCCCAGCCCCCCCGAATAGATTTTCAAGGGTTGAGCGATGCCGAACTCCATGCAGAAGTAGGCCACCTTGCGGGCATACTTGGACTGGATGGGATAGGGGTGTCGAAAGGGTTTGAACTGGCTCATGTCTGTCGTTTTAGTGTTTCATTTTTTGTCATGGGAGAAAACCGCCCCCCCTATTCCTGAAGCCACCCCAACTGCCCGCCAAACAGCACCCAATAGAGGAGCGCCGAAAAAAGAATGCCCGCCAGGCAGACCAGCAGGATTCCGAAAAACAGGCGGGGCACCTTGCTGCGCTCGATGAGCTCCACCACGAAGGCGAACAACAAAACCAGCAGCAACACACCCCCCAGAATGGCACCGAGCAGGGTGGCAAGATAGTCATCCACCACCCAAAGGAGCATGAAAACGGCGAAAACCGCCAAAAACCATTCGAGGAGGGGGCGCCAACGCATTTCCCGGGCGTATTTGCCTCCAAAGATAAACGCCTGCCGGCGCATGGTGCCCAATTTCCGGGGCTTCAGGAGGATTTGCACGGAAAACCTACCGAATCGGAAGAAGAAGAAACCGAGGAAGGGAGCGCCTCCCCCCCCCCACCCTTCCCTCAAACGGGGAGCGGTTGGAGGGGAGGGCGCGGGGCGCATCAATTGGCGACCAGGGCCATGATGCGAAGGATTTTGGCGTAGAGTTCTTCGGGTTGGAAGGGTTTGGCCAGGTAATCGTTCATCCCCGCTTTGAAGCAGCGCTCCATCTCCTGGCGGCTGGAGTTGGCCGTCAGGGCGATGATGGGGATGTCGCTCTGGCGGCGGATGTGCTCGGTGGCGGTCACGCCGTCCATTTCGGGCATCTGGAGGTCCATGAGGATGAGGTCGTAGGTGCCGCTGCGGAATTTTTCCAGGGCGATTTTGCCGTTGCCGGCCAGGTCCACTTTCACCAGGGGCGACCAATTGAGCAGCAGGTTCTTGGTGGCGATTTGGTTGAGCACGTGGTCTTCCACCAACAAGATGTGCAGCGGGGTGGCGGGGGCTTCTCCGGCGGCAAAGGTGGTCGGCTTGACCCACTGGACGGGCAGGCTGAGCTGCACCCGCAATCCTTGCGGCCGCAAAGGTTCGGCGGAAAAGCGCCCCTCGAGGTGGGCGCACAGCTTGCGCGCAATGGCTGCCCCCACGAGCAATTCGCTGGTTTCCTCCTCCCCCTCGCCAAGCCGGCTCAGAATCTTTTCCCGGTCGAATAGCTCCGAGCACTGGTCTTTGGTGAGGAATTCGCCCCGGTCTTCGAGCTGGAAGGTCAAATCCAGGGCCTGGCCCTTGCCCTTCGTACCGCTCACCTTCAGGGTCACCGTTTGGCCCGGCTTGCTGCGATGCAGGGCCAGGTCCAGCAGGTTGACGAGCACATGGGTGAGCTTTCCGAAATCGGCCGCCACGCGTTCGGGCAGCTTGTCCGAGCATTGGATGTCGAGCTTCACCCCTGCCTTGTCGGCGCGGATTTGGACGAGGTTCTCGATGCTGCGCAGGAATGTTTCCAGCGCCATTTCCTCCGTCTCCATTTTCAGTTCGTCGGTGAGCGTGAGGGTGAAGTTGAGCAGGTTGCCGACGGCCAGGCCGAGCCCGGCGATGGAGGACTTCAAGCCCGCCAGGTATTCCCGCTGCGGGGGGCTGAGGGGTGTTTTGTCGAGCAAATGGAGGAAATTGACCAGGGAGGCCAGCGGCGTTCGCACATTGAATCCCAGTTGGGCCAGGATTTTCTCCCGGTATTTCCAGGCCTTGCTGTTGAAGGATTTCTCCAGCAGCAGCTGCTCGCTGATTTTGCGCTCGGTGATGTCCTGGATGCCGCCGACGATGAGGAATTTGCCGGTCAGCTCGTCTTGATGCACCTTGGCATGAACGGCTACGTGCCGAATGGCTTTGCCTCCCACCAAAATGCGATGCTCCAGGGAGCGGCGCTCCCCCTCCTGCGAGACCCGCTCCACAAACTCCTCCACCGTGGCCCGCTCCTCGAGGGGCACGAATTCCAGATAAGTGGACAGGGTGGGCGTCAGCATCCCGGGCTCGTAGCCGAAAATGCGAAAGACTTCGTCCGACCAGCTCATTTCCTGGCTGACCAGGTCCATTTCCCAGTGCCCGAAATGCGCCAGTTCCTGGGCTTCCTTGAAGCGGTTGCGGTGGATTTCGAGCTGAATGGCCGACTCCTGCAGCTTTTTCTGGATTTCGAAGCGCTGCAGGGCAAAACGGATGGAGCGCACCAACAGCCGGGCATCGAACTGCCCCTTGACCAGAAAATCTTGCGCCCCCGCCTTGATGGCCTGCATCCCTACCAACTCGTTCTTCATGCCCGTCAGGACGATGACCGGCACCTCGCCTTTGCCGGCGGCATGAATGCGCTCCAGGGTCTTGAATCCGGAGGAATCCGGGAGGGTGAGGTCGAGCAGGATGAGGTCCACGGAATGTTGTTCCAGAAGAGCGAGGCCCTCGAAGACGGTAGGGGCATGCAACACCTTGAAGGAGGTTGCCGATTCCTCCAGGCAATTGCACAGGAGCTTGAAATCGCCCACGTTGTCCTCGATGACCAGAAGGGTTTTTTCGGCGAGATTCCTCATGTTCCGGTAGGTCTGGGATTAAGCGACAGATGCTGGTTTGTTGGGGGAGGAGCGAGCCCTATTCAATCAGGGAGGGGAGGATGGCAGTGCCGAGCCAGAATTCCTCGATTTTCTTGACGATTTCGAAAAACTCATCGAATTCGACCGGTTTGTTGATGTAGCAGTTGACGTGGAGCTTGTAGCTCTTCATGACGTCTTGCTCGGATTTGGAAGTGGTCAGGACGATGACGGGTATTTTTTTCAACTGCTCGTCGGTCTTGATGTCGGCCAGCACTTCCCGACCGTCTTTTTTGGGCAGATTGAGGTCGAGCAAGATCAGGTCGGGGGTGACGGCGTTTTCGTAGGGGGGCTGCTTGTGCAGGTATTTGACCGCCTCGACGCCGTCCATGATGACGTTCAGATTGACGTCGATGCGGCCTTCTTTGAGGGCTTCTTGGGTCAATCGCACATCGCCGGGGTTGTCTTCCACCAGCAGAATGTTTACGGGCCGAAGTTTTTTCATCTCAGGGAGTTTTATACCGATGTTTCCAATGGCGTTCTGGAAAAAGGGCCGGGCAAAGCCCCCGGGAGCGAGAGCGAGACCAGAAAGCTATCTTTGGGCCCTCGAAGCAAGAGCCGGACCGAATTTTTCACTTCCATGCAAACACTACGCCAACTGCAGGCACTTTTCCAGCAATACTTTGACAATCAAACCCTTTCGAAAGAGCCAAAAGCTTTATATGCCCCCATCGAATACGGTTTGGGCACGGGTGGGAAGCGTTTGCGCCCCCTGCTGTGCCTGTGGGGCTGCCGCCTGGTGGACGGCCCCTGCGAGGCGGCTTTACCCGCCGCCTATGCCCTGGAGCTGTTCCACAATTTCACCCTCCTGCACGACGACATCATGGACAGCGCCCCCCTGCGCAGAGGCAAAGACAGTGCCTACATCCGCTTCGGTGCCAACCAGGCCATCCTCTCCGGCGATGCCATGCTCATCCTCGCCTACGAGTACCTCTGCCGCGTGGAACCCGACTCCCTGTTGCCCAGCCTCCTCCAACTCTTCAATCGCACGGCCCGGCAGGTGTGCGAAGGCCAACAGCTCGACATGGATTTCGAGCAGGCCGAATCCGTGTCTCTCCCTCAGTACCTGGAAATGATCGAGCTGAAGACGGCCGTCCTCCTGGGTTGCGCCCTTCAGATGGGGGGCCTCATCGGCGGAGCCGAAGAGGAGACCGCCGAAAATCTCTTCCAGTTCGGAAAGGAAATCGGCATCGCCTTCCAAATTCAGGACGACCTGCTCGATACTTTCGGCCATCCCGACCTGGTGGGCAAAAAAGTGGGAGGCGACATCGCCCAGAACAAGAAGAACTTCCTCTATGTGAAGGCTTTGGAAAGCGCCTCCCCGCCGGCCCGCCGGCGATTGCACGAGCTGTTCACCGGGAAAAACCTGCCCGAGGAGGAGAAAATTCAGGAGGTCATCGCCCTGTACGCCGACCTGAAACTGGAGGAGTTCGCCCATGAGGAGAAGCGACGCCATTTCGAACGCGGCCTGCGCCACCTCGAAGCGGCAAGGGGGAGTGAAGCCAGGAAACGGGAATTGCGGGAATTTGCCGAAGGTCTGCTGGAACGGGCGAGCTGAGGAATACCCCCACCCTTGCCCCCTCCCCTCGTGCCCGGAAACGGGGGCAAAAAAAGAGGGCAACCACCGAAGCGGTCACCCCTCACACTATGAAACACTATCTTTTGTGGTTCTGGGGAAAGACAAAAATTCGCAGGGTGAAATTAAGAAGAAATCTACAATAAAGAAAGAAACCCTGGACTCAAATCTTGAATTCGGCACAAATGTCGAAACCCACCGCCAATTTTCCAAGCAAAACTAACAATATCTTTCCAGGTTTGAGTCAAAAAAGAGCTTGCCGTTCCACCAGTTGGTTTCCAGCACCGCGCCTTGCTTTTTGTAGAACTCGATGGCGGGCTGGTTCCAGTCCAGGACTTGCCATTTGGCCACTTTGCACCCGAGCTCGCGGGCGGTGGCCAGATAGGCTTCGAAGAGACGCTGCCCCACCCCGAGCCGCCGATAGGGTTCACTGACCACGAAGTCTTCCAGATAGAGCATGCGGCCTTTCCAGGTGGAAAAGCCCAGGTAGAACACCGTCATGCCCACGACCCGCCCCTCCACCTCGGCAACGTGGGATTGGAAAATGCCCTGCTCAAAACAACGGGCGTACTCCTCCAGGTCGGCGACGAACTCTTCGGGGGCTTTCTCGTAGGCGGCCAGTTCTCCCACCAACCGGTGGATGGCGGGCAGGTCGGCGGCTTCGGCCTTTCGGATGCGAATTTCCATGGGCGTCGTTTGGAGCCCAAAGATAGCAGGGGACGGAAACTGGAAGGGAAAGTGGCCGAGGTGCTCAGGGGGAACCCCTCAAAACATGGCCAGGTTGATGATTTCCCCGCTGTTGTAGAAGGAGCCTCCCTCCTTGAGTTGGAGGGCTTCCTCGTAGGGCAGGTCCACGGCGATGGAGCCCTCGTTCATCAGAGTGCCGAAATTGTGGATGCAGCCCATGCGGGTGTTGAGGATGTTGATTTCGCCAAAATTGTAGAGGAAGCCGTGATTGATGATGCCGTAGCTTTCCTGCATCAGGCCGTCCACGGTGAGCTCGGCTTCGGGCAGGATTTTGAGGGTAGCCCCCTCGAAAATGACCAGCTGGGCGATGTCTTTGACTTTGGCGTCGAGCTGGGGGAAGCAATCGTCGTGGACGAAATCGGGGTGGATGAAAACGATGCTTTTCCACCCCGGGGGCTGGTGGTTGAGCCAGTTTTGGGGGTCGTTCCAGTCGAACTCATTGTCGGGCACGCCCCCCACCCAGATGTGGCGCTTGTAAGGAGCGCGAAAGAGTTGAAATCGCCTGGCGTGTGCGAGCCCCATGTCGAAGGGTTGTGAGGAGTCCAGCGGAATGCCGGGGAATTTAGGGAACTTTTGCATCATTTCCACCTTTGAGCGGGACGGAAGTCCCGGGAAGGGGGGCAGAAACAATCGATTGGCTCGGAAACGATGCAATTAATTTGCCAAAGGCGGGCGCCTCACACCTGCGGAATCTTCTCGTCGGGTTTGCGGATGGGTTTGGGCTTGTGGGTTTTCATGTACCACTCGACCACCTTCCCTATGTCCCGGGCTTTGAGCTTCGTCTTGACGCTGAGGAAAACGAACTCGTCCTCTTCATTGACCAGGATGAGCAAATTGCGCAGCCTGCCCTTGGATTCCCGCGCCATGATGTTGACGGTGGTGCCCTCCTCCCGCACGTAAATCCAGTCATCGAAATTCTGGCGGCGGAGCTGGGCGGTCAGGCGTTCGACCGCCTGCGGAGGAATGCTTCGGCCTCCCTCCGAAATCATGACTTTCATCTTCCCGAATTTTTTGGCCAGGCTCAAGGCGGGTTTTGCGTTCGGGTCTTTCGAGTGGCGCAGGGCGATTTTGCTGCCCAGCTTCACCACCCAGCCCGGTACCCGGAAATTCTTGACCTCCTTGCCCCGCTTGTATTGGCGGTAAAACTGGTTGAGAGCGGGGGTTTGAGCGGAGAGCAAGGGCCCTCCCAGAAAGAGCAGGCAGAAGGAAAGCGGCAAAATCCTTTTCATGTCGGGTGTGCTTTGGCTGGTGAATGGGTTCGGGGAATAGCCTCCAATTCACGGCTTTCGACCCCATGACGCGCCCCCCCCACCCGGAGGTTACGCGCGGCCGAAAAAAAGCAGGCAGCCAATGTCGGCTGCCTGCTTTTTGAGTGCTCCTGAAGCCCCTCTCATTTTTTGAAGGGGTCGAGGTACTTCTCTTGCACCAGGCTGCCCAGGTCGGTGAGGGTGTGGAGGAAAGCGACCAGGGCGGCTTTGTCCTCTTCGGAGAGGTTGAGGCGTTTGGGCTCGCCGTTTTCATCGCGCAGGCGCTCGTCGAGGTTGGGGTGAGGCTGAATGCCCGAGCTGTAGTGTTCCACCACTTCTTCGAGGGTGGCGAAGCGCCCGTCGTGCATGTAGGGGGCGGTGAGGGCGACGTTGCGCAGCATGGGCACCTTGAACTTCCCGTTGTCCGTGATTCGGTTGGTGACGGCCCCGACGCCGCGGTCTTTGTAATTCAGCTCCAGGCCGTTGTTGGCGATGTTCACCCGCTGGACGGCCACTTTGTCGTCGTGGCAGGAAGCGCAGTGCTGCAGGAAGAGCTCCTTGCCCCGGTTTTCTTCGGCGGTGAAATTGGAGAACGAAACGGAGGGGCTGCCATGCGCCCGCAAGCCCTTGTCGAACTTGGAATTGAAAGTGGCGATGGAGTTGACGAACTCTTGCAGGGCTTCGGTGATGAGCTCGGAGGTGGGCACGAAATTCATCCGGTTGCCGAATGCCTTGCGGAACAGGATGCGGTAGTATTCTTCCTGCATCAATTTTTCACCGAGCTGTTCCAGGTCGGCGCCCATTTCGATGGGGTTCTGGAGGGTTTGCGTGCTTTGCTCCGCGACGGTGCGGGCGCGTTCATCCCAGAAAAAACCCGCCCGCTGACTGACCACGGGCCCGTTGTAGGAAGACTCGAAATTGACTACCGCCCCCAGCGCCAGGGAGTTGCGTTCGGTCAGCTCGCCGGCGAACCCCTCCGACAGCGCCTTGCCGTCGGCAAAGCCCTTTTCGGGCAGGTGGCAGGAAGCACAGGAGACCTTCCCGTTGGCGCTCAGCTTCTTGTCGTAAAAGAGGACCCGCCCCAGCGTAGCCTTGTCGTTGTCCACAAAGAAGGAAAACCCGCCCAACTCGGCCGGCACGGAGACCCGATAGTCCAGGGGCTCGGCAGGCAGGTTCAAGACTTCGTTCAAAACCGCGAGCTCCTGGTCGCTGTAATGTTTCACCACCACGTCGGCTTTGTCTTTGAGGCAAGAAGAAAAAACCAACAGGGAAACGAAAACCAGAGGAATGAAGAGTGGTAGTCGTGCTTTCATGGAGCGAAAATTCTAAAGGTGTTCGACAATGCGTGGCAAAATAACGGGAAATTCGGGCGGGGGCAAGCACCCCCGAAAAATTTAACCCAAAAGATTGGCAGCAGACAAATAATCACATTGCCCACCCGGCGTTTTCTCGAATTATTTTCGCCCGGGAAGGGTTGGAGCATCGGGTGAGCGGTGGGGCGCCAGCCCGCTTCATGGAATGCTCACCTGCAGCATTTTCTGGAAGGAACCGCAACGGACCATCAGGTAGTAGGTTCCCTCCGGAAGCCACTTGAAGTCCAGTACCAGGGACTGTCGGCCCAGCACGCCGGGGTAGTCCTCGTCGAAGAGGCGCTTGCCGTACAGGTCGTAAAGTTTGACCTTTAGCGGTTCCTCCAGGGGGTTCCACACCTGCAGGTGAAGGGATTTTTCCTTCGTAATCTTCAGGGATTGGATGGCGAACAGGGCAGCTGCCTCCTCCGCCTCGTCCGGAGAACCCATCGAGCTGCCCTTCTCGGGCGGGGTTTGGAGTTTGACCGTTTCGGGGACGGTTTTTTCCAGCAGAGCCGTATTGGGCGCTTCCTGGGCGAACAGCCCCCCGGGAAACAACAGGCCCCCGGCCAGGAAAAGGAGGAGGTTTCGGCCAGCAAGGATGCGTGCGAAAATTTTTTCGGATACCATGGGGATAGGGCTTTGGTGTTCAATTCAAATGGTGCCGCGCTCATGGCGGTGAGCTCGCTCGGGTTTGGCCCCCAGCATGGGCTCCAAACGAAAACCCGGCGCTATGCGGTGAAATGGGGAATCCCACAGTGTGGGGAAAATCGGTACGGGAAGTGTTTCAAGAAAGGCAAGCGGGGAAACGTAAGCCGAAGATTTGAAGTAAAATTATCCAAAAAAGTTCAATTCCGTCCGGCTGGAAAGCGTGCCAGGAAATTAGCGCGAATTTTGGTCGGTTGAATTGCCAACTCCAACCCCCTCCCCCCACCCCCCCACTGCCTACTGCCTACTGAGTACTGCCCACTGAAAAAAGAAGCCTTCTCCCATGAACACCTGGAACATCCTTTCTTTCCTTTCGATGATTTTCACGGCGCTTGCGGTTTCGGGCCAGCAATTGCCGGCTGAAAAGGTGGACGAATTGCCCTGTTTTCAGGGGTGCTTCGAACAGCCCGCAGGGAGCGCGGCCAAACAGACCTGCTGTCGGCGACGCTTGTTGGCTTACCTGAAGGATAATTTGCGGTATCCGGAAGAAGCGCAGGCGCAGGGCATCGAGGGCACGGTGTACGTGCGCTTCGTGGTGGAAGCCGACGGCCGGGTCGCTCAGGTGACCCTGCTGAACGACATCGGGGGCGGGTGCGGGGAGGAGGCGCTGCGGGTGGTTCGCCAGATGCCGCCCTGGGAGCCGGCCCGCTTCGAGGGGCGGGCGGTGGCCTGCGCGTTGGATCTGCCGGTTCACTTCAATTTGAAAAAGCCCGACCCCGCGGAAAACTTCCACCTCCTCTGGGGCAAGGCCCCTGCCGCCACCCTCACGCGGAAGGAGCTGAAGGCGCTGCTGGAGGCACCCCCTGCCGTGCGCGACCTGCAGGGAACAGCCTGCCCCATCACCCAGCTCGAAGTCTTGGTGGAGCGGAAGAACCGAACGCTACGCGTCGCCGGCCCACCTGATTGGAACCGCGAAATGAAGCGCCTGGCCCTGCGAGCCCGCCCCCATAACCGCCTCACCCTTCGGGCATACATTCAGGCCGACGGGCGCATCTTGCCCGTGGAACGCACCTGGGCGCTGAAACGCTGAGTCGCTCCCCCACCCTGCCCCCGTTTTGCGTGCATCTCATGCAATTAGTTTGTAATTTGTGCGCCGCAAACCCAATCACTCATCCCATGAGCACCGATTTTTTCCAATCTCTTGCCGAGCTCTTTACCCAACACTTTGGTATTCTCGGGCTGATAATCGTAATCTTACTTTTCGTGGTTTACCAACTGTTGACGAAGAGTCTGAGCGACAAGGACCGACAGATTGAAAGGCTGGCGGACGAGAACCGCGAATACCGCGAGCGGTTCACCCAATTGCTCGACCGCCACTTCCGCCTGGGCAGCAGGGGGGAGTCCGCCCCCCACGATGAGGAACGAACCCTGGCCCCACGCTCCTGAGTGCCAAGCCCGACATTTACCCCACGTTAAACATACTACCACCGTGCTTACCCTGATTTGCATCGTTCTGGCGGTCTATCTCATCCTCCGTTTGGTGGCGGTGCGACGGCACGACCGGGTGTTGGAAGCCATGTACGCCTACCGCCGCGCTTTGATGGACCTGCTGCGCAGCGAGCGCGTGTACGAGCGCAAAATCAGTCGGTCGGAGTACCTGCTGCTGCGCAAAACGCTCGAAAACGCCAACCTGCTCATCGACGATTTCGAAAAGCGACGGCCCTCCCCCTTTGGCTTTTTCTGGCCCGTCCTGCACTACGGCAAACGCGCTTTCCGCACCGATGTGCGGCAGGAGCGTCAGGAACCGGCCCTGAACGAGGAAGTGCGCCACCATCAAGAGGCACTGCGCCGACTGGTGAGCTGGAGCGTGCACTACCTCACGCCGGCACCGCTGCGCTGGGGGGGAGCTCTTCGATTCCTGTTGTGGTTCGACCGCAACCACCTTGCCGCCCCCACGCGCCTGCAGCGGGAATCCTACGCCGAATGGCTGATTCGGCAGGTGCGTCGCCCGCTGACCAAAGACTTCCCCCGGGAATTGGCGGCCGCCCGGCCCCAGCCCACCAAATCCGCGCACTCCTGATGGGAGCCGGTGTGGGGAGCAGCTCCTCGCGCTCGCCCTACCCGCCCTTTGGGTGGGGGTGTGGGGTGGTGGTGCTGGCAGCGGGTGCAGGCCAACGCATGGGGCGCCCCAAACAATTGTTGCCCTGGCAGGGGAAGCCCCTGCTCTTGCATCAGCTGGAACAGGCCTTCCACGCCCGGCCGGAGGTGGTCAGCGTCGTTCTCGGGGCGCATGCCGAGCTGTGTCGTCCGCTGGTGGCCCCCTACCCCGTCCTCCTCATTGACCACGCGGGCTGGGCAGCGGGCATGGGCAGCTCCATCGCCCGGGGGGTGGGGGAAACGCTTCGTTTGCGGCCCCATCTGCGGCGCATAGTGCTCCTGCCCGTGGACATGCCCTTCGTCACCTCCGAGCT
Source organism: uncultured Saprospiraceae bacterium (assembly GCA_964496055.1). Lineage (GTDB taxonomy): Bacteria > Bacteroidota > Bacteroidia > Chitinophagales > Saprospiraceae > CAZBYX01. The sequence goes on from CAZBYX010000018.1 coordinate 21,057, forward strand.
GCTGCGGCAAATCATGATGCTGGGGGCGGAAACCGGGCAACCCGTCGCCTGCCGCTACGAATCGGGATTCGGCCCCCCAACCCTTTTTCCCCAACCCTTTTTCGAGGCCCTGCAAGGCTTGAAAGGGAAAGCCGGCGCCAGGGCTTTGCTCAAGCCTCATCTCGAACAGGTTCAATGGGTGGATTTTCCGCTGGGCCATCTGGACCTGGACACCCCCGAGGACTATCGGCGCGGGCTGGACATGCTCCCTCCGCAAATCCCCTAATTTTGCCGCGATGAAAAACCTGGACCGAAGCCTGCCCGACGCCCGCCTGCGGCTGCTCTCTTACCTGGTCATTGCCTACATGGTCCTGGCATTCGCCTGGTGGTCGGTACTGCTGTTCATCAAAAACCGGGACGCCTTTCAGGCCAAAGCCGAGCTGATGAAAATCGGCATGGTGGCCGAAGGTCGGGTGCGCACACCCCAGGAATTCGAAGCCACGGATGCCTACCAGACCCTGTTGCGCCAATACCGCCGGCAGGAGTGGATGATCATGGGGGAAGCCACCGTCTTCGTGCTCACCCTCATGGTGGGCATCTATCTCATCAATCGGGGCTACAACCGGGAGATGCAAGCCGCCCACCAACGCCGCAATTTCTTGTTGTCCATCACCCACGAACTGAAATCGCCGCTGGCTTCCATTCGGCTGGTGCTCGAAACGCTGGCCGAACGCCCCCTCCGGCGCGAGCAGTCTCAGTCCTTGCTCACCAACGCCCTGCAGGAAACCGAACGGCTCGACACCCTCATCAACAACCTGCTGCTTTCGGCCAAGCTCGACAGCAGCTACCAGCCCACCTTCGAACCCCTGAACGCCCGGGAGTTGGTGCAGGAACTGGTTGAAAAAATCCGCACCCGCCACCCCGAGGCCGCCCTGAAGGTTACCTTCCCGAACGAGAAACTGCCGCCCCTCCACGCCGACCGCCTCGGCTTCACCTCCGTGCTGCTGAACCTGCTCGAAAACGCCGTCAAATACTCTCAGCAAGCTCCCGAAATCGAGCTGCGGCTTTGGACTTCCAACGGCACCCTCCATCTGGTGGTGGCCGACCAGGGCATCGGCATCCCCAAAGAAGAGCGCGAGCGCATCTTCGAAAAATTCTACCGCATCGGCAACGAGGACACCCGGCGGGCGCCGGGCACGGGGCTGGGTTTGTTCATCGTTCATCAAATCGTGCGGGCTCACGGGGGCCGCATTCGGGTCTTGGAAAACCGCCCCAAAGGCACTACTTTCCACATCGAACTGCCCCTGCACCCGCCCCAAGCGCAAGAAAATTAACGAGCATGAGGATTCTTCTGGTCGAAGACGAACAAAACATCCGTAACGTCGTCCAGCTCAACCTGGAGATGGAAGGCCACGAAGTCATCCCCGCCGGGGACGGCCGCACCGCTCTGGACCTCATTGAGCAGCAGCACTTCGACCTGCTCATCCTGGACGTGATGCTGCCCGAAGTGGACGGCTTTCAAATCTGCCAGCAGGTGCGCCTGACCAATCAGGAAGTGCCCATCCTGTTCCTGACCGCCAAAGACGCCGCCCCCGACCGCATCGAGGGCTTGCGCCTCGGCGCCGACGACTACCTGACCAAACCCTTCCACCTGCAAGAGTTGCTGCTGCGTGTGCGCAACCTGCTCAAACGCAGCAGCGCCAAGCCCCCCACCGAACTCGAGGAATACACCTTCGGCAACAACCGCGTCAACTTCCGAACCTACGAGGCCGTCGGCGTCAAAGGGAAATTCACCCTGACCAAAAAGGAAGCCATGCTCCTCAAACTGCTCATCGACCGCAAGAACGAGGTCGTGAGCCGCCACCAAATCCTTCAGTCCGTCTGGGGCTACGACGTCTTTCCCTCCACCCGCACCATCGACAACTTCATCCTCGCCTTCCGCAAACACTTCGAGGAAGACCCCAAAAACCCGCGCTTCTTCCACTCCGTCCGGGGTGTGGGCTACAAGTTTGTGGAGGATTAATACTTGCCCGCATAGGCTGCGCAAAAGAAATATATTTGGGCTTCGCCCAAGAAATACATAGAGATAAGGAGACAAGTAGAAATATTTGGCTGCCCGAATGGGCTGCGCCCCCGAAATACAAGGGGCTGCGCCCTTGAAATACATTGAGACAAGGAGATAAGTGGAAATATTTGGCAGCGCGCATGGGCTGCGCCCCAGAAATACATAGAGACAGGGAGACATATTGAAATACAGGGATAACTTCCCTTCGAAGGGTCTCGCGAAGAGCCTTCGCGGGTAGGATGGCTTGTACTTTCGAGCTCCGTTCGAAAGAAAGCTCGCGAACGGAGTTCGCGGGTACGGTTCTGTTCGAAAGGGGCTTTTCGCGAGCGGCGTTCGCGCGTGCGGTGGCTTGTACTTTCGAACTCTGTTCGAAAGCTATGCTCGCGAACGGAGTTCGCGGGTACGGTGGCTTGTACTTTCGAACTCCGTTCGAAAGGTTTCTCGCGAACGGAGTTTGCGGGTACGGTGGCTCGTACTTTCGAACTCCGTTCGAAAGGCTCCTCGCGAAC